>CAYRGS010000080.1:0-553 GCA_964423875.1 uncultured bacterium
CGTGCGACGCCGCCTCGTTCATGACAAGCGGCCGGCCGGGATAGGGCGCCATCCCGAACGCGACCTCCCGGACGAAACCCTCGTCTTCGCTGAACACCGAGGCCGCCAGGCTGCCTCCGCCCTTGCGGGCCAGGCGGACGGCGCCTTCGGCGTCGCCGTAACCCATGACCGTCGCCACAGGACCGAAGACCTCGACCCGGTGAACCGCGTCGGCCGCCGCCGGGTCCTTGCAGTGGAGAAGGACCGGGGGAAAGAACGCGCCTTTGTCCCTGTCGGCCCCGGTGACCTCGAACCCCTCCGGATCGCCGAAGACGATCTCGGCCTCTTTCGCCAGCTCCGCCAGGCCCGCGCGGGCCGCGTCCACCTGGGCCCAGCTGACGAGGGGCCCCATCCGGACCCCCTCGGCCGAGGGGTCGCCGATGACGGTCTTCCCCAGACGGCCCCGCAGGGCGTCGATGACGGAAGCCTCCAGGCTCTCGGGAACGATCACCCGGCGGATCGCCGTGCACTTCTGCCCCGCCGCCACCTGGGGCCCGCCGGAGTCGGATACGCT
>CAYRGS010000080.1:563-16792 GCA_964423875.1 uncultured bacterium
GCAATCGTGCGCGGAAAGCCGTCGAGCAGATAGCCCGCTTCGCAATCCGGTCCGAGAATCGCGCAGTTCAAGGAATCGGCCTCGATGTTGACGCGGACGGAATTCCGGACGACGTTGGGGTGGCTCCGGATCACCTCCGCCGTATTGGCGGACCCCGTGAAACAAACAACGTCCTGGCAAGTGAGGTGATCCAGGAGGTCCCCGACGCCGCCGCAGATCATCTGAAGACCGCCCTCGGGCAGGACGGCCGATTCCACCAGAAGCTCGACGATGCGGTGGCCCAGCGGACAGGTCGGGGTGGCGGGCTTGACGATGGACGGCAGGCCGGCCAACAGGGCGGGCGCCAGCTTCTCCAGCATGTTCCACGCGGGAAAGTTGAAGGCGTTGATCTGAACCGCCGCCCCTTCCGGCGAAACCCGGACGTGGCGGCCCACGAACGTCCCTTCCTTCGACAGGCCCTCGATCTCGCCGTCAACCAGGAAGGTGGAGTCGGGCATCTGTTTTCGCCCCAAACCCGAAAAAACCAGGAGGGTCCCCAGCCCGCCCTCGATGTCCATCCAGGCGTCGGCCTTCGTGGCCCCGTAGGTGTAGGCGATTTCATATAGCTCCGGGAGGTTCTCTTGGATGACCCCGGCAGCGCTCCGGAGCAGCTCCCCCCGCCGGGGAAACGTCAGCCCTCGCAGGGCGGGACCGCCCGCCTCCCGCGCGTGGTCCAGCATCCGCCTGAAATCCAGGCCGACGCTGTCGACCGAGGCGATCTCCGCCCCGGTCACCGCGTTGTGAACGGACCGGCCTTCGCCCGCGCCTTCGACCCATTCGCCGTACGCATAGCTCTTCAACGCTTTCATCCGCCCCTCCCTTACGGGTCCACACCGGCCGATTTCGAAGGAATCTTCACGCCTTCGCCCCGCAGCTCATCCAAAGCCCTCTGAAAATCCTCGGGCGGCGGGGCCTCGAACCGCATGGGCTCGTCCGTCACCGGGTGATCGAAGGTCAAACAATACGCGTGAAGCGCCTGGCGATCGATGGCCGGGTCTCCTTTGCGGCGGACGCCGTACACCCGGTCCCCGATCACCGGACTCCCCCGGTGCGCCAGGTGAACGCGAATCTGGTGCGTCCGGCCCGTCTCGAGCCGGACTTCCAGGAGGGCGCGTTTTCCAAACCGCTCGAGGACGCGGAAATGCGTCACCGCCGGTCTTCCCCCGTCCACAACCGCCATCCTCTTCCGGTGCGCGGGCCGTCGGCCGATGTTTCCCTCGATCCGGCCCTCATCCGGAAAGCTCCCCCCCCGCCCTCCACCCCCGGCCAAGGCCCGGTAGATCCGCCCAATCCGCCTCGCCTTGAGGGCGGCCTGAAGCCCCTTCATGGACGCCTCGGTCTTGGCCACGACCATCAGTCCCGAGGTGTCCTTGTCCAGGCGGTGGACGATGCCCGGGCGAAGCTTCCCGCCGATTCCCGCCAAGTCGGAAACCCGTGACAACAGCGCGTTGACCAGGGTCCCCCGCGCGTGGCCGGGGGCGGGATGGACGACCAGTCCGGGCGGCTTGTTGATGATGATCAGGTGGGTGTCCTCATAAGGGACGTCCAGGGGAATGTCCTCGGCCGCGACTTCGACGGGTTCGGGCGGCGGGACCGTGACGAGGATCCGGTCCCCGGCGTACAGGGCCGTCCCGGCCTTTGGAACCTGACCCGGAGGAGGCGCTTTCGCGGGGCCGGCGGGACCCCCGGCGCCTCTCTCGATCCGGACGCGCCCTTCCCGGATGAGCCGCTGGACCCCCGCCCGGGAATTACCGGGCGCCTCGGGACGGCCGGCGAGATAAACGTCCAGGCGGCAGCCTTCGCGCCCCGGCTCGACCTGAAATTCAAAACGTCTTGTTCCTTCGGAGGGAATAGCGGGGACATCCCTTCGTGAATCGGACAACGGATTCGGCCTCGCAAATCTCCGGCGGGATGAAAAAACCTCTCATCACATTTCGCGCGCCGCCGATAAGAGATCAGGCAAAACCCTCATGGAAGGAGGGTCAAGGCGATGAATGATTACAAAGCTCAGATAATCACAACCGAACCTACAGTCATCCGGCCGAATCCGCCTGTCTCCGGGAACAAGCATTCACATGCAAAACACCCGGGAGACCAAACAAGCAGCGCGGCGACCTTCACGGCGACGGCCCCGCCGGGAGAACAGCTTCTCCTCGACCTGCCCGCCCCCAAGCCGCCCCCGGAGGTCAAGAAAATCCGGGACGCCGCGAACTCTTCTTACGAAGAGAACCGGCCGCTGCTGGCCGTGCTGAACACCCCCACGCCGGAAGAGATCAGGGCCATCGATCTCCAAGCCTTAGACCGGCTTTCCGGACCGCGCGCCCACCTCACGCCCCGGCTTCGCCCACGGATTCCTTCCCTCCGCCGCCCGACTCTCGACCCCCTCGCTGAAGGAACGGCGTGATCAAGTCCATCGGAATGGGGAAGATCAACGTCGAGTTGTTCTCCATCGCCACTTCCGTCAGGGTTTGAAGGTAGCGGAGCTGGAGCGCCGCCGGCTCGGCGCTGATGACGGTGGCCGCCTCGGCCAGCCGGCCCGACGCCTGGAACTCGCCTTCGGCGTGGATGACCTTGGCCCGCCGCTCACGCTCGGCCTCGGCCTGCTTGGCGATGGCCCGCTGCATCTCGCTGGGCAGATCGACGTGCTTGATCTCGACATTGGTGACCTTGATGCCCCACGGGTCGGTCTGCTTATCCAGGATTACCTGGAGCTGCTGGTTGATCTTCTCCCGCTCGGCCAGGAGGTCGTCCAGCTCCGATTCTCCGAGGACACTCCGCAGGGTCGTCTGGGCGAGCTGGGAGGTCGCGTAGAGGAAGTCCTCCACCTCGATGACGGCCTTTTGGGGATCAAGAACGCGGAAATAAAGCACGGCGTTCACCTTCACCGTAACGTTGTCCCGGGTGATAATATCCTGCGAGGGGACGTCCAGGGTGACCAGCCGCAGACTCACCCGCACCATCCGGTCGATGAGGGGGAACAAAAGGAAAAGCCCCGGCCCCTTGGCCCGGAGAAACCGGCCCAGCCGAAAGACGACCGCGCGCTCGTACTCCCGCATGACCTTGATCGAACTGGCCATAATTAGGACCACGAAGATCACGACAATCGGGAGCAACACACCTTCACCAATCATGACAACGCCTCCTTCACAACCACGAGACAAAGACCCTCGACCGCCACAATCCGAACCGTTTCCCCTTCGGCAATCGACTCGACGGAATGGGCGTTCCAAAGCTCTCCATGAACAAACACCTTGCCTTCAGGGTCGATGGCCCCCTTCGCGACGCCCGTGGCGTCCACCAGACCCTCCGAACCGGACACGGGTTTCCGCCGCTGGGCCTTGAGGCCGAGCCCGAGAAGAAAGACGAACAGACCGGCGGTCAGAAGGGTCACGGGGATGATCACGAAGTAGGAGATTCGCAGAAACGGCGCGGGCGAGTCCACCAGCATGACCGACCCCAGGATCATCGCGATCGCCCCCCCGATGCTGAGGGCGCCGTAGCTAACCACGTTGACCTCCAGGATGAACATGATGACGCCGAGAATGATCAAGGCCAGCCCGGCGTAGTTGATGGGAAGCACCTGAAGGGCGTAGAAGCCCACGATGAGACAGATGGCCCCGACCACGCCGGGAAAGATGGTCCCCGGATTCATGATCTCGAAGAGGATCCCGTAAAACCCCAGCATCATCAGCATGTAGGCCAGATTGGGGTTGGAGAGGACGGCCAGAAGCTTCTGGCGCACGCCCATCTCGTACTCCACCACCCGGGCGCCTCTCGTCCGCAGGACCCGGTCGCCGGCCGGCGTGGACACCTTGCGTCCGTCCACCGCCAGCAGCAGGGCCTTCAGGTCGGTGGCCACCAGGTCGATTACGCCCTTATTCAGCGCCGCGCCCTCGCCGAGGGACACGCCATCGCGGACCGCCATCTCCGCCCAGTCCGCGTTCCGTCCGCGCTTCTTCGCCAGGGACCGAATGTAGGCCGCCGCGTCGTTGGTGACCTTCTTCTTCATGGTTTCGTCCATCCCGCCGCTCACCGCCACCGGGCTGGCCGCGCCCAGGTTCGTGCCCGGCGCCATGGCGGCCACGTGGGCCGCGATCGTCATGAAGGTGCCAGCCGAGGCCGCCCTTGCCCCGCCCGGGGCCACGTACACAGCGACGGGAACCGATGAGGAGATCATCGCTTTGATGATGATGCGCATGGAGGTGTCCAGTCCGCCCGGGGTGTCCAACTGCAGGACGATCAACTCGGCCCCCCGCGTCTTCGCCTCCGCGATCCCCTTGACGATGTACTCGGCCGTCGCCGGATTGATGACGCCCTCGACGTTCAGAACGAGGACGGTCCGCCCGTCCGGCTCCTTGGCGGTGTCCGAACCGGAGAGAGCGGGCAGGAGGATGGCGGCGCAAAGAGAGAGCGGGAGAATGAGGTTCCGCAGAAGTGATCGGCTTCCGAGCATGCCGTGCCTCGAATCCACAAGAAAATCGGTGGGTCACCTTTAATGAAAATCTAACACCCCCCCGCCCGCCTTTCAACCAAACCACCGGCGGACCGACGGCTCCGCCTGTCCGGAGACCCCGCGTCCAAGCGCCCCGCCGCCGGACTTGATTGATTGGGCCCGCCCCGAAATCTATATTCAAGGGGTTGGAAAGACTCCGTGGATTCCGCGGACAACAGATATCTCCCCTCCGGTCACGAGCGGAGCACATGGACCTGATCACCTGTCACATCAGCGCCGACTTCGACTGTCTGGCCGCCATGGCGGCGGCGAAAAAGCTTTACCCCGGCGCGACGCCGGCCTTCCCCGGTTCTCAGGAATCCTCGGTGCGGGAGTTCCTCCGGTCCGGGCGCTGTGCTCTTCAGGTCCTCAAGCCGCGCCAGGTGGAACCGGACGCCGTTGGAAGGCTCATCGTCGTGGACACCCAGTCCAGGGCCCGGATCGGAGAGTTTCAGACGCTGCTCGACCGCGCGGACGTCCCGGTGCACGTGTACGACCACCATGCGGAGGCCGTCCGGGATTTCCGGGCCGACGTCGAGGACATCCGACCCGTCGGCGCGACCACGACCATTTTGGTGGACATTCTGAGAACGCGGGACATTCCGATCACCCCGGAGGAGGCCACCCTCTTCAACCTGGGAATCCATGCGGACACGCGAAGCTTTTCCTCCGTCAACACCACGCCGCGGGACCTGGAGGCGGCGGCCTTCCTCGCCTCCCGGGGAGCGGACCCGGCGGCCGTGGCCGACTGGGTGCACCGCGAGCTGAACGCCGTCCAGATCGCCCTCCTTCACGAGCTGATGGAGTCCGCCGAGTCCATTCGCGTTCTGGGCGTTCCCGTCGCCGTCGCCACGGCCTCCCGCGAGGAATACGTAGATGACGTCGCCCTGGTCGCCCAGAAGTTTCAGGCCGCCCACGACGCACCCGCCTTCTTTTTTCTGGTTCGGTTGGAAGGAAAGGTCCAATTGATCGCCCGGAGCCGCGTCCCCGAGATCGACGTCGGGGCCGTCGCGGCGTCCTTCGGCGGAGGCGGCCATCCCTCCGCCGCCTCGTCCTCAATCAAGGACCTGACACTCTTCCAAGCCCGGGACCGGATGATCGAGCGGCTCCACCGGGAAACGCACAGCCGCCGAAAGGCCGGAGAGATCATGGCGTCGCCTGTGCGGACCGTCAGGGCGGAAGACCCGATTCGCGATGCCGGGGACTTGATGACCCGATACAACCTCAACACCCTGCCCGTGATGGAAGGGCGCCGCGTCGCCGGTTTGATCACGCGCCCGGTCGTGGAGAAGGCCATCCTTCACGGCCTCGGGGCGGATCGCGTGGCCGATTCCATGAACCGAAACTTCGAGACCCTGACGCCCGACGCCCCGGCGGACCGGGCCCTGGAGTTGATCCTGGGCCGCCGGCAAAAGGCAATTCCCGTCCTGGGCCGTACCGATCCGAACGTGAAGCATGCCCCCTTGGAGGGAATCATCGCCCGGGGGGACGCCCTCCGGCTCCTCCAACAGGAGCGCAACCCGGATAGCCTTCGGGCCGAACCCTCCACGCGAAGCGTGCGGACGCTGGCCCGCGACCGCCTCTCGGGACCCGTGTACGAGGTCCTCGAGGAGGCGGCGCAAGCGGCGGAGGCGCAAGACTGCCGCGTCTACCTCGTCGGCGGAATCATCCGGGACCTGATGCTCGGCATCGACAACCTGGACGTGGACCTCGTGGTGGAAGGCGACGGAATCGCCTTCGCCCGGGCGTTCGGGACGCGGATGGGAGGACGCTCCAAAGCGCACCCCCGGTTCGGCGTCGCCGTGGTGACGCTGCCCGACGGCCGGAAGGTGGACGTGGCCACGGCCCGGGTGGAATACTACGAACAGCCTGCGGCGCTGCCCGTCGTCGAGATGAGCGACATCCGGACGGACCTGTCTCGGCGGGATTTCTCCATCAACGCGATGGCCGTCCAACTGAACGGCGAGGGAGCGTGGAGACTGCTGGACTTCTTCGGCGCCCGGCGCGACCTGAAGGACAAGGTCCTCCGCGTTCTCCACAACCTCAGTTTTATAGAGGACCCGACGCGCGCTTTTCGCGCCGTCCGCTTCTCGGAACGGTACGGATTCGCCATCGGCGCCCAAACCCGGACCCTCCTGGACCACGCCGTCCGCGACAACCTGATCGACCGCCTTTCGGGAACGCGGCTGTTCACCGAGCTTCGACTCATCCTCGACGGGCCCGAGCCCTGGCGGTGCGTCGCCCGCCTGGGCGAGTTGAAGCTGCTCCGGTTCATCCACCCGAGGCTCCGGGAAACCCCCGCCCTCCGGCGGCGCTTCGGAGACATCGATCGGGCCCTCGCTTGGTTCAAGCTGCTGTTCTCCGAACAGCCGGTGGAGGCTTGGCGGGTCTACCTCATGGGCCTGCTCGGGGATCTCACCGATGAGGAGGCGGAGACCGCATGCGCCCGCCTGGCCCTGCCCGGCCGTCGATGCGACCCAACCCTCCAGGCCCGCCGGGAAGTCGAGAACATCCTGGCCGGACTCTCCGGGGAAAAGGTCCCGCCGAGCGCCGTTTACCGGCTCCTCCACCCCCTGAAGATCGAGACCCTGCTCTACAGCCTGGCGGTCGCACCTTCCCAGCGGGCCAAGAAACACGTCTCTTTGTACCTGACCCATCTGCGAGACGTGAATCCGGCCATCGGGGGAAAGGACCTGCTGTCGATGGGCGTGGAACCGGGGCCCCTGTACGGGGAGCTCCTGGCGGCCGCGCGGGACGCCCTGCTGGACGGGGACATCGAGGCGGGCGAGATCCACGAGCGCGCTTACGTCCGGCGGCTCCTAACCCTTCACGGGGTGAAATGACCGCGCCCGTTTGACAGGGTTCCGGGCGTTTGTTAAGAGGTTTCGATTGGTTCCCGGTTTGAGGAAGCCGCATTCGTGGACATTAACCTGCTGATTCAGAGGCTTGCCATTATTTTGCCAGCATTTCTGCTGGCGATATCCGTTCACGAGGCGGCCCATGGCTGGGCGGCCGACCGGCTCGGCGACCCAACGGCTAGGATGCTCGGGCGGGTGACGCTGAACCCCTTGAAGCACCTGGACCTGTTCGGGACGCTCGCGCTCATCATTACGCAAATGATCGGCTGGGCAAAGCCTGTCCCCGTCGACGTCCGGAACCTGAAGCGGCCCCGGCGGGACATGATGTGGATCGCCCTCGCCGGTCCCTTTTCAAATCTCATCCTCGCGACAATGTTCACCGTGATTTACCACTGGATTCCCAACCCGCAGTTTGGAGAGGTGTTTTGGGGGCATAAGCCTCTGTTTCTGATTGTATACTTATGCGTCCGGATCAACCTGGCGCTGATGGTCTTCAACCTGATCCCGATCCCGCCCCTGGACGGAGGCCGCATCCTGAACGGCCTGCTTCCCCCCCAAGGCTCGATCATGTTCAGCCGAATCGAGCCCTACGGGTTCTTCATTCTGCTGGGGCTCATCTTTTTTCGAGTGCTCGACTACACGGTCTTCCCGATCATCTACGTCCTCATCCGCATGTACGGGCTTTGAGGATCTAACCGTCGGGGCCGCTGGGCCCGTCGGGATCGGGGCGAAATCGTCAAAGGAAGGAAATCAATCGTTGGACGCGAAACCGGAGCGGGTCCTCAGCGGGATGCGGCCATCGGGCAAGCTGCACCTGGGCAACTTTTTCGGCGCGCTGAAAAACTGGGTGGATCTCCAAGAGAGCTACCACTGCTTTTTCTTCGTGGCCGACTGGCACGCCCTCACCACCGATTACAACGACACCGGCAACTTACAGACCCTCATCACGGAGATGGCCGTGGATTGGATGGCGGCCGGCCTGGATCCGGAGCGCAGCACGATCTTCGTCCAGTCCAGGGTCCCCGAGCACGCGGAGCTTCACCTGCTCTTCTCGATGATCACCCCCCTGGCCTGGCTGGAGCGGGTCCCCTCTTACAAGGAACAGCAGCAGCAGATGACCCACGTGGACCTGGGCACGTACGGCTTCCTGGGCTATCCCCTCCTCCAGACGGCCGACATCGTCATCTACAAGGCCGACTGGGTGCCCGTGGGGGTGGACCAGGTGGCGCACATCGAGCTGGCCCGGGAGGTCGTCCGCCGGTTCAACCACATCTCGAAATCCGAGGTCTTCCCCGAGCCTGAGCCGAGACTGACCGAGGTCCCCAAGCTCCCCGGCACCGACGGCCGGAAGATGAGCAAGAGCTACGACAACGCAATCTACCTGGGCGACGAGGGAGAGCCCCTGCGCCAAAAGATCATGACCATGATGACCGACCCGGCCCGAAAGCGCCGCAACGACGCCGGCGACCCCGACGTCTGCCCGGTCTACGACCTGCACAAAGTCTTCTCGTCCGACGATGAGCAGAAGTGGGCCGCCCAAGGCTGTCGGACCGCCGAGATCGGCTGCGTGGACTGCAAGAAGGTCCTCCACGGGAACCTGACCGAGATGCTGGGGCCCATCCAGGAGCGGCGGCGGAAGATCCTCTCGGACCCGGACTCCGTCCGGGACGTCCTGGAGGAGGGAAGCCGGAAGGCCCGGGAGGAGGCGCGAAAAACCTTGGACGAGGCCAAGGCCGCGATGCACTTATAGTCAGGACATGCCGCCCCGGCGTGAATGGCTGAAGTCCGAATCCCCGCAAATCGTCACTCCCGGATTGTGCGAACCCTCATGACGGAAGAACGCGACTACAAAGAAACGCTGAACCTCCCCCGGACGGACTTCCCCATGAAGGCTAACCTCCCGGTGAACGAGCCCAAGCGGCTCGAGCGCTGGAAGGAAATGGACCTGTACGCCAAAGTCCGCAAGGCCCGGCGGGGGAAGAAGAAATTCATCCTCCACGACGGCCCCCCCTACGCCAACGGCCACATCCACATGGGGACGGCCCTCAACAAGGTGCTCAAAGACTTCATCGTCCGCGCCCGGACGATGGAAGGGCTCGACGCCCCGTACGTGCCCGGCTGGGACTGCCACGGCCTGCCCATCGAGCACCAGGTGGACCTGGAGCTGGGGAAGGAAAAGGACACGATCCCCACCCCGGAGAAGCGGCGGCGGTGCCGGGCGTTCGCCGAGCGGTTCGTGCGGACTCAGCGCGGGGAGTTCGAGCGGCTCGGGGCCTACGGCGCGTGGGACGCCCCGTACCTGACGATGAACCACAGCTTCGAGGCCGCCACGGTCAGGGAGCTTGAAAAGTTCTTCCGCTCCGGCGCCGTCTACCGGGGGCTGAAACCCGTCCACTGGTGCACATTCGACCTCACCGCCCTGGCCGAGGCCGAGGTGGAGTACGAGGACCACACCTCGCCCGCCGTCTTCGTCGAGTTCCCTTATCTTCGCGGAGGGGAAATCGGAGACGCACCGGAAGGGACGGCCGCCGTCATCTGGACGACCACCCCCTGGACCCTCCCGGCCAACCAGGCCGTCGCCTTCCACCCCGAGTACGACTACGCCCTGGTGGAAGCGGAAGCGGGCGGGAAAACCCGCCGCTGGATCCTGGCCGAGCGCCTGACGCCGGCGCTGATGGAGGTCTTCGGCGCACAGGGCCACCGCGTCCTCCGCCGGTTTCCCGGAAAGGCCCTCGAGGGCGCGGTCTTCCGCCATCCCTTTCTGGAGCGGGACTCGGCCGGCGTCCTGGCCGACTACGTGACGCTCGACCAAGGGACCGGCGCGGTCCACACCGCTCCCGGGCACGGGCGGGAGGACTACGAAACCGGTCAGGCGTACGGCCTGGAGGTGATCAGCCCGGTGGACGACCACGGCCGCTTCTACAAGGACCTGCCCCTGTTCGGCGGAATGAGCGTCTGGGAGGCGAACCCCGAGATTATCCATCACCTCTCGGAGACCGGGCGGCTCGTCGCACAAGAGAAAATCCGGCATCAATATCCCCACTGCTGGCGGTGCCACAACCCCGTCCTGTTCCGGGCCACCCCGCAGTGGTTCATCTCGATGGACAGCAACGGCCTCCGGTCCAAGGCCCTCGAGGCGGTCAACGGCGTCCAGTGGCTCCCCGAGTGGGGACGCGAGCGCATCTACGGGATGATCGAGAACCGGCCGGACTGGTGCATCTCCCGCCAGCGGACCTGGGGGGTTCCCATCACGGCCTTCACGTGCGCCGACTGCGGCGAGGCGGTAATCGACCCCCGCATCGCCGAAAAGGCCGCCGGGTGGATGGAGAAGGAAGGGGCCGACGCCTGGTTCGACCGGGACGCAGCGGACTTCACGCCGAACGGCCTCGCCTGCGCAGCCTGCAGGTCGAAGAATTTCGAGAAGGTCACGGACATCCTGGACGTGTGGTTCGATTCAGGCGTGACGCACGCCGCCGTCCTCGAGTCCCACCCGGAGCTCTCCTGGCCCGCCGACCTGTACCTGGAAGGGAGCGACCAACACCGGGGCTGGTTCCACAGCTCGCTCCTGGCCTCGGTGGGGACGCGGGGGCGCGCGCCATACGGGACCGTCCTGACCCACGGGTACGTCGTGGACGCAGGCGGCCGGAAGATGTCCAAGTCGCTTAAAAACGTCATCGCGCCCGATAAGATCATCAAGCAGAACGGCGCGGAGATCATCCGGCTCTGGGTGGCCTCGGAGAACTACCGGGAGGACATGCGGATCTCCCCGGAGATCCTGAAGCGCAACTCGGAGGCCTACCGGCGGATCCGCAACACCTTCCGGTTCTTCCTGGGAAACCTCTACGACTTCGACCCATCGGGGGAGGCCGTCCCTTATGAGCGGCTGCCCGAGATCGACCGGTGGATGCTTCACAAGCTCGCGGAGCTGGTTCGGCGCGTGCGCGAGACCTACGACCGGTACGAATTTCACACGTTCTATCAGACGTTCCACAACTTCTGCGCCGTGGACCTGTCGGCCTTTTACCTGGACGTGATCAAGGACCGCCTCTACTGCGAGAAGGCCGATGCCGAGGCGCGCCGGAGCGCCCAGACTGTCCTGCACCGGCTGGCCGACGCGATGGTCCGCCTCATGGCCCCGATCCTGGCCTTCACGGCCGAAGAGGTCTGGGAACGTCTTCCGGGAGACCCGGCCGGCCGCGAGCCCAGCGTCCACCTGGCCCTGTTTCCGGCTATCGACGAATCGGAGCAGGACGAGGACCTAGCCGGGCGGTGGCGGCGCCTCATCGAGCTGCGCGAAGGCGTCCTCAAGGAGCTCGAGGAGGCCCGCCGAAGTCGGGACCTCGGGAGCGCGCTGAACGCGAAGGTGAAAATCGCCGCCTCGGAGGAGTTCCGGACCTTTCTCGAACCCTACCTCGGAGACCTGCCGGCGCTGTTCATCGTTTCGGCGGTGGAGGCGGAGGGGGGGGGGGGCGGCCCCAATCCGGACGGGGCTTCCCCCTGGACAGTCCAGGTCGAGGCGGCCGAGGGCGAGAAGTGCGAGCGCTGCTGGATGGTCCTTCCATCCGTGGGTCAAAACGCGGCCCACCCGACGCTCTGCGGCCGATGCGCGGCCATCCTGGAATAACGGGCGGGTGAGATGAACGCAGCCACCGCGTCAAGATCGGCCGGGAAGACGCGCCTCGCGCGCCTGATGTCCATTGCGGCGGCGGTGGTCCTGCTGGATCAGGTCACGAAGATCATCGTTCAGAGGCGTTTCTTTCTGGGCGAGTCCATCCCCGTTATCGACGGCTTTTTCAACCTAACGTATGTCCGAAACACGGGCGCGGCATTCAGTTTCCTCGCGTCGGGAAACCCGGCCTGGGTCATCCCCTTCTTCATCATCATCACGCTCATCGTCGCCGTCGGCATTGTCTACTACTACCGAAAGACCGACCCCGCCCAGCGTCTCCACCGCTTGGGTCTGTCCTTGGTCCTGGGCGGGGCGGTGGGCAATCTCATCGACCGCCTCCTCCACCAGTCGGTCGTGGACTTCCTCGACTTTTACGCGGGGGCCTACCACTGGCCGGCCTTCAACGTCGCCGATTCGGCCATCACCACCGGCGTGGGGCTGATCCTGTTGGAGATGCTTCTGGCGGGAAAAAGCGGAAAAGTTTCCGCCTGACCTCGGAATTCAACGCCCCTCATCCACCCGGCGGAACCTCGACCTCCCTGCCGTTCAGCTTGATGACGCTCTTCAGGGGAACCGCTTGCTCGACCATGTTCTCGGCGAAACACCCGCCCTTGGCGTTCCGGATGAGGAGCAGGAGCCTGTCCTCGGGCTCGTCCGATTCCAGCTCGAAAATCGTCCGGGTTTCCGAGCAGCCGCTCTTCACAGTCCCCTGGAGGACGGAGCCTTCGTGATAGAAATCCATCTCGACGTGAACGCGCGCGGACCGGATTCTGAGTTTCATCATTGAAGAATACATCTTCAAATTGCTCAGCAGTCAGGCTCCGACGCCCCCGGCGATGTACGTAAGGGGTTGCGGAAATTCGCCGCCCCCTCCAATCCGGGGAGGCTCGTCCACCCGGAAGGCCAACCGCTCTTCACGGCCCCCGAGCTCCACTTTCTCCTTCTCGGAGGCGGTGGTCTTCGTCAGGACGGTAACTTGGTGGCCCTCCACTTCATGAAGCATCCTTTCCAGGTTCACGCAGTCCACGTAGGCGGTGATCTTCGTGCGGCCCCCGGGCAGCTCATCGTTGAACGTGCCAAATGGAATGTCCATGCTCATCGAATCTCTCCCTCGAAAAACGGGACCCCTCGTGTGGTGTCTCCAAAATATGTTGAGACATCCTAATCGTAGCGAAGGCCCTGCGAGAGCGATTAGGCGTTGAAGGCGGGCAAGATGCCCGCCCTACAGGTTTGAAAACACCGGTTCTCCACTCAACGGTGGGCCGGGCATCTTGCCCGGCCGGAAGGGACAGTTCGGATCTCGATATCCAAAACCCTTTCCGAGACCCTAAACAGGCTCGACGCTACAGATGGAACCGGACTTGTTCGTGAATGGCCTTCACCGAATCGAGCAGCGCCGGCATGTCGTCGAGCGGAAGCATGTTCGGGCCGTCGGAGAGGGCGGCTTCCGGGTCGGCGTGACATTCGATGAAGAGCGCGTCCACGCCCACCGCCGCGCCCGCCCGAGCCAGGGCCGGGACGAAACCCCGGTCTACCCCCCAAAACACCCCCCCCCCCCCCCCCCCCCCCCACCCGCGGCCGCTGTGCGTCACGTCGAAGACCACCGGCCTTTCGTACTGCCTGAGGATCACAAGTGATCTCAGGTCGGCGACGAGGTTGTTGTACCCGAACGAGGTCCCCCGCTCGGTGATCAGGATGCCCTCGGCCCCCGCCGATTCCAGCTTCTCGACGACGTTCCCGAGGTCCCAGGGCGCGAGGAACTGGCCCTTCTTCACGTTGATCGGCCTCCCCGTCTTCGCGGCGGCCACCAACAGGTCCGTCTGGCGGGAAAGAAAAGCGGGAATCTGGAGGATGTCCAGGTGCGGCGCGGCGGCCTCGATATCTTCGACCGAGTGAACGTCGGAAAGAACGGGAAGGCCGGTCTCGTCCCGGACGCGGCGGAGGATCGCCAGCCCGGCTTCGCGCCCGGGCCCCCGGAAGGACTTGATCGAGGAGCGGTTCGCCTTGTCGAAAGAGGATTTGTAGATGAGGGGAACGCCGGCCCCGGCACAGATCGCCTTCAGCCGCACGGCCGCCGCCAGGGCATCCTCCTCGGACTCGATGACGCAGGGACCGGCGATGAGCGTCAAACCGCCCCCGCCGATCCGAATGTCCCCGACTTCAACGATTCGCAATTCCTATCGCTCCCATACCCACGATTCCACGCGCCGGCGCCGGCATTCTATCGCGCCGCGCCGGAGAAACATACGAGCTCTTATTGAAAGGGAATCCCCCCTTCACGCGTCTCCTGGGCGGCCTCCGTATTTCCTGTCCCACTCTCTGACCTCATCCAGGCGGGTTAGGCGGTTGCGTTCTTCCATCGTGATGAGAGAATCCAGATGGCCGGCCGTCGTCCCTTCCCCCTTCAAAACGCGCAGAACATCCTGGACCGCCTTGGCGCCCGCTCGCAGGACGCTGTTCGCGAACAGGACCACCTTGAAACCCATCTCGTCGAGCTCCAGGCCGGAGAGGAGCGGCGTCTTTCCGCCCTCGACCATGTTGGCCACTTGGGGGAGCGGGACCTCCTTCGGGATGCGCGCCAATTCCTCGCGGGTTTGCGGGGCCTCGACGAACGTGAGGTCCGCGCCGGCGGCGGCGTAAGCCCGCGCCCGCTCGATGGCCGCGTCCAGGCCCTCCGCCTCCCGCGCGTCCGTCCGGGCGATAATCACCAGGCCCTCGTCATCCCTGCCGTCAAGCGTTGCTCGGGCTTCGAGGGCGGCCTCGATCTTTCCGACCATCTCGGCCGGGGGGATCACCGCTTTCCCTTCGAAGTGTCCGCACTGCTTGGGGAAGACCTGGTCTTCGAGCTGGATCGCCCCTCCGCCCGCCCGGCCCAGCTCGAGCACCGTCCGAACCACGTTCGCCGGGCCGCCGTACCCCGTATCCGCGTCGGCGATGACGGGCAGGTCGGTCGCATAGACAATCCGAGTCACCTGGTGGAGGATCTCCCCGAAGCTCAGAAGGCCCTTGTCCGCCAAGCCGAGCTGGGTGTTCGAGATCCCCGCGCCCGTGGCGTAGACCACCGAAAACCCCGCGTCCTCGATGAGTCGGGCCGTCAGGGCGTCGTACGCCCCCGGGGCCGTGATAATCCCCGGCCGCTCCATGAGACGCCTGATCCGCTCCGCCGGATTCTCTCTCGTTGCCACAATTTCTCCTGGTTCGATCCCCCGGCTCGGAGATCGACGGGGTCAGACGTTCGCCGCCGGATCCGCCTTCAACAAATCTCCGGGGACCAGGACAAACCCCTCCATCAGCCGCCGGGCCGTCCGCACGGTCTTGACCCGCCGGACCCGGATCCCGTCCGCCGTCTCTTCCACGTCCACCTCCATCGTCAGGTCACCGGAGGGGTGCCGCAAGGTGACTTCTCCCCCCCCGCCCGCTGTTTCCCGGGCGACTGCGTGAACCACCGTTCCCCGGATCTTCGCCGCCACGCACGTGGCGATGGCACCCGTGAGGGCGTAGGCCCCGTGGGCCTTGCCCATCGAGATGATGAGGGCGGAGAGGTGGGCTTCCCGCGCGTCCCCTTCCGGCGGCGCCGCGAGGGCGACCTTGGGGATGGCCGGAGACCGGTCCGCGGCCTCCCGGGCGTCCTCGACGAGACCGCAGCGCTCCGCCGCAACGGCCCGGACGTGCTCCAGCGCGGCCATCAGGTCCGGGTTTCCGTCCACCTCCCCCGGAGTCGGGATGGCTTCGAGGCCGAGGTCTTTCGCCCGAACAAAAACGGCCGGGTTGCCGGCGTCCACGATTGAGACCTCGATTTCCTCCCTTCCGGGGACGGCCACGGGTTCCGACCGTTTGCCCGTGGGCAGGAGCACCCCGGTCACCGCGCCGCCAGGGTCCTCGTAGCTCAGGTGGATGGGCGCCCCCGTTCCGGGAACCCCCGGGATCGAGCAGTCTCCTTCGGCCCGGAACGCCCCCCCGCGGACGGGCACCTCGGCCAGGATCATCTTGTCGGTGTTCGTGTTGAGGATCTCAACGCGGGTGACGGGCTCGACCGCCTCGATCCACCCCTCCTCAATCGCGAAGGGGCCCACCGCCGCGGAGAGGTTTCCGCAGTTGCCCCGGTAATCCACGGTTGCGGCGCCCATGCCGACCTGTCCGAAGGTGTAGCCGACCGGCCCGCCCTCCTCAC
>CAYRGS010000081.1:0-16492 GCA_964423875.1 uncultured bacterium
GGAAGACGGGCTGGACCTCTACGAGGTCGCTGCCGTGAAGACCTGGAAGACCCGATTCTCAGCGAGGACCATGTCCTGGTGATAGGCTTGTGGGACGAGGAAAAACTGCGCCGGATCCGGCAGGCCAACGCGCAAAACAATGATCTCTTGAGGGCGTTCTTTCTCGAGCGGGACATCCTGCTGGCGGACTTCAAGATCGAGTTCGGGCGGGACGCCGCCGGGGAGGTTTTCCTGGCCGATGAGATCACCCCAGACGGCTGTCGTCTCTGGGACGCGAAGACGCACGAGAAGCTGGACAAGGACCGCTTTCGCAGAGACCTCGGCGGCGTCGAGGAGGCCTACCGGGAGGTCCTGAGCCGCGTCCGGGGCGTCGCCGAATCGGGCCCGGTTCCGGCCGGGCCGGAGGGAGAGGATTGATGCCCAAGGCGTGGGTCTACGTCACGTACAAACCAGGCGTCCTGGAGCCCCAGGGCCTCGCGGTCCAGGGCGTTCTGGCCTCCCTGGGGTTCGACGAGGTGACGGAGGTCCGCGTGGGGAAGTTCATCGAGGTGGCGCTGGATCATTCTTCGGGGGAAGACCTCGATGATCGCCTCCGCGCCATGTCCGAGCAGGTCCTGGCGAACCCCGTCATCGAGGATTTCCGGGTCGAGTGGTCGGAAGAGGGTTAGGCTCCATGCACTTATCCGGTTACCCATACGGACGCTTGGTATAAAATTGTTGTTTTACGAATTGCAGAGATGGCCCCACGAGGGCGATAGGAGTTGAAGGCGGGCAGGATGCCCGCCCTACCTGACTTGAGTACACTCGTTTTCCACGGACCGGTAGGCCGGGCATCTTGCCCGGTCGGCGAAGGGACAATTCGGGTCTCGATGTATAAAGACATTTAGGAGACACCACACGAAGGGGTGGCGGGAAATGCGTGTTCGTCCGCCCACCCCCCATCTAGAGGCATCGCTTTCCCCGTGAAGTTCGGCGTCGTCACGTTTCCCGGCTCCAACTGCGACCACGACTGCTATCACGCCCTCAAGCACGCCCTGGGGCAGGAGACCCGGTTTCTTTGGCACAAGGAGCCGGACTTCGACGGCCTGGATTGCGTGATCCTGCCCGGCGGGTTTTCCTACGGCGACTACCTGCGCACGGGCACCCTGGCGCGGTTCTCGCCGGTCATGGGGGCGGTCGAGGAGTTCGTCCGCGGGGGCGGACTCGTCCTCGGAATCTGCAACGGTTTTCAGATCCTCCTCGAGGCCGGCCTGCTGCCCGGCGCCATGCTGCGGAATCGATCGCTCCGGTTCATCTGCCGAGACGTTCACGTCCGCGTCGAGAGCGGGGCGACCCCGTTCACCCGAAACCTCAAGGACCGGACCCTCCGGATTCCTATCGCCCACATGGAAGGAAACTATTTCACCGACCCCGAGACGTTGAGCCGGCTGGAGGCCGAGGACCGGATTGTCTTTCGATACGCCGGCCCGGACGGGCGCGTGACGGAAGAAGCCAATCCCAATGGCTCCCTCTTCAACATCGCCGGCATCTGCAACGAGGACCGCAACGTCCTGGGGATGATGCCTCACCCCGAGCGGGCCTGCGAGGATTCCATTGGCGGCGCGGACGGACGGCTGCTCCTCGAATCGCTCATCCAGGGGTTCACCTCGAAGTCATGACAGATTGCTTCCCCGCCCCCCCCGGCCCGGCCGCGCACCCGGCCGATCCCGAGGTCACGCCGGGGCTCGTCGCCGAGCACGGCCTGACGGCGGCCGAGTTCGCCCACGCCCTGGGGGTCCTCGGTCGGGGGCCGACCTTTACGGAGCTGGGTATCCTCTCCGCCCTGTGGAGCGAGCACTGCTCCTATAAGTCCTCCAAGCCGTACCTCAAGAAGCTCCCCACCGAGGGCGCGCGCGTCCTCCAAGGCCCGGGGGAGAACGCCGGCGTCGTGGACATCGGCGGCGGACTCGCGGCGGTTTTCAAGATGGAAAGCCACAATCACCCCTCCTACATCGAGCCCTATCAGGGGGCGGCGACGGGGGTGGGGGGGGTCCTGCGGGACATCTTCACGATGGGCGCGCGGCCCACGGCCCTGCTCAATTCCCTGCGGTTCGGACCGCTATCGGAGTCCAAGAACCGGCGCCTTCTCCGGGAGGCCGTCGCGGGGATCGCCGGCTACGGGAACAGCGTCGGCGTGCCCACGGTCGGCGGCGAGGTGGCGGTCGATTCCTCCTATTCGGGGAACTGCCTGGTGAACGTGTTTTGCCTGGGGATCGTCCGGACGGACCGGATCTTCGGGGGGGTCGCCGGCGGGGCGGGGAACCCCGTCATCTACGTGGGCGCCCGGACGGGCCGGGACGGGATCCACGGGGCCGCGATGGCGTCGGAATCGTTCGGCGGCGAGGCGGCGGAAAAGCGCCCCGCCGTCCAGGTGGGCGACCCCTTCCTGGAAAAGCTTCTCCTCGAGGCCTGTCTGGAGCTGATGGAGACGGACGTGATCGTCGCGATCCAGGACATGGGCGCGGCCGGGCTCACCAGCACCTCGGCCGAGATGGCCGCCCGGGGGGGCGTGGGCGTGCGCGTCGACGTCTCCCGTGTGCCGAGGCGGGAGTCCGCGATGACGCCCTACGAGGTGATGCTCTCGGAGTCCCAGGAGCGGATGCTCATGGTCCTCAGGCCCGAAGGGCTCCGGATGGCCGCGGAGATATTCGAGAAATGGGATTTGGCCTTCGCCGCCGTCGGCGAGATCACGGCGGAAAGGCGGCTGCGTGTTTTCGACGGCGCGCTTTGCGTGGCCGACCTGCCCGTCGCCCTCCTGGTGGACGAGGTCCCGCGGCCGCCGAGACCCCTGTCTCCGCCGCGTAAGCCGAAACACCCCCCCGTGGAGGCGCGCGCGCTGCCCTCTGGCCTGTCGGGAGAGGACCTGAGGGACGGGTTGCTCCGGCTTCTCTCCCACCCGGACATCGCCTCCAAGCACTTCATCTATTCCCAGTACGACCACATGGTCCGTACGGACACGCTCTTGCGGCCGGGGGGAGACGCCGCCGTCCTCCGGGTCAAGGGGACCTCGAAGGGGTTGGCCCTCACCGTGGACGGCAACGCCCGTTATTGCGTCCTGGACCCGCGCGGGGGCGGGCGGATCGCCGTCGCCGAGGCTGCCCGGAACCTGTCCTGCGTCGGGGCCGAGCCGATCGGACTTACGGACTGTCTCAACTTCGGGAACCCGGAGCGGCCCGAGGTGATGTGGCAGTTTTCCGAGGCGGTGGAAGGGATATCCGAGGCCTGCCGGGCGCTGGACGTCCCGGTGGTCAGCGGGAACGTGAGCTTTTATAACGAGACCGGCGGCGAGAACATCCACCCGACGCCGGCGGTGGGGATGGTGGGGCTGCTGGAGGACGCGGCGAGGTTCTGTCCGGCGGCGTTTCAGCGCGAGGGAGACTCGGTGGTCCTCTTGGGTCCGTCGGGGGGGGGAGCCGCGAAACCGGGGCTGGGAGGAAGCGCCTACCTCTGGAACGTTCTTGGGGAGAGGCGGGGACCTTGTCCGCCGGTGGATTTGGAGCGGGAAGCCGGTCTGCATCGGCTTTGCCGGCGCGCCGTCTCCGATGGGATTCTTTCTTCGTGCCACGATGTCTCGGACGGGGGGCTAGCGGTCGCGTTGGCCGAAAGCGGGCTTTTGGCCGACCCGCCGCTGGGCGCTTCGGTGGAAATTGCCCGGGACGGACGCCCGGACGAGGTTTTGTTCGGCGAGGCCCAGGGATGGGTGGTGATCTCACTGCCCCCCGATGAGCTGCCCCTGTTGGAAACGCTTGCCGAGGAGATGGGTGTGGCGCTCGACGTCCTGGGCCGCGTGACGAGGGAATCCTTCACGGTCGAGGTTTCCGGCGGCGCGGGAGCGGCGGAGAGCGTCCCCGTCCGGGACCTGTGGAAGGCGTGGCGCACGGGGTTGGAGCGGGTGCTCGGTCCGGCTTGAGGGAGCGCGGTCCGATTTTTCGTTGAGGAATGAAAATTGCTTTCCTTCATTCATGGCGGCCGCCGGCCGGCCGGATTCTTGGCAAGGCACCGGGAGGTCCGATTGGGGTCCGCCGCTTGACTTGTCGAGGCAGGGGCCGCCTATAATGGATGGAATCAAGGTGTGGTTGGAGGGGCCGGGGGTCCCGGCCTTTCCGCCCGGTCTTCGGGGAGTGTGTTCGCATCATGAGCGTAGATTCCTATTACTCCGTGGGCACTGTCCAGGAATGGTTGGATTGTGGCGCCGAGCTGGAGGAGATCGTCGAGGCCATGTCCGATCGGGACTTCAAGGTGTTCGGTGCCGTTCAGCTCCCCGGTGTCCTGATCCCGTATCACACCCACGAACAGGAAGAGTGGATCATTGTCCTGGAGGGGTGCATGAAGCTCATCATCGAAGAAGAACCCGTCAGGCTGGACGTGGGGGATGTGATCACGATCTCCGCCGAGGCCGTTCACGGCGCTGTGGCGGTCGGGGGCGAATCCTCCAAGATTCTGATCGCGTTCCAGAACTGAAAAACGCCGCCTCCCTTCCTTTTCCCGGTTCTCAATTACTCATGGCTGACCATTTCCGCGACGAATGCGGGGTATTCGGAATTCTGGGCGACCCGGAGGCCGCCCGGATCGCCTACCTCGGCCTATACGCCCTGCAACACCGCGGACAGGAAAGCGCGGGCATCGTCGCCTCCGACGGAGCCGGGCTGCACGTGGAGGTCGGCATGGGGCTGGTGGCCGATGTCTTTACGCAGGAGCGTCTGAGCCGCCTACCGGGGAGCCTGGCCGTCGGGCATAACCGGTACTCGACCTCCGGATCGAGCGATCTCTCCAATGCCCAACCCTTTGTGGTCACCTATTCCCAGGGTGGCCTGGCCGTCGCGCACAACGGAAACCTGATTAACGCCCCCGCGTTGCGCCGGGCGCTGGAGGAAGAGGGGGCCATTTTCCGGTCTACGGTGGACACGGAGGTGATCGTTCACCTTATCGCCCGCTCCAAGCGCGACACACTGGAAGAGCGGGCAGCCGAGGCCCTGGGCCGGGTCGAGGGGGCCTATTCCCTGCTGCTCATGACGGAAGACAAGCTCATCGGCGTTCGGGACGCGCGGGGCCTGCGTCCGCTTTTCCTGGGGCGGCGGGGCCGCGCCCACGTCCTGGCTTCCGAGAGCTGCGCCCTCAATCTCATCGAAGGCGAAGCGACCCGGGAGGTCGAGCCGGGCGAGATGGTCGTGGTGGAGGCGTCCGGCGTCCGGTCCATCCGGCCTTTCGAGCCCCAGACGCCGACACCGTGTGTGTTCGAGCTGGTCTATTTCGCCCGGCCGGACAGCCGGGTCTTCGGCCGCAACGTGTACCGGGTCCGCAAGGCGATGGGCAGGTGCTTGGCCGAAGAGCATCCGGCGGAGGCGGATCTGGTGATCCCCGTTCCGGATTCCGGCGTTCCCGCCGCGATGGGATACGCGCTGCGAGCGGACCTGCCGTTCGAGCTGGGTCTAGTGCGGAACCACTACGTAGGCCGGACGTTCATCGAGCCCCGCCAATCCATCCGGCATTTCGGCGTGAAGGTCAAACTGAACCCGGTGAACGACCTGCTGGAAGGCCGAAGCGTCGCCGTGGTGGATGATTCCATCGTCCGGGCGACGACGGCGAAGAAGATCGTGGAGATGCTCCGGCACGCGGGCGCACGGGAGGTGCACTTCCGGGTCAGCTCGCCCCCCATCACCCACTCGTGCTTTTACGGCATCGACACGCCGAGCCGGGAGGAACTCATCGGCGCCTCGCATTCGGTGGAGGGGATTCGCCGCTTCCTGGATGCGGACAGCCTGGGGTACCTGAGCCTGGAGGGGATGCTCGACGCGGCGAAAGACCATCCGCCTGAAGGGGCCGGCTTGACGCCCGGCGCTCCCGAGGAGATGTACTGCACGGCCTGTTTTACCGGAGACTACCCCATCCCCGTCCCGGACGCTGCGCGGCCGGAGGAGGCGGTTCGATGAACGGAGAGGACAATGTTGCGTGAACGCGCGAACCAACGCCTCGGTGCCCGGTGGGTGGGTCTAGTCTTCGCCGCCGCCGCGGCGGCCATCGTGCTTGGCTTGGCCTCGTGCAAGAAAGACCCTCTCGAACAGGCCCTGAGCGGAAAGTTCCTGGCGTCGGAGAACAACCGGGTGATCAGCAATTACTGCCGCTCCTGCCATGTGCACCGGGATTTCGCGGCCGCGAACCACATGGCGGGCGTTAGGCCGCGCTACACGGTGCGAAAGTATCGGGAGGCCGAAGAGTGCCGGGATTGCCACGGTGTGAAGTCCGGTTTCTTCGGTTCCGCGCACCGGCGCACCCTCCATCCGCCGGACGGCCGGAGGTTGTGAGGGACTTTCCCCCGCCGGAGCGTTGCACGCCTTCCCCTGTTGACCGTCGATCCCCCCGTCCCGCCGGCCGACCCCCCGTGCTTTCGAACGCCGTGCATCCGGACGATGTTCTCGGGATTCCCCCGGATTGAGCGTGGTGGCTTCCGGAAAGGTCTGGTTTCGAGCTCATGGAAGTAGCCGTTTCCAACGAAGCGGTTCTGACTGTCGTTCTCTTCTCGTCCTTGGCGGCCGGATTGGCGGGGTTGGGCGCGTTGCCCTATTGTCGCGGCGCGAGTGTCCCCGTGCGGTGGGTCGGTTGGGCCTATGCGCTGGCGTCGGGCCTGATGCTGGGGGCCGGGTATGTCCTGATGGCGGACGGACTGGGACGCGCGACCCTGCCGGTGGTCCTCGGCGGGGGGCTGGGGGTCGCGTACACCTACTGGACGCATGCGTACACCGAGACGAAGGAGCTGGAGACGAAGCCCGCGGAGGAGTACGAGCCGGGCTACGGCGCGAAGTTCATTCTCCTCAACGCTCTCCACTCCGCCTCGGAGGGGGTTGCAATCGGCGTCGCGATGGCGGTGAGCCTGAAGCTCGGGATTTTCATGGCCCTCGCGCTGGCCGTCCACAATATCGCCGAAGCGATGGTTCTGATCGATTTCCTGAGGACGAGAACCATGTCCTTGGGGGAGTGCGCCGGGTTGTGCATCGTCACGAATGTTCCCCAGATCCTCCTGGCCATCGTGGCCTTCTCGGTCACGCCCGCCGTTCCGGGGATCCTCCCCTGGGCGCTGGGGTTCGCGTCGGGGGCGCTGGTCTATCTCGTCATGACCGAGCTTCTCCCCGGCTCTTATGAGCGGGCCGGGCACACGGGCATCGCCTTCCTGGTGAGCTTCGCCACGGGGGGGGTGGTCCTGTTGAAGGGTTTCTTCGTTTAGGGCGGGGGGGCCGCTTCCGATGACCGAAACCGTTCTTCTCGTCTTCGTCTATGGTCTCATCACCGCCCTCGCGACCGGCCTGGGGGCGGTCCCGTTCCTGTTTATAAAGGAAATCTCCGCGAGGGCCGTTTCGCAGGCCAACGCTATCGCCTCCGGGCTGATGCTGGGGGCGAGCTTCGGGTTGATCATCGAGGGGACGAGCCACGGTGCCTGGGAGACGCTGGCCGGCGCGGGGGCCGGCGTGCTCTTCATCCTCGCGGGCCACCGGTTGCTGGAGGGGCGGGACGTCTCGGTGATGGACCTGAAAGGGGGAAACGCCCGGCAGGTTCTGCTCGTCCTGGGCATCATGACCGTCCATTCGTTTTCCGAGGGCGTGGCGGTCGGCGTCGCGTTCGGGGGCGGAGCGAAGCTGGCGGCCCTGATTACCATCGCGATCGCCGTCCACAACATCCCCGAGGGTCTCGCCATCAGCGCGGTCATGCGGCCCAAGGGGATCAGCGTTCCGGCCTGCGCCGGGTGGAGCATTTTCTCCTCCCTGCCCCAACCCCTCATGGCAGTTCCCGCATTCCTCTTTGTGGAGTTCTTCCGTCCTTTCCTGCCCTACGGCCTCGGGTTCGCGGCGGGGGCGATGGTGTTCATGGTGTTCCTCGAGCTCCTTCCCGAGGCGTACGAAAAGTGCGGCAAGTCCACCGTCGGCCTGCTGGTGAGCGTCACGCTGGGGATGATGATCCTGTTTCAGCGGTATATTTAGGAGTGGCCTGAGAAACCTTTTTGGAAGCGCCTTGCGGGTCTTTTCGTCCCGCCCGGGCGGATACGGCTAAGGGTCCGATTCTCGCCCCGGCCACCGAGGCAGGGCCCGCTCCTTCAGCCCCGCCTTCTCCGCGATCTCCTTTCCCCGGGCCGTCGCGTCCCGTATCACCTTTTCCTCGTCCGAGAATGTCATGAGCGCTCCCCCTTCGATGACGATCCGGCCGTCCACAACGAGGGTATGGAGTCGGTCCCCTTCGCGGAGTAGACGAGGCTTGAGATCGGGTTGTGGACGACCGCCGCGTGGGGCGTGCGGAGGTCGAAGACGGCCAGGTCGGCCAGCTTACCCGTCTCGATTGAGCCGATTTCCCCCTCCATCCCCAGGGCCCGGGCCGCGTTGACCGTGGCCATCTCCAGGCATCGCTCCGGACTCATGGCGGTGGGGTCCAGGTGCTTGGTGTTCTGGAGGAAGGAGCAGGCCTTCATCTGTTCCACCATGTCCACGGAGTAGTCCACCATCGGTCCGTCCGAGCCGAGGGCGACATTGACGCCCGCCCGAAGCATCGGGACGGCGGGGCCAATCCCGCCGCCGCGCACCGCTTCGCTCGTCGGGGTGTAGACCGAGCTGCAACTCGCGTCCGCCATCTGTCCGATGTCGGTCTCGGTGGCGTTGATCCCGTGTGCCAAGATGTACGTCGCGTCCAGGAGGCCGAGCTGCATGAGGGTCTGGACGTCCGTGCGGCCGGTCTTCCGAAGGACCTGCATGTAATTCTTGTCGAACGAGAGGGTCCCGCTGGAATAATGGGCGGCGATCTTCAGGCCGTGTTTGTCGGCGAGCTTCTTCCCCTCCGCCAGAAGCGCCTCGGACGTGACCTGCTGGTCGATGAAGATGGAGTTGCACTCCGTGACCAGCGCCAGGCGGACGAGGCCCCCGTGGGCGCCGTTCCACTTCGGGATCAGCCCGTCAACGTAGGCGATCTCCTCATCCAGGTCCCGGGGATGGCTCGGGTTGCCCGGCAGGCGGCACTGGACCTCCTTGCCGATGACCTGCCGGAAGCCGATCTCGGCGGTCGGCCGGGCGATCTTCCCCAGGGTCTCGTCCGTGCTCGTGGTCCGCAGGTGGTGGAGGCAGCACGTCGTCCCCGTGCGGAGCATCTCGATCCCCGCCACGTAGGCCGTGAGCTCCATGTCGTCGTCCGTCAGGTGGGGGGCGAGGGGGAAGACGACGGCGGGGAACCAGTCCTCGATGAGCAGGCCGTTCGCCAGCCCCTTGAACAGGTGGTAGTAGAAATGCTGGTGGGCGTTGATCAGCCCCGGGATGACGATCATCCCGCGGGCGTCGATCACCCGGTCCGCCGGCGCGCCCGGCGGTAAGTCAGGCAGGGGGCCGACGGCGGAGATGCGGTTGCCCTCGATCTCGACGAATCCCTCCTCGAACACCTCGCGCGAGGGATTCATCGTGACGACGTAGCCGCCTTTGATGATGAAGCTGTCCGATCCGGCCAAGGGTTCACCGGCCTTCTATGGAGGGGGGTCCGAAGGGAAGCCAGATTTGATTGACGCGCTTGTCATCCCGAGCGGAGCGAAGGGGCTCAGCGTGAGCGGTTTCGCTCCGCTCGGGACGGTCTGTGAAATCTTCGCCGGTTCCGGATCACGCCTCAGCGATCAGGCGCTCTTCTTCGCGGTGTCCTACTTCCCCCGCTTGGGAAAGAGTCTTGGAATGAACTCGTTGGTGTAGAGGTCTTTCACGGGGACGACGACTTTCAGCGGGGTGTACTTGGTCATGAGATCCCGCGTCAGCCGCATCTTTTTTTCGCCCATCATGGAGATCCCGATTTTTGCGGCTTCGGGCGTCAGCAGGCTGTCGATGTTGATTTCCCAGTTTTCCCTGGCCGACTTGACGTTTGACGCCGGGTTGTATTTTTTCAGGATCTCGATGGCCCGGCCGGGGTGTTCGATGGCCCAAGCGATGCCGCGCACCGTCGCGTCAACAAACCGCCTCACCTGATCCCGCTTGTGTTGAATGGTTTCGTCCGTGGCGATGACGCCGATCGAATAGATGTCGATCCCCCACTTGGCCCACGGGATCGTCACGACCTCTTTCCCCGCTTTTTTGGCCGCTCCTCTGATGAACGGGGCGACGATGGTGAAGAAGGGAATGACGTCCACCTTGCCGGTGAACAGGCTTCCGATTTCGGCGCTTGACGGCATGGTGACCCAGGTGAGTTTCTTCGGGTCGATGCCGTTGGCCTTGGCAAACGCGGGAAACAACGTTTTGTGGACGTCCCCCGCGGGACCGCCGGTGGTCTTGCCTACGAGGTCCTTGGGCGTGCGAATCCCGGACCCTTTCAGCGTGTGCCAGGCGTGCTGAGACTGAGCGGTTTCCAGGGCCAGCAGTTTGACGTTGGCGCCTCTTGAGCGCGCGATCACCACGGCGCCGGCGTCGCCGAGCCCGTAAGGGAAAGCGCCAGCGGCCACCTTCTTGATGGCGTCGGAGGAGCCGAACCCCCGGACGATCTTCACATTAGATTGGCTTTCTTGTAATACCCCAGCTCAATGGCGGCATAAAAAGGCGAGGTCGTTCCCTGAATGGTCCATGCCTGAGTAAATGTGACGGATTCCTCCGCGGCGCCGGCAAAACCCGAGGCCGTAACCGCGCATGCGAAAATGATGGACAGAATCCCAGCTTGTTTCATGGCGAATCCCCCTTTCGGAAATTCTTATTCCCCGTCACGTCCTGGCAAATACGAAATATCGAGACTCCTCACGGGACCCTTCCCCGCGATCCAAGCTCTGGTAGGTTTGGTTTCACCCTACAGAGACGAACTATAATCTGTCAATAGTAAACTTCATGAAAGGTTCCCGGTTTCAAACGAGCCCACTTCGACGCACACGGTTTTGGGCCTTGCGGGACTTGGATGTGAACGTCCCGCGGCGGCGCCCTTTCCTCAGGGTGGGCGGCCGCCCAGCCTGTCGAGGGACCGCATCCCGGGGTCCAGCAGGTCCCGCAGGCCGTCGCCGAGGAGGTTGAGCCCCAGGACGGTGACCATGACGGCGAGGCCCGGGAAGAACGACAGGTGGGGGGCCTCGAAAAGACGGAGGTGCCCCTCCTTCATGAGCGCACCCCAGGAAGGGGTCGGGGGTTGCGTCCCGAGTCCCAGAAAGCTCAGCCCCGCCTCGGCCAGGATGGCGGAGGCGACACCGAAGGTGGCCTCCACCAGGACCGGGCCCAGGAGGTTGGGGAGCAGGTGGCGGAGGATGATCCGCGGGGCGCCTCCCCCGAGGGACCTCGC
Source organism: uncultured bacterium (assembly GCA_964423875.1). GTDB lineage: Bacteria > UBA8248 > UBA8248 > JACPRG01 > CAYRGS01. The sequence continues at coordinate 11,299 of CAYRGS010000081.1, forward strand.
GGCGGTGACGTAATCCTCCGCTTTTAGCGCCAGCACCTGGACCCGGACGAGCCGGGCGTACCCCACCCAACCCATGACGCAGAGGGCCAGGATCACGTTCTGAACCCCCGGCCCCAGAATCGCCATCAGGGCGAAGGCTAGGAGGATCCCGGGAAACGCGAGGAAGACGTCCGTCAGCCGCATCAGCGATTCGTCCACGAGGCCGCCCAGGTAGCCTGACAGCGCGCCGATCAACAGCCCCGCTGCGGCCGAGATCCCCACCGTCACCAGACCGACCGTGAGGGAGATCCTCGTTCCGAACATGACCCGGCTCAGGAGGTCCCGCCCCTTGCTGTCCCGGCCCAGCCAACTCTCTCCCCCGGGAGGGGCGAGGCGCGCTTCCAGCCGCTGCTCGTAGGGTCCGGGAAGGGGGAGGACCGGCGATAGGATGGCCGCCGCGATGAGCGCCGCCACAATGGCCGCGCCCGTCCAGAGGTTGAGCCGCCTCATGACTCGTATCTCACGCGCGGGTCGCAAAGCGTGTAAACCACGTCGGTGATGAGGTTCAGCGCCACGTACGTCAGAGCGATGGCCAGGACGCACCCTTGGACCAGGGGGTAATCCCGGGCGGCGATGGCCTCGATCGTCAGCCGGCCGATTCCCGGCCAGGCGAAGATCGATTCGGTGATGACCGACCCGGAGAGGACCGCGCCGGTCTGAAGTCCCGCCGCTGTCACCACGGGGAGGAGAGCATTGCGCAGGCCATGGCGCACCAGGACGGCCCACTCCGCGAGCCCTTTGGCCCGCGCAGTCCGTACGAAATCCCGGGGGAGCGCCTCGAGGCGGCGCCCACGAACCCAGACGAGCAGCTCACGGCTTGGCTCGAGGCTGGCCCGCGTCATGCGCGCGAGGATGGCGGCCAGGCTCGTGCCGAGTGTCAGGGCGGGGAGGATCAGGTGCTCGATCCCCCCCCGGCCCGAGGGCGGTAGCCAGTTTAGCCGCAGGGAGAAGAGGGCGATGAGTATCGGCCCCAGACAGAAGTTGGGGATGGAGACGCCCATGAGAGAGGAGACCATCGAGCCGTGGTCGAGCCAGGATCGGGCGCGCGCGGCGGCGAGGATGCCGAGAGGCAGGGCGACGGCGAGGGCGATCGCCATGGCGGCCGCCCCCAGCTCCAGCGTCGCCGGCAGGCGCTCGAGGACCAGACCCGCGACGCCGCGCCGGTGGTGGAGGCTTCGGCCCAGGTCCCCCTTCGCCAGCCCCCCGAGGAACCGGACGTACTGCTCGAGGACCGGCCGGTCCAGCCCCAGGGTCTTGCGGAGCTGCTCCCGGTCGGCGGCCTGGGCCTGTTCCCCGAGCATGATCTCAACCGGGTCGCCGGGAATCAAGTGGATGATGAAGAACACGGCCGTCGCCACGCCGAGGACGACGGGAATCAACAGCAGAACCCGGCGCAGGATGTAACGCCGCACAATTCAGGGCCTCCCCGGAGCGCCGTTGACGGCCAAGCGGACGTCTTTCAGTGAGATCATGTCTTCGTCCGGATAGAGGACGAACCCCCGGACGCGCTGATTCAGGACGGCCACGTTGGTCGCGTGCCAGAGGTTGACGTAGGGGAGGTCGCGCCCGAGGATCTCCTGAACCTGCTCATACGCCGCGCGCCGGGTTTTCGGGGCGTAAGCCGTCCGGCCCCGCTCGAGCAGTCGGTCCACGTCCGCGTTCCGGTAGCGTCCCCGGTTGGCCCCGTGGGGCGGGACGTTGCCGCTGTGGAAAATGTAGTGGTAGATGTCCGGGTCCGTGACACCCACCCAGGTGAGGGTGTAGAGCTGGAAGTTGCCCTTGCGGATGTCTGAGAAAAACGTGCCCCACTCGTAGGACCGGATGTCGAGGGTGATTCCCACGCGGCGAAGCTGTTCCTGGAGCACCTCGGCGATCTCGATTCGCGTCTCGTTTTGAGAGGTCTTGAAGGAGAGTCTGAACCGGGGCCGGTCGCCGTCGGGTTCCGGAAACCCCGCCTCGTCCAGGAGCCGTCGGGCCAGGTCCGGGTCATGGGGAACCGGCTTCAGGTCCTCGCGGTAGGCCCAGTGGTCTTCGGGCAGGAGCCCCGCCGCCGGACGCGCGAGACCGCGCAGCAGGTAACGGATAATGGGCTCCCGGTCGATGGCGTGGGCGATGGCCCGCCTGACTTTGGGGTTGGAGAGGACGGGGTCTTCCAGGTTGAAACCCAGGTAGGAGAAGTTGGTGCCCGGCGCCCGGATCACCTTCAGGCCGGGCGTTTTTTCCAGCCGGGCCAGGGAATCGGGCGAGATGGCGTTGACCGCTAGGTCGACGGTCCCCTTCTGAAGCTCGAAGATGCGGACGACGCCGTCCGGGAGGATCTTGTACCGCACCCCCGCGACGCGGGGACGACCCTCGTGATACCGGGGATTCGCCTCCAGGACGGCCTCTTGATCGGTGACGAACCGGACGAACCGGAACGGGCCGGTCCCGACGGGTTTCCGGCCGAACTCGCTCCGCGCGCGCTCAGCCCGGACCGGGACGATGTGGGCCGTCATCTCCGACAGGAACGGGGAGAAGGGTTTTGCCAGACGGAAAACGACGGTGAATGGGTCCGGCGTTTCGATCTCCCGGATGATCTCGAACCTTCCGCGCTTCGGGGACGCCGACTTGGGGTCCAGGATGGATCGGAAGGTGTAGGCCACATCCGCGGCGGTGAGGGGCCCGCCGTCATGGAAGATGGCGTCCTTGCGGAGATGGAAGACGTACGTTGTGGGGTCGGGCCGTTCCCACCGGACCGCGAGGTCGGGGACGATGCGGGCGTTCCGGTCCTTGCGGACCAGGCGATTGAAGACGAGCTGGGTGATTCGCAACGAGGCGATGTCCAGCGAATAGCGGGGGTCCAGGTTCGTGGGGTTCGCCTCGAGGGCGACGGTGATGTATCCGGAGAACTCCTCGGCGTTCCGGCCGCAGGCGGAGGGCGACATCGCCAGGGAGATCAAAAAGAGCGTGAAGAAGGCCCGGTTGACCGTCTCCCGTTTGAAGCGATCCGAGAATATGCTCCATGCTTCGAACCCGGTCATGGCGCATTCAGTATGGCGTTGTCGGGAAAGGCAACGCAAGCGGACGAACCCGCCGCGGTGGGGGAGGCGTCCCGCGGCGATCCGGCGGGTGCGGATGGAGGAGGGGGGGACGGTGTGGGGCAAGTCGGGCAAGAAGCAATCCACGCGGGGTCCTTATGGGCTTTGCGCCGGAAAGGGTATAATCTTCAAGGGGTGTTGAGATCCCCGGTCCCTGGTTGGAGTCCGTCATGTCAAGACTCACCCGTCGATTCGGTCCGGCCGTCGCCGGAATTCTTCTCGCCCTTTTCCTGGCCGCATTCGCGGCGCCCGATCATGCCCAGGGAAGCGGGCTTCCGGGGACGGCGAAGGCCCCCAAGGTGGGGGACAAGGCGCCCGCGTTCGAGCTCGAAGGCTTTGATCTGAAAAAGCAGCTCGAAGGAGGAAACCTGATCCTAGTCTTTTACCGGGGATTTTTCTGAGGATCCTGTCGCAACCAGCTCGTGGAGCTGCAATCCGATCTGTCGAAGATCAACGCGTTGAAGGCCCAGGTCGTGGCCGTCAGCGCCGACAACCTCGACACCGCCTTGAATACAAAGGCGTCGCTGAGGCTCAAGTTCACCATATTGCCCGACCCTAACAAGGAAGTCATCCGGCGCTACAGCGTCCTGCACCCGGATGAAGGCATCGCCCGGCCCGCAGTCTTTATCATTGACAAGGAGGGCGTTGTCCGCTTCCACTACATTGGAAAGAACGCGGCCGACCGGCCCAAGAACGTCCGGCTCCTGAGCGCCTTGAGGTGGTTATGACAGAAAACGTTGTCCGATGCCTGAGCTGCGGACTGGGGTCCATCGGAAGGGCCCTCGCCCGGGAGGCCGTTTCCCGGAGCGGGTTGGAGTGGGTGGGCGCCGTGGATGTGGACCCGGCCCTAGCGGGCCAGGACGCCGCCGAGGCCATCGGGCTGGACTCCCCCCTCCCTTTGGGGGTCTCCGTTGCGGCGGACCTCAAAGAGGCCATCGAGGAGTTGAAGCCGGACGTGATCCTCCATACGACCTCTTCGTACATTCCCGACATCCTGTCCCAACTCGTGACAATCATTGAGGCGGGGTGCTCCGTCGTCTCTTCCTCCGAACAGCTCGCGTTCGCGCCGCTGCACCACCGGCAAGCCGCCGAGAGGCTCGACCGGATGGCCAAGGAAAAGGGCGTTGTGGTCCTGGGGACGGGCGTCAATCCGGGCTTCGTGATGGATCGCCTCGTTGTGGACACCGGCCGGAACTGCACGGAGATCGCGTCCATTCGCGTCCGCCGGACGGTGGACGCCTCCCTGCGGCGGGAGCCTCTCCAGCGGAAGATCGGGGCGGGTCTCAGCGTCGAGGCGTTTCGTGAAAAGGCGGCCGGCGGCAAGTTCGGCCACGCGGGGTTCCAGGAGTCGGTCGCCCTGATCGCCCACGCGTTCGGGTGGGAGGGGCTGGAGATCACCGAGACCCTCGGCCCGATGGTGGCCGAGGAGCCGGTCGTGACGGATTACGTCCGCGTGGAGCCGGGGCAGGCGGCCGGGATCGATCAGCGGGCGACGGGGACGCTTGCCGGCCGGACGCTTATCGACCTCCGCATCCGGATGTACGTGGGGGCGAAGGACCCCGAGGACGCCATCGAGATCGAGGGGACGCCGGACCTGACGCTGCGGATCCCCGGCGGGATCTTCGGCGACGGGGCGACGATTGGCCGGCTGATGAGCGCGGTCAACGAGATTCGCTCCCAGCCGTCGGGCCTGCGGACCGTCGTGGGCCTCGGGGCGTTCGACACCACACCCAATCCTATGCCGATACGGGGAACCACGGACTAAAGACTTTTTATCCGCAGATTGCGCAGATTTTCAAAAAACAGGGCCACACCTTTCAAAAAGTTAAATCAGGACGCTCCAGGTCCCTGTATCCGCTCTTTGGTCCTTTTCTTTTCAATCTGTGTAATCTGTGGATCATGCTCTTTGTGATCTTACGCGAGCGCAGGCAGGCTGCAAAAAGCGGTCATTTGGAAAATTCCGGCTTGAGTTCAAACACCCGACCTGTTACCTCTATTTCCTAAGATTGCTAACAGGTTGTGCGGCCTCAATCTTAACTTGGAGGCGGGATATTGCGGGAAAGCGCCTTATGGCCCTC
>CAYRGS010000082.1:0-16424 GCA_964423875.1 uncultured bacterium
CTTTTGGACATCGGGGAGCAGAGACTAACTCAAAAAATGGTACAACTTTAGGGGGTAGGTCATGAGGGAACAGGCAGGGGACCCCCTGCCTTCGCAGAGCGCAGGCTTGGACCCGCCCCTACACGCCGAGATCCTGCAATGGACATGTAGGGGCCGGGCTCTGTACCGGCCCGTTCAGCTTCAGTCGTAAACCGTCTCGGAGTATTCCCGGCCGTCCACGATTGCCTCGATGACCGTCGGTCCATCCGCCCCGAACGCCCCGCGGACGGCTTCGCGAAGCTCCTCGGGGGAACGGGCCGCGACGCAGGGGACGCCGAAGTAGTGCGGGGGCGGCTCAACCGGCTCCCCCCTCCCCCCTTCTCCCCCTCTCCCTCCCCCTTCCGGGCCGAGGTCCACGCCGTAAACTTCGAGGCCCTTCCGCTCCTGCTTCACCCGGATGAGGGCCAGGTCGCCGTCGTTGAGGACGACGAAGAGAACCCTCAGGCCGAGACGGCGGGCCGTCGCCATCTCGCCGGCCATCATCTGAAGGCACCCGTCCCCCAAGATGGCGAGGACTTCCGGCTCCGGCCGGGCCAGCTTGGCGGCGAGGGCGGCGGGGATCGCGTACCCCATCGAAGACCAGCCGTTGGTAGAGAGGGAGGTGAACGGCCTTCGGGCCGTCCACTGGGAGGCGACCTGGTGGAGGTGCCCGCCTACGTCGCAGACCATCAACCCGTCATCCGGAAACTCCTCCCGCAACACGTCGATGACCTCGTGGGGACAAAACCCGTAACCCGAGGGCCTGAGATTCCGCTCAAACCGCTCGCGGTGCTCTTTCATCTCACCTTCCGTCCAGGCCGTCTTTCCGGCGGGGAGGTCGCGTAGATACCGAAGCGACCCTTCCAGACCGCCGACCGCCTCCGCCTTGAGATCGACCGACCCGTCCACGTCGGCGGCGCGGACGTCCACCGACGCCACGGGGACTCCGCCGCGGACCCAGTCCTCGTAATTGATCTCGATCACGTCGTAACCAATGCCAAGGATGAGGTCCGCCCGGTCGGAGAACCGCTTCACGTCGGTCCGGCGCGCGCGGCCGACGACGCCGGCATTCAAGGGATGGTCGTCCGGGAGAATCCCCTTGGCCATCAGCGTCGTAATGAAGGGCAGGTTCCACTCTTCGATAAAGGCCAACAGGTCGTCGCGGGCGTTCGCGCGGGTGAGAGAGATCCCCAGGATGGCGAGGGGCCTTCGGGAACGCGCCAAGGCGTCCCCGACCCGGCGCAATGCCTCCGCCGAGGCCGGGGGGGCGCGCTTCGGCTCCGCGAAATCGGGGATCGGCTCCGCCGCTTCGGCTTTGGCGACGTCCTCGGGCAAGTCCAAGTGGACCGGCCCCGGCGGCTCCGACAGGGCGATCCGGACGGCCCGGGCCACGGTCTCGCCGACCTTCCCCCGCTCGAGCCGGAAGGAGGCCTTGGTCAGCGGCGCGAACAGGGCGTGGTGGTCAATGCGCATCTGCACCCGGCGGTTCAGCAGGCGCGTGTCCACCGTGCAGGTGAACGCGAGGATCGGCGCGGCGTCCAGAAGTCCGTTCCCGACTCCCGTCGCGAGGTTCGTCGCGCCCGGACCGAGGGTGGAGACGCAGACCCCCGGCGCGCCCGTGAGCCTGCCGGTGGCGTCGGCCATGAACCCGGCGCTCGACTCGTGCGCGGTGAGAACGTATTCGAGCGGGCTGTTCCGCAGGGCCTCCATGAGGGGGAGGGTCGGCCCGCTGGGAACGCCGAAGGCGTGCCGGACCCCGGCCCGCTCCAGGATGGCCACGATCAGTTCCGAGTTATTCATCGGGTTGGATTTCGAGATATGGAAACCCCTACGTGCCGACGTGGAGGGAATCCGTAATCTCCCTCAGGCCGGCGATGATTGCCATGGCCGTCAAGCGGCCGGTTTTGGGGTTTTCCGTCGGGATGTTCTCGATTTGGACCGTCATCCGGCCCGCCTCGCCTACGACTTCGTAGGTGTGCATGTTCCGCTCGATCCCGGGATCGGCGATCACCCGGATTCGCGTCTTCTCGGGTCCGATCCCCGCTAGGCTCAACCCGGCGCACACGTTGACGTTCTCGGGAAAACCGTGCAAGGCCTCCAGGGCGGACCCCTCGAAGACCACCTTGGGCTCTCGGAGGCCATCGAGCGAGATGTTGTTCCGCACCAGATGCGGCGCCCCGACGAGTCCGCGCGGCGGCTTCCGCGTGGTCATCACCACCCGGTCCACCCGTCCCGCCATGGCGGACTTCACACCGTCCAGCCCGGCCAGGGCCCCCGTCGGAATATATAGACGCCGCCCTTCCCGCCGGGCCCGCTCTACCAAGTCCGGCCGGCTCAGGAACGCCCCGACGCTGATGACCATGAGGTCTTTCCCGGCGTCGAAAACAGCCTCGGCGAGGGATGGAACAACCGGCCCGCCCGCCGCCTCGACGACCAAGTCCGAACGGGCGATCAGGTCCTCCAACGGCGTCCAGGAAGGCGGGGAGCCGCCGAGGGCGCGCAGGAAATCCTCCCCCTTGGCGCGGTCCCTGCTCGTGACGGCCACGACGCGCGCGCGGAGTCCGCCCCCTCCCGCCCCAACCGCCCGGCAGACAACCCGCCCGATGGCCCCCAGGCCCACAATGCCGAGGTTTAGCAATGGCCCCTTCCTCCTGCGTGATCTCCGGCGCGGCGTAGGAGATCGCCGCCGACCCGCGCGTCAATTTCCGGCCGCCGGCTTTCTTGTCGGAGGGGAAAGGGTTCCGGCAATGTCTTTGCGGACCCACTCCTGGAACCGGATGTTGAACCCCTGAAGCGCGGAGACGTCCTTTCCCTTCCGATTCCAGTTCGCAATGGCGTACGCCCCGGCGGACAAGGAGGCGATCCCTAGGTAACCCCGCACGTGAAACCGGTTCACGTCGGGGTTGGCCTTGGCGTATCGGACGGTGACGCGGCGGACGTGTTTCTCGACGCCCTTCCGGCTCAAAGCCGGGTCCATCGAGAGGTCGACGATGAACCGCGTCCCGCTCTGGAACTTTTCCCGGCGCGCCCGCGCGACCCGGTAGGGCTCCGTTTTTCCCTTCGGCAGCTCGATCTTGTCGAGGGCCCCTTTGGTCTTCCGGTCGATGACGCCGGTGACCAACAGGCCCTGACTCATCTGAAAGCGTTCGAGGGCTTCCATCGTCCTGGGGCCGACGACACCATCCACACTTCCGGCGCGAAACCCCAATTGGTTCAGCCGGCTTTGCACGAACTTCACAAGGTTGGTGTCGGCGTGGAGGTATGAGGATTGATCCCCCCCCCCGCGCGCGTCTTCGACCGACCCCAGATCAGCCGAAGACGGACCCGGCTCCGGGGCGCCGAGCCAGTTCAGCTTCGGCCCCAGGACGGACATCCAAAGCCAACCGAAGAACACCAACACCGCCATCACCGAGATGGAAACGATCTTCCAACGGTCCCCATCCAGGAGCGCGCTGTCCTTTTCCTCGTCGATCGGCGTCGAGATCTCCTCGCGCTTCAGATTTCCCTCACGCTCCAACTCCTCTTCCATCAAAATCTGAAGGGGCAAGAACACACCTCCCTATCCAATATTCCTCTCAAAGAAGACCATTGTTCCCTGAATTATTAATGGTCTATCTGCGTATCGCGTGAAAGGCCCGGTACAGGAGTCAACCGACTCGCGCCCGGCCCCTACATGTCCATTGCAGAATCGCGTGCAGGGTCGGGACAATTCAGACGGGCCTCGGCTTGACCGCCTTGCGGATGAACTCGATGATTTCTCCGGTGCCGGTCCCCGGCCCGAACAAGGCGTGCATGCCCTTCCCTTTCAATTCCTCGGCGTCCTCCGGCGGGATGATCCCCCCGCCGAAGACCACGATGTCCCCCAGGCCCCGCTCCCGCAGGCTTTCCAAAACACGCGGAAACAGCGTGGCATGCGCCCCCGACAGCGAGCTGAGACCCACCGCGTCCACGTCCTCTTGGAGCGCGGCCCGCGCAGTCTGATCGGGAGTCTGGCGGATGCCCGTGTAGATGCCCTCCATCCCCGCGTCGCGCAAGGCATGGGCCACCACCTTTGCGCCCCGGTCGTGTCCATCGAGGCCGGGCTTGGCAATCAACACGCGAATCTTGGATTCTTCCATGGCGAATCCACTACCCCCGCCCCGCTATCCGCCCCATGAATCATGATAGTGAAATCGGCCCGGACGCGCCACTGAGACCTACCGGATTTCTCCCGGGAGACCTATCAGAAACTCGCGCGTCCTCGGGGCCGGGTGGGGATAGAGGGACGTTTTTCCCTTCAGGAAACCGGGCCGGGCGAAGGCGTCGCGGAGCGCCCGCAGGTCTTCGGGCGTATCGAGGTCGCGGGCCCGGGCGAGCTCCGCCGTACGCAGGCCGAGGGCCTCCGCGCGTCTCCGCGTGCTCTCCAGGACCTCCGGCGCGCTCCACCGAATCCCCTCGAACAACTCGGGATGGACAGCGCGCGCCCCGATAAAGTAATAACCCCCGTCGGCCGTCGGCCCCAGAACCAGGTCGGCTGAATCACGCCTGAGCCGTTCGAAGCCCCGGGCCAGCTCCCCGGCGCTCGCGAGCGGAATGTCGGTCCCGTGGAGCGCGGCGCACCGGTATCCCGCGTCGAAGGCCCGTCTGAAACAGGTCAGCATCCGCTCGCCCAGGTCGAGTCCCGCCTGGGGAAATCGAAGCCCCCCCCCGCACCAAAGTCCATCGAATTCGGTCTCCGCGTCGGGGGGCCAATAGGCCAGCGCGACGTCGACCCCATCCAGCCGAGAGACCTTCTCCAGGGTGTCGAGCACGCAGCACCGGTGCAGCGCGGCGGCGTCCTCCGGCCGCAAGGGAGGGATCAGGCGCGTCTTGACTTCCCCCGGACGGGGAGCCTTGGCCATCACGACGAGAACCGCGTCCCGGGGGAAGGGAAGGGGGGCGGCGCGGTACGGGACCGGGACCGCCGAGACGCTGTCTTTGTTCCCCTCAGAGACCGGCACGTTCGATCAGTCCATCGAAGGCCGCGCTCTTTCCGCGCGCCAGGAACCGGCCGTGGCCCACGGGCGCGGTGACTTCCCCATCGCGGTGCACGAAGACCCCGCGCGAGAGGGTCGCCACGGGGACACCCCGCACCTCCATCCCCTCGTAGGGGCTGTAATCGACCCGGTGGTGCAGGGTGTCGCGGCCGAGGACAACCCGCTTTTCCGGATCGAGGATCATGAGGTCGGCGTCGCTCCCGACCGACAGCGTCCCCTTCTCCGGAAACAGCCCGAAGAGCTTCGCCGGGTTGGTGCTCGTGAGGGCGACCATCTCATTGAGCGAGATCCGGCCCTTCCGGACGCCTTCGGAATAGAGGATCGGTACGAGGGTCTCCGAGCCGGGAAGGCCGTTGGGGATCAGGAGAAAGTTCTCCCGTCCAAGCTCCTTTTGGCCCTTGAAGTTGAAGGGGGCGTGGTCCGATCCCACGACGGAAAGGAATCCGTTCCGCAGACCGGCCCACAAAAACGCCTGGTGGGACTTCTCCCGAAGGGGAGGGGAGCAGACGAACTTGGCCCCCTCGAAGCCGGGCGCATCGATCATCGATTCGTCCAGGACGAGGTATTGGGGGCACGTTTCCGCGAACACGGGAAGCCCCCCCGCGCGCGCGGCCTGCACCCGCTCCAAGGCCTGCCGGCAAGTGAGGTGGACGACATAGACGGGCGCCCCGACCATCTCCGCGATGTCGATGACCCGGCCCGTGGCCTCGCCCTCGAGGATGGGCGGCCGGCTCCGGGGATGCCATACGGGGGAGCGCTTTCCCTCCGCCGCGAACTGTTTCTGACGCGCGTCGATGACCCCCCCGTTCTCGCAGTGGACCAGGACGAGAAGCCCCTCCTTCACCGCCCGCTCCAGGATCCGGTAAATCGCGGCGTCGTCCTGCATGAGGGTCCCTTTGTACGCCATGAGGATCTTGAGCGTCGTGATCCCCTGATCGCGGATCCGCGGGATCTCGTCCAGGACTTCATCCCGGGCGTCGGTGATGGTCATGTGGAAGCCGTAATCCACGACGGCCTTGCCGTGCGCCCGCTCCCGCCAGTCGTCGAGGGTCTTGGAGAGGCTCTCTCCTTTGACTTGGTTGGCGAAGTCGATGATCGACGTGATCCCTCCGCACGCGGCGGCGAGGGTCCCGGTCCGGAAATCGTCGGAGACCCGGGTGGTCGGCAGCGGCATGTCAAAGTGGGTGTGAACGTCGATGGCACCGGGCAAGACGTACTTGCCGGTTGCGTCATACACCTCCATCCGGGCGGCCGCGTTGGGGGCCATCCCCGCTTCGCTGGCGGCCGCGCCGGCAAGCCCCCTTTCGATGCGGACGATCTTCCCGCCCGTTATCCCGATGTCCGCCCGGTAGACGGCCGACGCCGTCGCGACGTTGCCGTTGCGAATGATCAGGTCCAATGACGCCTCCTCCGGTCCGTTCCGCGTTTCAGACTCGTCATGTCTCCGCCTTTCCTCATGTCTCCCCGAAGTACTCCCCCCCCCCTCCCCTGCCCATCTTGATTTAAAAGCTGTAAACGCTTAATAAAGACGCACGGACATTTTCAGTCCGACGGGGGAAAGGAATCAAGCATGGCGACCACGGAAGAAATCGTCCGACAAAGATATTCCTCGGCGGCGGGCCGGCGGGAAGAGGCCCTCTGCTGTCCGACGGGGTACGACACGTCCGATTTGGAATCGTTCGTCCCCGAGGAAGTCCTGAAGGTCTCTTACGGATGCGGTTCCCCGGCCGGCATCGGCCACATCCGTTCGGGAGAGACGGTGGTCGACATCGGATCCGGAGGCGGCATTGACTGCTTCGACGCCCTGCGCCGGACGGGGAGTTCCGGCCGGGTCATCGGCGTGGACATGACGGACGAAATGCTCGCCGTCGCCCAAAAAAACGCCCCGGCGGTCGCGGAAAACCTGGGGCACGATGAGGTGCGGGTCGAATTCAGGAAGGGCCTGGCCGACGACCTGCCGGTTGAGGACGGGGCGGCCGATCTGGTCATCTCGAACTGCGTCATCAACCTCACGCCCGATAAGGACCGGGTCTTCGGCGAGATCTTCCGGGTCCTCCGCCCCGGGGGCCGTTTCTGCATCTCTGACATCGTCGCCGACCAATCCGTGCCGAACTACCTCATCCACGACCCTGATAAGTGGGGCACCTGCCTTTCCGGTGCGCTGCCCATGAAAGATTACCTGGCCGGCCTCACCCGGGCCGGGTTGCTGGGGCTGGCGCAGGAGAAGTTCGCTCCCTGGCAGGCCATCGACGGCATCCACTTCATCTCGGTGACGCTCCTCGGGCACAAGATGGAGGATGGAGGGGGGGAGGGGGAACCCGGAGACGTGGAAGTTGTTTTCAAGGGACCGTTCTCCGCTGCTCGGGATGAGGTGGGCAATGAGTACGCGCGGGGCGTCCACCGGACTGTGGACGGGAAAACGGCCCGCGTCCTGGGCCTTCCCGGATACCGCGGCCTCTTCGAGGGAGCGGTTCCACAATTGGGCGACACGCCCGTGGACGGGACGGAACCCGTGCTTCCCGACTCAGGCCCGTGCGTCTGGACAGGCCGGTTCGCCCTTTTGGGCGGGCCGTTCCTTCGCGCGGAGGACGACGACGGCCACGCATATCTTCGCGGCGAGGCCCTGGAGATCTGCTCGAAGACCACCAAGGTTCTTGACCATCCCCACTACGCGCCGTTCTTCGGAATCCTGGACCGCGCAGGGACGGAAGCCCCGGGGGCGGAGGCCTGCTGCTCCCCTGTGGACAATGGTGGTTAGAAAAGCACTGATTCTAAAGATAACCTGACAGATGTGATCGTTACGTCAACGCCCGCCGCAGGATCTCCCGGTACCCCTCCAATGCCTCCTCCCCCGTCTTCTCGGGTTGCTTGAGGATGATCATCACCTTGTCTTCGTTGAAGGTCTTCTCGGTCGCGAAGGGGTTGTAGTAGAACTCGCCGTTGGGCAGGATGAGCGTCGGGCTCGTCATCGGTTTGTCTTCTTCATCGCGCTTCCGCAGGGCCTCCTTGCAGTCGATCATCACCCGGGCCTTGTAACGGCCAGTGTCGAAGTCTTCGGTCAGCCGGTCCATCTCGAGGCCCACCTCGCCGCTGATCTCCAACAGCGTATTCCGGAGGTGGATCCACCGGCTTTCGTAATAAAACGCCCGCCGGATCCGGTAATCGAGGTCGAAGGCCTTTACCGGGTCCTGGGCATAAGCGCAATCGTATATCTCGAAAGCCAAAATGCTCGTATCGGGGTAGCCGGTGTTGTTCCACGGGCGAAACGTGCACAGGGGCTCCTCGTTGGCGACGTGCGGCCACTCCTGGGCCACGATGTGACGGGGAAGGGGCCGGCCGTTGATCACATCAAGCGGAAATGCCCGCCAGTGGATGGTGAGCCGGTCCTTGAACTCAGGGAAGATCGCTCATTCCGGTCTCCTTGGGGATGGGTCCCCGGTTCGGATGCCGCGCCTCGGACGTCGGGATTCGCCCGTCCCTCAGGCTCTCCGCTCCAGGACCCGGTCAAATATCCGCTCGACGAAGAGCCGCTGGAGCCTGTCCGCGACAGACCGGAACCCCTCGGTGACGGGCACGCGATCCAGGAACGAGATCCGGTCCCCCGCCTCCTCCCGGCTCATCCCGGAATCGATGGCCGACCGGACACGGCCGATGGCCTCGCCGACGGTCTCCTTCATCTCGTCGAACACCTCCGGCCCGGAAGCCGGTCCGTGGCCCGGGACGACGAGCTCGACGTCCATCCGCCGGAAGCGGTCCAGCGACTCGAGCCATTCGAACGGGACGGAATCGTGATACCACGTCATCACACCGTTAAAGACGTTATCGCTGACGAACAGGACTTTGTCCCCCGGCACATGGACGACCAGCTCGAATGGGACGTGGCCGGGCGCCACGAAGGCCTCGACGGTCACGTCTCCTAGGTTGAGCGTGAGGCGGTCGTCGAAGGCGACCTCCGGTTCGCGGGCCCGGTAATCCACCGCCAGACCGGGACCTTCGGGATCGATCTGCCGCACGTAGGGCTCAGGTTCCTTCATGGGGCTGGGGCCGAGAACCGAGTCCACGTAGAACAACTCCTTCGTCTTCCGGTGCGCAATCACGTTCCCCGGAAGAAACGCGTTGCCGAATATGTGGTCGATGTGAAATTCGGTGTTGATCAGGTAGCGGACCTCGCCAAGACTTTCCACCTCCCCCCGCGGGTCAGCTGGTTGGAGGAATCGATCAGGACGAGTCCCTCCGGCGTCCGGACGGCGCCGACGGTGCACGGACCCGAGGTCATCGCGTCAATGAAAACATTGGCGCTCACCTGTTCCACGGATGTCTCCTCCGGCGGAATCGCGCTCTCTCGGATTGAAAGCGGCCCTTACTCCTCCGGATGAAGCATGGACCGGGGGTCGAGCAGCCGGTCGAGCTCCTCATCGGAAAACAGCCTCTGTTCTTTAGCCAGCTCCCGGATGGTCTTGTTCTCCCGGAAGGCCTGCTGAGAAAGCGCCCCCGCCTTGTCGTACCCGATCACGGGCGCGAAGGCGGTGACAAGCGACAGCCCGCGCTCGATGGTCTCGGCCGCGCGGTCGGCGTTGGCCTCGATGCCGTCGATGCATTTCTCTTTGAAGATCCCGCACACGTTCGCCAGGAGGCGGATGGAGTCGAGGAGATTGAAAGTGATCACCGGCATCATCACATTGAGCTCGAAGTTGCCCGACGCCCCGCCCACCCCAATGGTCACGTCGTTTCCCATCACCTGCGCGGCCACCTGCAAAACCGACTCGGCGATGACCGGATTGATCTTGCCGGGCATGATGGACGATCCGGGCTGGGTCTCCGGGATCGTGATCTCGCCCAGACCTGTCCGCGGCCCCGAGGAGAGCCAGCGGATGTCGTTGGCGATCTTGGTCAGGGCAACGGCCAGGACCTTGAGCGCCCCGCTCGCCTCAACGCAGGTGTCTTTCGCCGCCAGCGACTCGAAGTGATTGGGGGCCTCGCGGAATTCGGTCCCGAACTGCTGACGCAGGTCCGTGCAGACAAGCCCCGCGAATTTCGGATGCGTATTGATTCCGGTCCCCACGGCCGTGCCGCCGATGGCCAACTCTTTCAGGTTCTCCAGACTCCGCCCGATCCGCCCTCGGCAGTTCTTGATCTGGACGGCGTATCCGGAAAACTCCTGTCCCAGCGTCACGGGCGTCGCGTCCTGGAGGTGGGTCCGTCCCGTTTTGACCACATCCTGGAAGGCCTCGGCCTTTTTCGACAGGGCGTCCTCCAGGGCGTCCAGGGCCGGCAACAGGCTCCGCTCAATATCCAGGACCGCCGAGACGTGTATGGCCGTCGGAATCACGTCGTTGCTCGACTGCCCCATGTTGACATGATCGTTCGGATGCACAGGCGACTTCTTGCCGATGGGCTCGCCGAGTCCGACGTTGGCCGCGTTGGCGATCACCTCGTTCGCGTTGGTGTGGGTCGAGGTGCCCGATCCGGTCTGGTAGATGTCCACGACGAAGTGGGCGTCATACTCGCCGTCCCGGACGGCCAGGGCCGCCTTGCGGATAGGCTCGCCCAGCGCGGGATCGAGCTTCCCCAGCTTCATGTTGGCCGACGCCGACGCCGCCTTCACCGCGCCCAAGGCTTCGAGGAAGACCCGGGAAAAGCGCTTGTCGCTCACCGGAAAGTTCAACACGGCGCGCTGCGTGGACGCCCCATAGAACGAATCCACGGGCACCCGCATCTCGCCCATCGAGTCCTTCTCCACCCTGTACTCCATGAACCCACTCCCTGAATGGCCGGCGCCGGCCGAAACCGTTGAAGGCCTCGCCGCCGCCGAACTCCCCTCGACACAGACGGGTCCGCCCTGAATGACCGATCCTGATATTATCCACAGATTCCACAGATGGATAGTGAAAGGAGAGGCTTCGTGACGTTACCCGTTCCCGAACCAGCCGGATGACCGGCCCTTCGTCTTTTCAATATCTGTGTAATCTGTGGATTAATTTCCTCTTCACGCGGGAAAAGAGATCCAAATAATCCGGAAAAACTAAAGACTCGTATCCACAGATTTCGCAGATGAAAAAAGAAAGGGAAAACCCCGGGACGTTATCGGTCTCTGGATCATCCGATGACCAACCTTTCGTCTTTTCAATATCTGTGAAATCTGTGGATTAACGTCCTCCTTCACGCGGAGTGACGGTTTCATTTCGGCCCCATGGCCTTCGCCTCGGTGAGCCTGCCGCCGGCGGTGAGGACACGGCGCTCTCTGGGCGTGGCGACCAACCGAACCTGGTACTGGGTGTTCTTCGTCTTGTTGAGCAGCTCGATGGACTCCCGGTCTTTCACGAAATCCAGGACACCGTTCAGCTCCAGTCCATCGCCCTGCTCGACGTGGTCAAAATCCTCCGCCTCGACGAACTGCAAGGGGATCAACCCCCAGTTAATGAGGTTGGCCATATGGATTCGGGCGAACGATTTCGCGATCACCGCGCGGACGCCCAGGAACATCGGCGCTAGGGCCGCGTGCTCCCGGGAGCTTCCCTGCCCGTAGTTCAGGCCGCCCACGATGAACCCGGTCCCCTTTGCCTTGGCGCGCTCGGCGAAGGTCGGGTCCACCCGGTGGTACACGAATTCGGCGAGCTTGGGGATGTTGGAGCGGAAGATCAGGATGTTCGACGCGGCGGGCATGATGTGATCGGTGGTGATGTCGTCGCCGACCTTGAGGAGAACTTCGCCGGAGATCGTGTCTTCCAACGGGTCTTTGGCGGGAACCGGCTGGATGTTGGGCCCCCGGATCACTTCAAGGCCCTTCGCCTCCTCCTCCGAGGCTGGGGCAACCAGGTTGGGGTTGTCCTGCGTCAACCGGTCCGGGAGATCCTGGCCCGGGGCCTCGATCCCCAAGTCCCGGGGGTCGGCAATAACCCCGGCGATCGCCGTGGCCGCGCCCACTTCGGCGCTCGACAGGTACACCCGATCTTCCTTCAAACCGCTCCGGCCCTGGAAATTCCGGTTGGCCACGCGGAGCGAGTTCGTCCCGGCGGCCGGCACGTGGCCGCTGCCGATGCAGGCTCCGCAAGTGGGCTCCGCCACGTTGACGCCCGCTTCGAGCAGGTCGGTCACGTATCCCTCCCGGGACAACAACTCGAGGTCCTTTTTGCTCGAAGGGTGAATAAAAAAGTCCACTTGGGGATGAACCTTTCGGCCCTTCATGATCCGGGCGACGGCCTTGATGTCCATGTAGGACCCGTTGGTGCAGCTTCCAACGAAGACCTGCTGGATCGGAGTTCCGGCGGCCTCGGTGACGGGCACCACCTTGTCCGGCAGACTGGGCAGCGCCACCAGAGGCTCGATCCGGCTCAGGTCGAGGTCCACCCGAGCGTCGTATTCGGCGTCCGCGTCCGGCAGGACCTCCCGCCAATCCTTTTCCCGGCCGACGCGGCGGAGATAATCCCGCGTGACCTCATCCGAAGGGAAGATCGAGGTCGAGGCGCCCAATTCGGCCCCCATGTTCGTGATGGTGCAACGCTGCTGGGCGTTGAGGCTCTTCACGCCCGGTCCGGTGTACTCCATCACCTTGCCGAAGCCGCCCCGGACGGTCAGTTTTCGGAGCATTTCCAGAATGACGTCCTTGGCGGTGCCCCACGCGGGGAGCTCGCCGCTCAGGTGGACGTTCACCACCTGGGGCATCTTCACGTAATACAACCCGCCCGCCAAGGCGACGGCCACGTCGAGACCGCCCGCGCCGATGGCGATCATGCCCATCCCCCCGCAATGGGGCGTGTGGGAATCCGCCCCCAGGGCCATCACACCGGGGATCGCGAAATGCTCCTGATGAATCTGGTGACCGATGCCGCTCGAGGGCTTCGCCCACCAGATGCCGTACTTCCGCCCGGCGCTCGCCAGATAGAGGTGGTCTTCGGTGTTGCGGCTATCGACTTGAAGAACGTTGTGATCGCCGTAGGCCGCCGCCACCCGGCACCGGACCCGGGGCAGGCCCATGGCCTCGAAATTGAGCATCACGACGGTGCCGGTGATGTCCTGGATCAGCACTTGGTCGATCTGGATTCCGATCTCCTCACCGGCCTCCATCTCCCCCTCGCGGAGGTGTTCTTGGATAATTTTTCGGAAAACGCTCATCGCCGAACGACTCCTTCGCGAATCCGGCCCCGCCGTTTTCGGGCGCACGCTGCGCGCTCGCAACTCCTCATAGAGGCCGATGAATCCGGACCGACGGCGGGCCCGCGGGGGTCCCGCGTCCACCGAAGCCCTTCCCCCACCCCCCTCAGCGATCCTTCGTGGCTGAGATTTCTCCGGGTGGCCTCAACGCCCTTCAAGCTGTCGGTCAGTTTCGTCCAGAACGGACAGAATCTCTCGAAGGCCTTTTTCCAACTCGCTCAGGACCCCCTGGAATTTTTCGGTCTCCTCCGAGCCGGCGGTTGAATCCGGCGCCGGCGACAGCGCCGGCTTTTCCTCCACGACCGAAACCTCGGTCTTCACGCTCCTGCGTCCGCCGAGACGCTTCTTGGCCCCCGCGATGGTGAACCGCTCCAGATGAAGCAGGCGCTTGATCTCCAGTACGACTTCGACGTCCCGTCTCCGGTACACCCGCTGGCCCGAGACGTTTTTGACGGGCCTGAGAATCCCGAACTCGGTTTCCCAATACCGAAGAACGTGGGGCTTCGTATCCGCGATCGCCGCCACTTCTCCGATCTTGAAAAAGAGCTTGTCCGGGATTTTGGGCTTCTCCGCCGGCTGGTTCATTGGCGCCCGATTCCTATCGCTTGACGGCATACGAATCCTTGAACCCCCTTATTTTCACTTTCTTCAACTCCGCGATCACCGCGGCCCACGTGGGATAGATCCCCGTCCGGACAAAGGTCAGCTTTCCGCTCTTTGACTTGGCGGTCATGGGCTCGAGACCCGCCTCCTTGAGCCGTCGACCCAGGCCCTCGACGCATTTCGCCGTTCTGCACGCCCCAACCTGGATGCTATACCGGCCAGCTCGCACCCTCGCAACGCGCGGGGGCTTGGAAGGTCCCCGCCTCTTTCGGACAACCCGATCCGCTTTCATCGCCGGACTGGACGTCATACGCGCCTTCTGCTTTCCGAGGGGACGGGCCTTCTCTTCTGCAGCCTTCGGCCGCTTTTCGACCCGCTTGGCCGATTCGGGCGGCGGAGCCGGAGCGGGCTTCGCCGTCTCCGGGGCAGGCTTCACCGTCTCCGGGGCGGGTTTCATCGCTTCCGGAACGGGCTTCGCCGCTTCCGGGGCGGGCCCAGGCGCAATGGATACCTGGATCGTCGGATCGGGGGTCTCCATTTTCAGTTCACCGGACGGCGGCCCGGCAACCGGAGATTTCCGTTCCTTGTCGCCAGTCCCGGTCATCGCAAGCGCGGCCGCCTGAACCCCGGGAGAGGGCTTCTTCGCCGGAGAAGGGGGGAGCGGCGCTCCGGGCTTTTCGATGGCCCGCTTGGCGCCGGGCGAGACGGGACGGGGCGGGGGACTCGCATCATTCATCCGGGCCATGGCCCGGGGCGGGGACGGAGATCGAACGGCGGGGATGGAGGCCGCCCTCTCCCTCGGCCCAACAGCCGCGCGCTTCACCGGCGCCGGAGTCGGAGTTCCGGAAAAGTCCAACGGTCGAATCAGCGTGTAGTACGCGCCTCCCGCCAACAGGATGACTCCCGCAATCAGGAATGTCAGAAGGATGCTCCCGCGAACAAACAAAGGCGGCCCGCCTCGCTCGTCAAGGACTTCCGCCTCATCTACATATCCCGCATCCGCAACCATGTCCCCGAAGTCCAGCGCCGGACCCGCCGCCGGAAGGGGCAACCTCGAAATCATCAGGTTGATGTTCTTCACAAACTCATTCTTCCTTTTCGCCGACCGCGGATTTGGCGATCACCTTCTCGGCCATCAGGGCCGGCACCTCTTCGTAATGGGAGAACTCCATCGTAAAGCTGCCGCGGTCGGCCGTGAGGGCCCGTAAAGAGATGGCATACGTCAAGACCTCGGCCAGGGGAACCTGTGCCTGAACTACCTGGATGGCGCCCATGGGTTTCATGCCCAGCACTTTTCCCCTGCGGGAATTCAGGTCCCCGATGACATCCCCGACCATGTCCCCCGGCACGGAGATTTCCATATTCGTGAGGGGTTCGAGCAAGACCGGCCTCGCTTCCATAAAGGCCTTTTTGAACCCCATGGAACCCGCTATCTTGAAGGCCATCTCCGAGGAATCCACGTTGTGGAAGCTTCCGTCGTACAGCCTCACCTGTATGTCCGTCACGGGATATCCCGCCACCGGGCCGGTCTCCATCGACTCGACGATTCCCTTTTCCACGGCCGGGATGTACTGCTTGGGAATGGCCCCGCCGACGATCTTGTTGATGAATTCGAAGCCCCCCCCCCGGGTCATCGGGCTGATCTCGATCCAAGTGTCCCCGTACTGTCCGCGTCCCCCTGTCTGTTTTTTGTATTTTCCCTGGGCCTGGGCCGAGCGGCGGATCGTCTCCAGGTAGGGCACCCGGGGGGTGTGAAACTCGACCTCCACGCTGAATTTCCGTTTCATCTTCTCCATGGCGACTTCCAGATGCAGGTCGCCGATGCCCGACAGGATCATCTCTTTGGTCTGCGAATCCCGGGAGAGCTTCAGGGTCGGGTCCTCCTCCATGAGGCGTTGAATGGAGGTGCTAACCTTTTCTTCATCCCCCTTGGCCTTGGGAACCACGGCGAAGGAGATGGCGGGATTTGGAAAATCAATGGGGTTGAACAAAACGGTGGATTTCTCCTCGCGAAGGGTGTCCCCCGTTTTGGTCACCTTGAGCTTGGCGACCGCGCCCAGATCCCCCG
Organism: uncultured bacterium; assembly: GCA_964423875.1. Taxonomy (GTDB): domain Bacteria; phylum UBA8248; class UBA8248; order JACPRG01; genus CAYRGS01. Next base: position 15,856 of record CAYRGS010000082.1, read on the forward strand.
CCGACAAGGATTCCACCGAAATCTGCTCTTTCCCCTGGACGCAGTAAAGCTGCCCGATGCGCTCCCGCTCATCCTGGGTCCCGTTCATGACGTTGGAATCCGAGCTCAGTGTTCCCGAGAACACGCGGAAGAAAGTCAGTCTCCCCGCATAGGGGTCCGACACGGTCTTGAAGACCTGAGCGAGGAGCGGACCGTTCTCATCGGCCTCAATGGCAACGGCCTCTCCGCCATTCTGGTCCTTCGCGCCCATGGCCGGCCGGTCGAGCGGCGAGGGGAGCATCTCGACGACGGCGGCGAGGGGGGCTGGGAGCCGGACGCGCCCGCATCACATTCCCTGCAGATGCTCCATCACCCCGCGTACGAGTCCTTGCGCGTCCTCCTCTTGCGGCGCCTCCGCCGTGACGCGGATGATGGGCTCGGTGTTCGAGCCTCGTACGTTGAGCCAGCGATCCGGCCAGATCACCGTGACGCCGTCGGTGAGATTCAGCTGCTCGTCGCGGTAGATGTGGCGCAGGAGCCGCAGAGCCGGCGCCACGAGCAGCAGCTGTGCACTCGCCACCGCCACTGGA
>CAYRGS010000083.1:0-16166 GCA_964423875.1 uncultured bacterium
ACGGGACGCCCACGGCGTCGCAGACCGCGTTGGCGATGGCGGCGGCCGTCGGCGCGAGGGCCGGCTCCCCCACGCCCTTGGCCCCGAACGGCCCGTCCGGGTGGGGGACCTCGACGACCCGGGCCGTCAGGTCCGGAACGTCCAGCGTCGAGCATATGTGATAGTCGACGAGCGTGGGGTTGAGAAACTTCCCCTCGTCAAGCACGACCTCCTCGATCAGCGTGCAGCCCAGGCCCATGGCCAAGGCGCCTTCGAGCTGTTGCTCGCAGGTCTTGGGGTTGATGGCCCGGCCCACGTCATGTGCGGCGACCAGGCGCAGGACCTTGACGGATCCGGTCTCCGCATCGACCTCGACTTCCGCGGCCTGGGCCCCGTACATCCAGAAGGGGACCGGACGGGTCCCCTGCCCGGTTTCCGGATCGAGGGGTGTGGCGTCGTCCATGTGGTACTCCCCCCGCCCGAGGATGGGTCTTTCGCCGCGCGCGCCGAAGACGAGCCGGCCGAGGGAGATGCTCCTTTCCGGCGATCCGTTGACCGATACCCGGTCGCCTTCCAGCGCGAGGTCCTCGGGCGCGGCCTCCAGGACTTGCGTCGCGAGATCGAGGATTTGACCCTTCGCGTCGGCCGCCGCCCTTTGCACGGCCAGCCCCATCGAGAAGGTCGTCCGGCTCGAGGTCGTGGACCGGTCATAGGGGGTCACGTCGGTGTCCGGCGTTGCCAGGTGGATCCGATCCGGGTCCAGGCCCAGCTCGGCGGCGGCGATCTGCGTCAGGATGGTGTGGGCGCCCTGGCCCACCTCCATGCTGCTCGTGAGCACCTGGACGGTTCCGTCCTCGTTGATCTTCAAAAACGCCGATGAGGCCGCGTAGGCGGTGGCCCCCCCTTTGTGCATGGCGGCGATCCCCCGGCCCCGGCCCGGCGGCTTCGGCGTCTCCCAGCCGATGGCCTCGGCGGCGGAGCGCAGAGACTCGCACACACCGACGCTCCTCAGGGTTTCGCCCGTGGAGGAGATATCTCCCTCGACGAAGGCGTTGCGAAGGCGAAGCTCCAAGGGATCGATTCCGAGCGCGCGGGCGATGTCGTCCATCTGGCGTTCCGAGGCCCACGTGACCTGCGGCATGCCGTAACCCCGGAAGGCGCCCGCTACCGGGTTATTGGTGTAGACGCAATAACTGTCGATCTTGAGGTGAGGAATACGGTACGGGCCCGCCGAGGAATAACCGGCGTTGGTGGCGACGGTCGGACCTTTTTCGGTGTAAGCGCCGGTATCCCAGTAGACCCGGACCTCGCGCCCCAGCAGCAGACCGTCCCGCGTGACGGCCGTCTTCAGGTATTGGACGGTCGCATGCCGGATGAGGGTGGCCGTGAATGCCTCCTCTCGGGTGTACACGACGCCGACCGGCCGTCCGTTGGCGTGTAAGGCGAGCAGCGCCGCCAGGGGCTCTGCGTTCAGGCCCCCCTTTCCGCCGAACCCCCCGCCCACCGGCAGGGAGGTCACGCGGAGCTTCGTCATCGGGATATCGAAGGCGGCTGCCAAGTCCCGCCGGCAACGGTAGGGGGCGTCGTTGTGCGTCCAGACGACCAGCTTGCCGCCCGTCTCTTGCGCCATCGCGGCATGGACTTCCAGGGGGACGTGCTGGACGGGATGGCTGAAATACCGGTCGGTAAAGACCCGGTCCGCTTTTGAGACGGCCTCTTCGATGTCTCCGCGACGCAGCTTGAAATAAGTGCAGATGTTGGTTCCGGTGACCGGGCGGCTGGCATTGTCCCGGACGTATGTCATCATCTCTTCGTGGACGATGGGCGAATCCGGCAAGGCCGCTTTCTCCACGTCGCACACCACGGGCAGCTCTTCATAGTCGATCTCGATCCGTTCCAGGGCCTCCAAGGCGGCGTCCTCGTTTTCCGCCGCCACCGCCGCTACCGCTTCCCCCTGGAACCGCACCTTTTCCGCGGCGAGGACCGGCCGATCCAGGATGGAGGATCCGTACAGGCCCGGGTTGTCCCGGCCCGTCAGGACGGCGGTCACCCCCCGGACTTTCCGCGCCGCCGAGACGTCGATGCGCCGAATGCGCACGTGGGGGTAGGGACTCCGCAGGGCGCGGCCCACGAGCATTCCCGCCAGGCGAAAATCCGCCCCGTAAACGATCCGGCCGGTGGATTTGTCTTCCACGTCGACGCGGAGCAGCGAGCCGCCCACGTCGCGGTCATCGGTCGGAATTTTGGAATTCGGTCCCATGGGATGTTCTGATCCGAGAGAGAGGCGCTTCCCTGTTCCGGCGGCGGTTTTGGGTGATCGAGACTCGGGACGGTCCGGCAAAGCAACGCGGGTAGTATACACGAAGGTCCGTTCTCCCCCGGAACGCGGCCTCCGCATCCCGGGGGAGAGCCGGAGGGGGAGGGGCCCGTCGCGAATCAGGCCAGCAGGTTCAGACACAACGTGGCGTAAATCTTGATCGTATCGATGTAGTCTTCGAGGCTCTGGTGTTCGTTCGGGCCGCTGTCGAAACTCTTGAGGCAGAACTTGGCCGTCGGGATGCCGGCCTCGACTCTCAGGAAGCGAGCGTCGCTGGTGCTCATCACCCCACCGATCCCAATGGGCTCCTTTCTCACCTCCTCGTAGGCCCGTTGGAGGGCCTGAACAATGGGTTCATCCGGATGGATGGTGGAGGGCGAGCCCTCGAGGTGGACGGAGAGGTCCGCGCGGAAACCCGGATCTTCGGCCCGGAGGCGGTCGAGAACGGCCCGCACGTCAGTGAGCACGTTGTCCGTCGTCTGCCCCGGAAGCGTGCGGCAGTCGCAGCGGATGACGCACCGGTCGGCGCAGATCGTGTCGGAGAATCCAGCGTTGAACCGGTTGACACTCAGCAGGGGCGCGCCCGGGACGAAGGCATGGGGCTCCCACCCGGTAAACTCCATCCGCCGCAGCGATTCCACCGCCTTCATCGCCTGATAGATCGCGTTCACCCCCTTTTCCTGGCGGGTGGTGTGTGCGCCGACGCCGTATACGGTCACGTCAAACAGGACGATTCCCCGGTGGCCGATTTCCACCTTGACCGGACGATCCGACTCCGTGTAGACGCCGTAGTCGGCCCCGATCATCCCTTGCTCGACCATCACCTTGATCCCCTTGTAGCCGAACTGAAGCTCGTCCGCCGTCTGGGTCAGGAGGATGTCCCCGCGTAGCTTGACGCCGCAGGCCTTCAGGGTCCGGACGGCGAACAGGGCCGCGGCCAGCCCCACTTTCATGTTGTTCGAGCCGATGCCCCAGAGATGGCCATCGTGGATCTCTCCGGAAAGCGGTGGGTGCGTCCAGTTCGATTCGTCGCCGGGGTGGACGGTGTCGAGGTGGGAGTTGAAAAGGAGGACCGGCGTCCCTTCCGACCCGCGAAGCCGGCCGCGATTGCTCACGCGGAGGGGGTGCGGCTCGATCTGGTCCACTTCCATTCCGAGTTTTAGCATGATCTCGGCGCAGAAGTCGGCAACCTCTTTTTCGTTTCCGGGGGGATTGAAGCTGGGGATGCGAACCAGGTCCTGGAAAAGCCCGACGGCCTCGTCTCTGAGCTCGTCGACTTTCCGCCGGACAGTCTCCTTCAACGAATCCATGTCGGTTATCTCCGCGTCAGGGATAAGGATGGGCGGGCGGGTTCGCCCTTTTTCTTCATGGCCGCAACGGGTCCCGCGGGCGGGCGGGGGGGGGGGGGGGGGCGAGGCGAGCCGGGTGCCGGGCTGACGTCTACAGTTTCAGGAGTCCGACCGCGTTGCCGCCCAGGATCTTCTCGCGCGCCGGGCCTTCCGGGACGACGCGGCGCACTTGTTCGACGCAGCCGAAATCCGCCATGTCGAAGGGATAGTCGCTTCCCAGGTAGACGTGGTCCTCTCCGACGGTCTCGATCAGAAATTTCAGCGCCGGGTCCCAGTGGGTGATGTTGTCGAACCACACCTGCGCCAGGTAGGCGCTGGGTTCTTTGGGTGCGAGCTTTCGGGCATCCGGGCGCTCGCTGTAGCCATGGTCCAGGCGCCCCCGGATATAGGGGTACTGCCCGCCCGCGTGAACCAGACAGACCTTCAGCTTCGGGTGGCGCTCGAACACCCCCCCGAGGAGCATCCGGGCGACGGCGATCGTCGTCTCCAGCGGGTTGCCGATGAGGTTGGTCAGGTAATAGTCCTGGTACCGTTCCTTTCCCGCCGTATCGTGGGGATGCAAAAACAACGGCACGTCCAGCGCCTCCAGCCGGTCATAAAAAGGCTCATAGACCGGGTGGTCCAGGTCTCGGCCACCGAAGTTGGTCTGAATCATCACGCCCTTGTGGCCCAGGGTCCGCACGGCGTACTCGAGTTCCGCGATTCCCAGACTCACGTCCTGAAGGGGAATCGTCGCCAGGGCGGCGAAGCGATCCGGGTGCTGCGCGGCCATCTCGGTCATGGCCTCGTTCTGGATTCGGGAGAGCCGGACGGCGTCTTCGCCTTCGGCCCAGGCGTGATAGGTGAGCGGAGAGGCGGACAGGACGGAGAGGTCTATCCCCATGCGGTCCATGTCGGCCAGTTTGGTTTTGATGTCCGCCATGCCCGGTTTGAAATCCGTAGGAAACTTCTTCCGGTTCACCTCGGCGGATTCGGGTCCCTGAAAATCCGTTCCCGCACCGCTTGGGTAGCGGGGCTTCAACTCGGCGGCCAGGTGCTCGGCCTCGGCCACGAGGATGTGTGAATGCGCGTCGATGACGGACTGGCTCATGGAGATTCCTCTTGGAAGTCGAGCGGGGTGGAACCGGACTACGGGGACGGCGGTCGGGCGCCCCCACCGGGCAGAGAAGGGATCCGCAGGCTCGTTTGCCGTTGCCGTATTCTCGGGGCTTTATTTTTTCCGATCGGGCTGGTTCAGTCAAATGGGCGATTCCTAGGGCGGGGCCGATGTGGACGATTGTACAAAAAGTTCGGGCTGGTTACTGAAACCGGTAGATGGAGCCCAGTTTCAGAATTCGGGTCAATTCATCGAGTGCGCTCCGGCTTTCTTCCGCCAGGCTCGGGTCGGCTAGGTCATCGGGATGCAGACGGTCGCGATAGTGCCGTTCGACCCAATCGACCAGCTCATCATAGCGTTAATCGGTCAGGAGTACTGATGGGTGAATTTTCGCAATTTCGGATTCAGTCAACGCCACCCGAAGTCGAAGGCAGGCGGGGCCCCTCCATTTTGCATGCTCTGGAGAATGTCCACAAATTGCACCGTTTGAATGGGGTTATCGTCTTGAACGATCTCTTCCAGAACTTTCCCCGCATTCTTGTTCTGTTCGCACTCCGTCGGCGCAATCAAGCATATCGTGCCTTCCGGTAAGCTCACCAACTGGCTATTGAAGAAATAGGTTTCTACCGCTTCAATGAGGGGGAGTCGGTCGGGGCCGATTTCGATGAGAGCGAGCTTGTCCTCGGAGCAGCGCGCAAATTTGCCTTCAATTCATCAACGACCGCCGCTCTCTTCCTCTTTCAGCTTCAAAGGCTCAGTGTCCCAACGCGGTGAGTGCTGTCGCGCTCATTTTGATGCCGGTTATGAAGTGATCGATGCGTAGATGCTCATTCGGCCCGTGCTGGCCATTGTTCGGTTGGGCATACGGAACCCAGATGGTCGGTAGACCGAGCGTTTCGGTGAAGATGTCGTTGCCGAGGCTCCCGCCCAATGTGGGCTGAAGAACGGGCGGTGCTTCGAGGATCCCCTCCGCATGCATATTCTCAAAGGCATCGAGTACAGTTCGGACGAAGGGATTGTCGATCGGTGTCTTCGTTGGAGGATAGCTGGAGAACCGTGTCAGCGTGGCGTGGGAGACGCCCTGGGCCTCGATATAGCCCTTGATTTTCCGGAAGGTATTTTCAGGCGTCATGTCTTTCACGAGGCGGGCATCGAGGTAGGCCGTCGCGTGGCCGGGAATGATGGTGGACTCCATCCCGCAGTCGAAGCCTTCCAGTGTGAGGGTGGGTCGGAACATGAGCTTTTCATTCATCGAAAGATTTTCAGGGCCGTAGAAGCGCTCGATACCCAGACTGCGCCGAATCTCCTCTTCGCAGGTGTTCATGTTACTCAGTGCTTGGCCCTCGAGGGGCGAGGGCGGCACGACATCATCATAGTATCCCGGAATCAACACCTCTCCCTCGGGCAACTTCATCGCATGGAGGAGGTGCACTAGATCCCAGGCGGGGTTGCGGATGATCTCTCCGAAGTTCCCCGAGTGGACGTGCGCTCCGACTTCGTTTCGCACCGTGAGGCGCATTCTCAGGAGACCCCGAAATCCGAGAAACACCGTGGGTCGTCCACTGAAGTGGCGGGGGCCGTCCGAAGCGTAGAGCAGGTCCGCCTTCAATTCCTCCCGATGGGCTTCGGCGAAAGAGCGGAGGTTCTTCGAGCCCACCTCCTCCTCTCCTTCGAAGAGGAAAATGACCTTGACCGGGAGCTTTTCCATCTCATGAAGGGTACGGACGGCGAGGGCGTTTGCGAGAAGCTGCCCCTTGTTGTCCGTCGCCCCGCGTGCGTAGATACACTCGTTCCTCTCCACAGGCTCGAAGGGAGGCGTATCCCATTCTGAGAGGTCTCCCGGTTGTTTTACGTCGTAGTGTCCGTAGATGAGAACCCTTCGGGAGGCCGAGGGCGGGGAGAGGGCGCCGAGAACGACGGGATGTCCTCCCGTGGGGACAACGCGGGTTGCGACCCCCCAGCTTTCGAGCCAATTCCGCAAGTGCTCGGCGCATTCGGCCACGCCTTCGCCCGTGTAGCTCACACTCGGATGGCGGAGGAGATCTTTCAGCGCGTCGAGAAACTCACCTTTCTTACAATCGACGGCTTCGTAAACCTTTTTCATTCGATCCCGCCATTCGGTGGCGGACGATCCAATCCTGGAAGTTCTCGAGATGGATTGGAAAAGCGCGCGAAGCATCGCCCGTTCGATGAATGCCCGGTGTGACAGCGAAACTGACCATCCCTACAGGACCTTCAATTATAAGAGCGGTTCACGTCGCACGCTATGGACAGCCGCGGCGGATACCGTCCAATGCCGCAATCGCGGCCTGAGTATCCAAACCTTTTTGCATTGGTACAATAAACTCTTCGACTCTTTTGACGGACGATGGGGCAAAAAGATTCATCGATGAACTGAATCCTTACCGTGAGTCAATCAATCTAAATAAATGAGATTCGGTGAACCGCACCTCAAGAGGGTCGAGATCCTGTTAAAAATCTCAACGGCCTAAGCTGAATCGAACAAGAAAGAGGATCCGACCCAAGAGCGCTCGAGAGGTCATGCCCCTGCCTCGGGAGGGATTGACCATGAAAGCCAATATCCGGTTGAAAATAGATGACGGCGACGCCCTGAAGTTCCATTCGGAGCGTGTTGAGATCGGCTCCGGGAAGGCTTTGGACGTTTCTTTTGACCCAAAGTTGTTTCCCATGGTCACGGAGCGACACGCCCACCTCGCTTTCGAGTGTGGAATCCATGTCCTTTAAGACAACTCATCCGCCCAGGGCACATTCGTCAACGGAGAGCGGATCTCCGTGGCGAAGCTCACGAGTGGAGACCGGATCCGGCTCGGACAGGGCGGCTCGGCCCTTCTATTCGAAGACGGGTCCCCATTCACCTCACGACTGAAATTCGTCCTCGGCCGGTGCGGGGTCGATGGGAAGATGCTTCAGGCGATGGTCTCGGACTCCCTGGCGGAGGTCACGACGAGCAAAGGGAAAAAACCGGAAAAAGCCTCCGGGATCGTCCAGGAGATTCTGGGGCGGGTGAAGCTTCAACAGTCGATCCGCCTCCTGATGGCAGTGTTTCTGGGACTTCTCCTCATGGCTGGATCGGTCGTGGGGATCCTCCTTTGGACGGGAAGGCACCTGAAGGGTATAGAAGAGGTGACGCTCCGGCGGGAGTCCGAGCGGGCGTCCCCGTGACCCTCAGGCTCCAGGGAACGGGGTTTGTGATTGACCACCGGGGAACCATCCTGACCGGTCGCCACGTCGCCGAGCCTTGGCGGGAGAATGACCTTCTACGGAGCAAAGGGTGGTCCGGACGGACCGTCCTTCTGAGCGCCACCTTCGCCGATACGGACCGCCCGCTTCCTGTGAAGGTCCTCAAGGTCTCCCGCGAGGTGGACGCGGCTGCGCTTCGGATCGATCCATTTCACGACATGCCGGTCGTCCAGGCCATCGAGCCCGACCCGAAAAAGGTCCGCCAGGGGCAACGCGTCGCCATCATCGGATTTCCCAGCGGAGTCATGATGGAGGGAAAGGCCAAGACCACGCTCACGACGGGAGTCCGTGAACCCGGGAAACAGCGGAGGGCCCATCTTCAATGAGCAGGGATATGTGATCGACATCGTTTATGGGGGTGGGTGTGGACCCCCGGGGCGCCAGGCTCCACGGGATCAGTTACGGAGTCCCCATCCGGTTTGCGACGGGCCTCGCGGCGGGACCAGACCGGGTTTCGGACCTTGGTCCTCGAACACCGGCCGGTGGCGCCCGGGGGTTCGAGCGGTCGCCCTCTGAATCAGCTCCCAGGCGTCCTCTCTCCTCCACCGGAATTCAATAGATGCGCGGTGGAGAGGCGGATAAAGGAGCGGAAGGGTCAAGCGATGCGCCCATCCTCCCTACGCTGCATTCCCGAACGGCGTGTGCCTGCGTTCGAGATACCTCCCTCCCGGTTCTCCGGCCGCCACCCGGCCGTTTTCCACGATCGTCCGGCCCCTGAGGAGGACCCGTTCGGGCCTGCCCCGAATCCGCATGCCCTCCAGGAGCGATACTCCCAGGAGGAAGTCCCGGTTCCGGAACGTGAACGCGCGGCTCGGATCTAGAATCACGATGTCCGCGTCCGCGCCGACACCGATATGCCCTTTCCGGGGAAAGAGGCCGAACGCACGCGCGGCGTTGTGGCTCGAGACCGCGGCCAGACGTTCATAGGTGAGGTCTTTACGTTGAACGCCTTGCAACAGCGTGGACAGGATCGTCCCCGAGCCCGGAAGTCCCGCGGGGGCGTTCCAGATGTCCTGGTCTTTTCGCGCGAAGGCCTCTTCATGCCCGGTGGACGCGATGTGGTCGGAACCAACGCAATCGAGGCCGTTTCCGCCGATGGCCCGCCACAGGGCTTCCTGATCCGTTTTTAACTTGATGGCCGGGTTGTACTTGCCGAGGCTGATTCGGGGGTCCTCCCGATCCACCAGCAGATAGTGAGGACAGGTCTCGCCGATGACGTCCACGCCCCTTTGCCGCGCCTTCTGGAGGAGTCTCGGCCCCCCGCTGAATCCGACGTGCACAATGTAGAGCGGACAACCGGTCCGCTCCGCGTAGAGGCAGGCCCGGGAGATGCCCTCTTCCTCGCAGATGTGGGGGTGGGCGTCCGTCCAGGCCGCCCCATCCATGCGTCCCTGCCGCCGGAATTCCTCTTCCAGGAACCATCCGATTTCCCAGTTCTCCGCGTGGACCACCGCCCGGGCGGGCGGATTAAGGGCGGCGATGATCTCGAAGGCGCGAAGGAGGGTCCCGTCGTCCAGGGCGAATATCGTTGGATACAACTCGCGCTCCAGTCCCGAGAAGAAGAATTTAAAGGACGAAATCCCGTGAAGGGCGAACAGGTCGTTGATCTCGGAAAGGGTCTCCTTTCTGTTGATGATGGGCTGAACGCCCATGTCCACGAAAGAATGGGACTCGATATGGGATTTCCAGCCTCCGATGGAATCCAGCGGTCCGCGGGGGCCAGATGCATAGTCCAGGTAGGTGGTGACCCCGCCGAGGGCCATCCGCCGCGTCTCGTGGCGGAACCCATCGCCGTCCCCCCAGCAGTGCGCCATGTGCCCATGGGGGTCGATCAGCCCGGGGAGAAGGAGCTTGCCGCCGGCATCGATCTTTCGCTTCGCCGCCAGCCGGCTTGTGGAGACGATGGCGATTCGGCCGTCGCGAATCCCGACGTTCGCCGCAAAGCGGCCGGCCGGGGTGACCACCGTTCCGTTGAGGATTGCGGTATCGAGTCTGGTGGATGGCATTTCAATCTCCAGGAATGGAAAGCCCCGCTTACGTTGCGATGGTTAAATCCGTTTTATGTGGCCCTGGGCGTTTCGGTCGGCGTCATATTTCGCTGCGTTGCGCATCCTTTCCCCGGGAGAAGGTCCTCGGGGTCGCTTACATCTCGACTACCGTTATCTCTTGCACCGGCCACTTGGACAGGATCTCGCAGCCGTTCCGGGTCACGTGGACCACCTCCTTGAACAGGGCTTCCTTGGCCCGCTGAAGGCGTCCCTTCCGCTGCCATGGAGACCCCCTCAGTTTTCTTGGGACGCCCCCCTGCGGGAGGCATCTTCCTTTTCCCTCAGCACCCTGCGAAGGATTTTTCCGCTCCCGGACTTTGGGATGGCGTCGATGAACTCGACCTCGCGGATTTGTTTGTAGCCCGCCACCCGCTCCCGCACGAAGGCCATGATCGGCTCCGGGTCCGGAGGGGGATCGTTCCTGGGGACGATGAAGGCCTTGGGAATCTCTCCCGCTTCCGGGTCGGCCTTGGCGATGACCGCCGCGTCTGCCACCTCCGGATGCCCGTGCAGGAGGGCCTCCAGCTCGGCCGGAGCCACGGCGAACCCCTTGTACTTGATCATCTCCTTTCGCCGGTCGAGGATGAAGACGTAGCCGTCCTCGTCAATCCGGACGATGTCCCCCGTGTAGAGCCAGCCGTCCCGGAGGGCGCGGGCCGTCTCCTCGGGCGCGTTCTAGTAACCTTTCATGACCTGCGGCCCCCGGAGGATGAGTTCCCCCGCCTCTCCCGGCGGCAGCTCCTTCTCCCCCGTCTCGATGTCCACCACCTTCTGTTCCTCGTCGGAGACAGGAGGGCCGACGGACGCCTCCTTCACCCACGCCTCGTCCGGGGGGTTCATATGAGTCAGCGGGGAGGCCTCGGTCAGTCCGTAGCCCATGAAGGTCAGGACCCCCGTCCGCTCCCGCACCCGCCGGCAGACCTCGGTGGGCAGGGGCGCCGCGCCGCTCATGATGTAGCGCAGGGAAGAGAGGTCGTAATCTTCCAGGTCGGGAAGCTGGGAGATCGCCAACAACGCGGGCGGCACGCCGTAAAACAGCGTCAGCCGGCGGCGCTCCACCAGACGCAGGGCCTCCTCGGCGCCGAACCGGGCCATCAGGATTTGCGGGGCCCCGGCCAGGATCAACCCGCCCATGATCATGGCCCCGTAGATGTGGTAGAGGGGAAGGAACAGCAGGCCGCTGTCCCGGTCCGTGATCCGGTGGTTGGCCACGAACTGGACGTAGTTGGAGACCAGGTTCCGGTGGGTCAGCATTACCCTCTTCGGCAACCCCGTCGTCCCGCTGGAATAGGGCAGGGCGATGGGGTCTTCGCGCGGATCGATGGGGGGCTCGGGCGGGGGGGAGGGACTTTCCGCCAGGACCCAATCCCGGAAGCGGGGGCGGCCCGCTGGGTTTTCGCCCTCTCCCCCGACGATCACCTCTCGAAGGTCGGGGAGCTCGGAGGAGACGGCCTCGATCACCGGGAGCCGGGACTCCTCCACGACCACGAGCTTCGCCCCGGAGTCTTGAAGCTGGTAGCGGGCCTCGGCTTCTTTAAAGGAAACGTTCAGGGGCGTGACAACGGCGCCGGCCTTGGAGACGCCGAAAAAGGCGATTTCGAACTCGATCGAATTTGGAAGAAAGAGCCCCACGCGGTCCCCGGGACCGACGCCGGCCGCCCGGAGGGCGCGCGCGCAGGCGTTGGACAGGCCCTCCAGCTCGCGGAACGTGACCTCTCGCTCGCTGTCCACCAGCGCGACCCGATCCGGACACCGCCCGGCGGAAATCCGCAACAGTCCGTGGAAAGGGTGTTTGGGGTAATCCAGGGGAGGACGGAAGTAGGGAGGCAACAAGCGGGGGGCGCTCATTTCAAGAGACTTCGCGCGATGACCAGCCGCTGGATCTCGGAGGTTCCTTCGTAGATCTCCGTGATCCTGGCGTCCCGGAAGTGGCGCTCCGCGGGGAACTCTTTGACGTAACCGTAGCCCCCGTGAATCTGGACGTTCTTCGTGGCCGCGCGCATGGCGGCTTCCGAGGCATAGAGCTTCTCCATCGCCGCCTCACGGCCATAGGGTTTGCCCTGGTCCTTGAGAACGGCCGCCCGGTGGGTCAGCAGCCGGGCGGCGTCGATCTCCGCCGCCATGTCGGCGATCATGAACTGGATGGCCTGGTGCCCGCCGATGGGTTTCCCGAACGTCCACCGCTCGCGTGAATAGGCGATCGATTCCTCTAGGGCCGCGCGGGCGATTCCCACGGCCTGAGCCCCCACGGTGATCCGTCCCCCGTCCAGGGCCTCCATGGCAATGGCGAACCCCTGTCCCTCTTTGCCCAGGAGGCGATCAGCGGGGACGCGGCAGTCGAAGTTCAATTCGGCGCACGAGCTGGCGTGAAGGCCCATTTTCTCCTCGACCCGGGCCACCTCGAATTCCTCCTTCTCCACCAAGAAGGCGCAGAGACCCTTCTGCCCTTTCGCCCGGTCCGTTGTGGCAAGCAGGATGCATACGTCCGCTTCAGCCCCGTTGGTGATGAAGCGCTTCGTCCCCTTCAGGACCCAACCGTCCCCGTCCCGGCGTGCGCCGGCGGTGAGGGCGGTGGCGTCCGAACCCGATCCCGGTTCGGTGAGGGCGAAGCAACCCAGCCGTTCGCCCCGGGCCAGAGGCCGCAAGAATGCTTCCTTCTGCGCGGCCGTCCCGAACGCCAGGATGGGCTCGCAAACCAGGGAGCTGTGGGCGGCCATGATGGTCCCGGTCGCCGCGCAGGCGTGGCTGATCTCCTCCATGACCAGGGCTTCGGACAGGCGGTCTCCTCCGGCGCCGCCGAGCGCCTGGGGAACGGCGATTCCCATGAACCCCATCTCGCCCATCCGGGCCACCAGGTTCGCGGGGAACGTTTTCTCGCGGTCCAGGTCCGGCGCGCGGGGAGCCACATCCCGCTTGGCGAAATCGCGCGCCGCATCCCGGATCAGACGTTGCGATTGTGTAAGGTCCAGGTGCAAATTGAAGCTCCGCGGTCCGGGCGCCCGGCGCGCCGGAGGTGCGCACTCCCCGGCCGGAGACGCTCTCCACTTCGTCAAGGCTTCCGGCGGACAGAGGGGTCAGTCGTACGGATAGAACCCCTTTCCTGTCTTCCGGCCCAGGTGTCCCGCCTGAACCATTCGCTTCAGGAGCGGGGAGGGCAGGAACGCCTTCTCGCGGAATTCTTCGTAGAGGGTCATCGCGGCATGATAGCAAATGTCCAAACCGATGAGATCCATCAGCATAAAGGGGCCCATGGGGAACCCGCACCCCAGCTTCATGGCCTTGTCGATGTCCTCGACGGTGGCGACCCCTTCCTCCAGGGACCGGACGGCCTCCATCAGGTAGGGGATCAGGAGGCGGTCCACGACGAATCCCGCCTTGTCCCCCGATTCGATGGGCTCCTTGCCCAGAGAACGGACGAACGCCCAAGCGGCATCGAACGTCTCCTTGCCGGTCAGGGTGGTCCGGACGACCTCCACCAGCTTCATGACGGGGGCCGGATTGAAAAAGTGCATGCCGACCACCCGGGACGGCCGGGAGGTGGCCGCCGCCATCTCTGTGACGCAGAGCGAGGAGGTGTTGGTGGCGAACAGGGCGTCGGGCTTGCAGATCAGGTCGAGCCGGCCGAAGAGGTCTTTCTTCACGGACAGGTTCTCGAAGACGGCCTCGATCACAAGGTCCGCTTCGGCGTGCCCCTCCAGGTCCGCGCCGCGCGCGATCCGGCCCAAGGTCTCGTCAGCCTCCTCCCGGGAGGAGCGCCCCTTCTCCACGTCTCTCGCGAGCGAGGAGCGGATTGAGTCGAGTCCGTGCTCGAGCGCTTCGCCCGTATCGTCCGATACGTAGACCGAATACCCCGCCGCCGCGACGACCTGGGCGATCCCCGACCCCATGACGCCGCACCCGACGACCCCGACGCGCTTGATCTTCGTTCCGCTCATCCCGGTCCCTTCCTCCGGTTGTGCATAGGGTTCACTCCCGCCTTGCGGATCCTCCCGGGTCTTGGTCTGAAAAGACCAATCGGTTAACGAAGATCAGCTGGAACAGCAGGTAGAGTTACTTGGCCGTCTGGCCGCCGTCCACCGGGAGGATGGCTCCCGTTATGTAATCCGACGCGGGCGAGGCCAGGAACAGGATGGCCGCCGCCACGTCCCGGGGAGTCCCCGGTCGCCGCAGGGGAACGTTGTCGAGGATAAACCTTTTGCCGGGCTTCGAGTTCAGAAATTCCCGGCTCATGTCGGTCTCGATGTACCCGGGGCAGACGGCATTGACTGTGATCTTTTCCCGGGCCAGCTCCACGGCCAGCGCCCGGGTGAGGGCCGCCAGCCCGCCCTTGGCCGCGCCGTAAGCCGACAGGCCGGGCATCCCCACGAGGGCGGAGGCCGAGATGAGATTGATGATTTTCCCTCCCCCGCCGTTTCGCATGACCTCCACGGCTCGCTTGGCGCAAAGGTACGCGGCCCGGAGGTTGATGTCGTGCGTCCGGTCCCAGTCCTCGATTGTCGTATCCACGAACGCCTTGCCGATTCCGATCCCGGCATTGTTGACGAGGATGTTCAGGCCGCCATAGGTCTCCGCCGCTTCTCGGAAAACGCGTGTCACCGCATCGGGATCGGTCAGGTCCGCCGTGAGGCGGAGGGAGCTCTCTTCAGCGCCTTCATCCGGAGCGGCCGCCGACACGGCCTCGGCCGATTCGTCCAGGGCGCCGCGGTCGCGACCGACCAGGACCACGCGCGCGCCCGCCCCGGCCAGCGCAACGGCCGCGGCCCGTCCGATCCCCCGGCTGGCGCCCGTGATCAGGGCGACACGCCCCCGGAGGTCGCAGAATTCGCCCGTCTCTTTACTCGAAATGATCCCTTGCACCTCCACCGCGTGCGCTCAAATGACCCGGCCACTATAGCACCCTTGCAATTCCTGGTGGACCGTTCCGGCCGGTCGTGACCCGTCCTCAGATCGGGAGTGACGGTGATCTCCTTCGCGGGCCACTTGGAGAGGATCTCCACCCCCGTCCGGGTGACGTGGATCACCTCCTCGATGCGGACCCCTTGTCCCTCGTGGTCCCCCTCCTGGGTCTCGATGGCGAAGCACATGTCCTCCTCGATGACCTGGGGGTGCTCCAGCGAGCATCCCCGCCACACCATGGGAGGCTCGTAGAGGGTGAGGCCGATGCCATGGGCCCAGTTGTTCCCCGCGGTCTGGTCCTCGTGCATGACGCCGATGTCGGCCCGGACCTCCGGGCCGGACGGCCACTTCTCGGCGATCTCCTTGGTGGAGACCCCCGGCTTGATTATGTCGATGGCGTTGTAGAGCCAGTCGTAGGCCCGCTGGTAGGCGTCCCGGCACAGGAGAGAGGTAACGGAGGCCGGAGCTCGGCGTGGTCCACTGGGGCGTGTACGTGCTGCTGATGTACCGGGTGTTCCATTCGTTGAGAGAGAGAAAGGCCCCGAACTTCGAGACCTCGAAGAGCTGTTTCTTGGCCCGGGCCAGCCTCCCGTCGCGAAGCCCGTCCAGGTTGATCCCCTGGATCCAGTCCACAGACGCCGTGGGATATGACAAGCCGTGCTGTTCGGTCATCTTCGCCTCCTTCCCCCCCTCCATCAGGGAGATCGCTTCGCATGGGGCATGGGTTCCGCGTTGCGGGTGCGAGATCCCGTAACCCCGGACACCCCAAGCGGAGCGTCATAGAGGGAATTTTCCAGACCCGGAAATTCCCGGGCCATGATCTGTGTCAGTATTTGGGAGACTTGCCGCGATCGGGTTGCGGGATTCGGCAACCTGCTTTTCGCAACGTCGGCCCGAAGGACCGGCGGCCGAAACTCGAGGGGAGTGAGCACTTAGCCCGAGTTTCTCACCAACTTAAACGCCCGAACAGGGGCAGGTCGAATGAACCGGTTAGCTTTCAATGATTTACTCAACGGACAGGTGCTGACCAAGTTCCAGCATTCTGTTTCCCAATGAGCGTGTGACAGGCCGGTACGGAGCCCCGCCCCTACGCACGATTCTGCAATGGACATGTAGATGGGTATGCGGGCTATGTCCACGGGATGAAGCAGACCCCGGACAAGAGCGATTTCACCGACGCGCGCGTCCTGGCCGACTTGGTGCGGGTGGGCTACCTGCCT
>CAYRGS010000084.1:0-16088 GCA_964423875.1 uncultured bacterium
TGAAAGGGTCGGGAATTGGAGGGACTTTCTTCTGGGTGGTGTATCCGAGGAAGAGGTCGAGAGGATACGACGTCATGACAGGACAAGCAGACCCATGGGAAATGACGGTTTTGTTGAAAGGCTTGAAGAGGCATTTGGTCGTATCCTGCAACGCCAGAAACCAGGACGAAAAAGAGGGCATAAGCAGACATAAGTATAGTGTCCTCCAGATTCCTGCATGGTTTCCTCCGGCAGGGCCTCGCCACACGATGGCTCGTCCCATACGGCCGATTAAAACTGGGGATGACTCAGTTCGAGAAGTTCTTGACAGGGCCATTGGGGGGGGCTCTAATTGCTTCAAACCGCAAAGGGAACGGGAAGGACATCGGCGGAGATTGAAAGGGGAAGTTCCTGATCAGGACTGGACGCGAACCGAATCATGGAGAGGGAATAGAGAATGCCGTCATTTACCGTCAAGGCGCGTCCTTTTCACTTTGAGGCGACGACTGAGACCACGGCTCTCCTGATCATCGATATGCAGAATGACTTTTGCAGCCCCGACGGCTACCTGGGCTTAGGCGGGGGAGACGTCTCGCTCCTCCGGAGTTGCGTCGGCCCCATCCGGAAAGTCCTCGAAGCCTTCCGGCGGCTTGGCCTCCCGGTCGTCTTTACGCGAGAGGGTCACAAACCCGACCTCTCGGACCTCGACGCCGTGAAGCAGGCCCGGGTGGTCCGGCACGGCATTCGCATCGGGGACGAAGGATCCTTGGGTCGCATCTTTACCCGAGGTTCCAAAGGCAACGAAATCATCGACGAGCTTCAACCCCTTCCCGGGGAATTTGTCATCGAGAAGACGGGAAAGGGGGCCTTCTATGAGACCGACCTGGAGGACCTCTTGCGAAACCGGGGAATCACGCACCTCGTCTTCACCGGGGTGACGACGACCATCTGTGTCCAGAGCACGGTCCGGGAGGCGGCGGACCGCGGCTTCTGGACTCTGGTCCTGGACGATGGCTGTGCCGCCATGACGCCGGAACTCCACCAAAGTTCCCTCGAGGCGCTGGCGTTCCGGGGAATGTTGGCTCAGGTAGCCGGGACTGCGGACTTTCTGAAGGCCTTGGAGAAGGCGGCCTCCCACCCGGCAACCCTTGGAACCTGATCGGGATAAGAAGAAGCAAAGAGGTCAAATCTTTTGTTGACTAATTTTTCTCTTGAAGATTCAAGACGCGGCTGAAGGTCATTGGGTCTCATTTCTATCATCAAAAGACTTGACTCCTTTACCCCCTCCTCCTGAACCCGGACCAGGGCCGTTCCGCTTCACTTCCGGTATCGAAGGTTCACCCCCTTGAACAGGTCTTTGGCCTTCTGTTCGAGGACCCCGCCGATGACCCGGGTGCTCGCTCCGGTGAGTTCCACGAGGCGCTCCGCCGTGTATTCGTGAAGGTCCACGGGTTCGCCAAACAGCTCTTTCAGGTCGCCGAGCCGCACGCCGATGACCAGGATGGGTATGTTCGTGTTGATGATGGCCCCGCAACACATCGGACAGGGCTCACAGGACGAATAAAGCGTGCACCCCGCGAGATTGAGATTTCTTAAAACCCGGGTGGCCTTTCCGATGGCGCCGACTTCGGCGTGGTCCGTCACATCGCCGGTGTAGATTTTGACGCTTCGCCCGGTGCTGATCACTTCACCCACCCGAACAATCACGGCTCCAAAAGGGTCCTCCCCCGACTGAAGACCGAGCCACGCCTCTTCGATGGCGATGGCCATGAATTTCTCGTGATCTTCCGTCTTGCCGTCTCCCGTCACTGATTGCGAATGGGCGCTTCCGGGGAAAGGCATGGCCGACACGCCCGGAACCCCACCCCCCCCGTCCCCTCAAATGGACCCGACCCGCGCGGGCTCCTCCGCTTTCCCCTTCAAAAGCTCCCGAAGCTTCTCTGGCTTGAGGGGGAGGTCGGTGCAGCGGACGCCGACAGCATCGTAGACGGCGTTGATGATCGCCGGGGCGCCGGGCAGGAGGGATGCCTCGGCGATGCCTTTCGCCCCGTAGGGTCCGTCAGGCTCCGGGTCCTCAATGATGAAGGGGACGATCTCAGGCGCCTTTTTGATCCCCGGGATGCCGAGGTCTGTCAGGGTCCACGTCTTCGGGACGCCGTCCTCGACCACGTACTCCTCGGACAAGGCGTAACCCAGGGCCTGGAGCACGCTCCCCTCCACCTGGCCTTCGACCCCCAGGGGATAGATGGCCGTGCCGCAATCGGTCGCCGAGAAGACCTTCAACACGTCCACCTCGCCGGTCTTCTCATGCACCTCGACGACTGCCACGGACGCGACGAACGTGAAACTGTGATAGTTGCGGTAATCCTTCTTCGCGATCCCCAGCTCGGCCTCCGGATCCAGCACCGGGGGGAAGGTCTCCGGGCAGAGGTACTGGAATTCCGTCGTCAGGTCCTCGCCTTCCGACTTCGCGCGGGCGACGACCTCCTCGTTCGCGGCGATCGCTTTCCCGCCCCGCGACTGGAAGGCCTTTCCGGCCTCCCAGACGATGTCCTCCCGCGCAATCTCCCACCGGCCGCTCACAAAGTCGAACAGCTTTTCGCGGAACTCGCGGGAGGCGCCGAAGACGGCGTTGCCCGTCGTGTAGGTCTGCCGGGAGCCGGCCGTCCGGCCGCAATCCAGCGTGAGCTCGGTGTCGGGCGTCATCAGCGTCACTGCCTCGTAGGGGATGCCCAGCGTCTCGGCAGCGATTTGGGCGATGACCGTGCTCTGTCCCCCGCCGATATCGGCCGCGCCGGTCCGCACCCGGACCGCCCCGTCCTCGAGCAGCTCCACGATGGCCGCCGACCGGTCCGGCCGCCCCTGGCCGACGCCGATGTTCTTGTAGGCCGCCGCGACGCCGACGCCGACCTTCCCCCCGCTTCGCGGGGCGAACGGCGCCTCGGCTTGGACCGCGTCCCGCAGCCGCTCCAGGCACTCCCGGATCCCGACCGTGCAGTTCAGGTCCACGCCGCTGGGCATCGTCGCCCCCCGTTTCAGGACGTTTTTCAGCCGCAGCTCGAAGGGGTCCATCCCCAGACGCCGGGCGATGATGTCCATCTGGTTCTCCATCGCGAAGCTCACCTGGTTGATCCCGAACCCCCGGAAAGACCCGCAGGGGATGTTGTTGGTGTACATCCGCCTGCCGTGGAGGTGAAGGTTCGGCACCTCGTAGGGACCGGCCGAGAACATCGTGGCGTTGCCGATGACCCAGGGACCGGTGTAGGCGTAAGGCCCGCCGTCGGCCAGGATCTCGTTCCGGACGGCGGTGAGCCGGCCCTCTTTGTCCACGGCCGTCTGGAAGCGCAAGCGCATCGGGTGCTTCCGGTGGTGGATCAGGAGGGACTCGGCGCGCGTGGCCGTGATCTTCACGGGCCGTCCGGTTCGCAACGCGCCCAGGGCCAGATAGGGATGAAGCGAGAGATCTTCCTTCCCGCCGAAGGCCCCGCCGATCGCGACGACGATCTCCCGCATCTTCTCCTTGGGCACCCCGATGGCCCCGCAGAGGTCGTCCCGGTCCATGAAGAGGCACTGGGAGGCGATCAGCAGCGTCAGGACGCCGCGCTCGTCGACGTAGGCCACGCCTGATTCCGGCTCCAGAAAGCCGTGATCGATCCGGGAGCACGAGTACTCGCCCTCGACGACCAAATGGGCCTCGGCGAAGGCCGTGTCCACGTCTCCCCGCTCGAGTGTCACTTCGTGGAGGACGTTCCCCGTCGGGTGGTCCTCGTGGATCAGGGGGGCGTCCGGGGCCGTCGCGTCCTCGGGACGGAAGATCCCGGGCAGGTCCTCATAGTCCACCCGAATCTTCCGGACCGCCTCTTCCGCCTGCTCCGGAGTCTCGGCGTAGACGGCGGCCAGGACATCGGCGACGCTCCGGGTCTTTTCCTTCGCGAAGACCGGCTTGTCCTTGACGCGCACGCCCATCAGGTTCGTGCCGGGGACGTCCTTCACCGTCAGGACGGCGGCGACGCCGGGCGACTTCTCCGCCTCCGCGGTGTCCAGGGTGAACCGGGCTGAGGGCCGCTCGCTGTAGAGGAGCTTGCCGTAGAGCATGTTCTCCATGTAGACGTCGTCGGCGAAGACGGTCCGGCCGGTCACCTTGTCGGCGGCATCCACCTTGATGACAGATTTGCGGACCGCGTGCTCGGACTCCGCGAGACCGGACTTCCCGAACCCGTCGGGCCAGCTCCCCGCGGCGTTGAAATGGGCCGCGGCCTGCACCGCTTCGATCACCTTCTTGTATCCCGTGCATCGGCAGAGGATGCCGTCCAGGCCCTCCTTGATCTCCTCGACCGAGGGATCCGGGTTGTCTTTCAGCAGCGCCCGCGCGGCGAGGACGTAGGCGGGGATGCAGAAACCGCACTGGATCGCCCCGCTCCTGACAAACGCCTCCTGGACCACATCCAGGGGCGCGTCGGGCGACTCCCCCTCGATCGTCTCGACGGACCGGCCCTCCAGGCCACCCATCCCGACCAGGCAGGCGAGCTCGGGCTTCCCGTCGACGAGGACCATGCACGCGCCGCAATCCCCGTCCCCCGGCGTGCACCCCACCTTGGTCCCGGTCAGGCGCAGCTCGTCCCGGAGGTACCGGACGAGGGGCAAACCAGAATCGACCCGCGCGGACCGATCTTCTCCGTTGATCCGAAGGTTCACCGATTCAAGGGGACACATGAAGGGAAGCCTCCTCTCTGGGTCACTCCGATCCTCGGAGGGCGGCGTGTGCGACGGAACCCGCCGTCAACACACCCTCCAGCGCTTTCAGCGTCACGACCCCTCCGAAGTACATCCGGACCTTTTCCAACGTATCGAGGTGAAGGCGCTCGATGGAGCCCGCCACGCAGTCTTCGACGACGACGATATCGTAGTCGCGGAAGTAGGCGTCCCGGACCGTGGATTCCACGCAGACGTAAGTGGACACCCCGCACAAAATCAGACCGGTCACGCCCCACATCCGGAGGACTTCGTCCAGCCTGGTGTTGTAAAAGCACGACATCTTGTGCTTCACGATGACTTCGTCGTCCGGAGCCACTTCGGCCGCCAGGTCATCCACGAACTCGACGTCCCGCGATCCCCTGGCGCAAATTGGACTGCCCCCCTTGGGCTTCTTCTTGAGGTGGGAGGCCGCCGCGCGACCTTCGCGGGCGCGGTTTTCCGGAAAATGGACCTGCTTCGACCAAGCCACCCGGATTCCCGCGCCCCGGGCGAGGCGGATAAGCTCCTTCACCGCCGGGATCACGGCCACCTGGGGCGCGTTGTCCTGGCCCGCCTTCGCCAAACCGCCTTCGGGATGGCAAAAGCCGTTCTGCATATCGATCACGAGAAGCGCCGTCCGCCCCGGGTTAAGTTGGATCGTCATTTTCCGCTTCCTCCTTTTTGACCTGCCGGATATCCCCTGTCTTCGCGGCGATCGGTGCCGATTGCGCCGGGAAAGGCGGCCGGCAAATCAAATCCCCCCCCCGGTCCACCTTCCGACAACCCTTCTACATACTCACTGTCCACCTTACCATCCCCCCCGCCCGCGCGCGGACAATATGATATGGTCTTTGCATCCTGTATACGAAGGACTTTCCATTCAGGGAGCACGCAAGTTGAGCGATTATCCGGATTTGAAAATCGGACTCGCCGCCGAAGCCGAATGGCCCGTAACGGAGGAGACCAGCACGCGCCGGTGGGGACTCGAGGGGATCGCCGTCTTCGCCACGCCGGACATGATCCACCTCGTGGAAAAGGCCGCGAGCGACGCCGTGGAGCTCCACTTGCCGGAAGGCCGGATCACCGTGGGGACGAAGGTCGAGATCGCCCACCTGGCCGCCACCCCCGTTGGCTTTACCGCCACGGCGCGGGCCGAGCTGGTGGAAATCGATCGGCGGCGGCTGGTCTTCCGGATCGAAGTGCGCGACGAGCTGGACAAGGTCGGCGAGGGCGTCCACGAGCGCTTCATCGTCGATGCCGCCAAGGTCAACGAAAAGATGGCCGAGAAGGCCGCCCGGAAACCCACGGGTTGCCCCCCCCCTACGGCCGAGGCCGTCCCATGAGCCACGAACACCACAACCTCCTCGACCATGCCGGGACACCTGCGTTGTCCAGGTGGAATCCCAAAAGCCGCTCCCCGACGAAGAAGCGCACAACCTGCGGGAGAGACTCGTCCGGGCGCTTCGGGAGGCCCTGCATTTCCGGCCCGACGTGGAATTCTTTCCGCCCAGGTCGCTGGAGCGCACAACGCTCAAGGCCCGGCGGGTGACGGATAATCGCCGGTAATACGTCCGGTAAGGAGGCCGCATGGCGGAAATCAAGTCCATCACCCTCAAAGAGAGCAAAGGGCTGTTGACGCTTACCCTGAACCGCCCCGACCGGCTCAACGCCCTCCTCATGGAATCCCTGGAGGAGATCGACGCGGCCCTGGAGCGGGCGGCCTCGCGGAAGGCCGTCCGCGCGGTCATCGTCACCGGGGCCGGCCGGGCGTTCTGCTCGGGGTTGGATCTGTCTTGCCTGAAGACGTTCCAAAAGGAAACCGCCGCCGGGATGCGGCGCGCCCTCCGGAAGATAAACATGACGTTCAACGCATTCGAGCAGATCGAGAAGCCGGTGGTGGCGGCCCTCAACGGCGTCGCGGTCGGCGCCGGGCTGGAGCTCGCCCTGGCCTGCGACGTCCGGATCGCGGCCGGGGGCGTCCGGATGGGCCTGGTCGAGACACGCGTGGGCGTCATGCCCGACGGGGGCGGATGCGTCCGCCTGGCTCGCAACGTGGGCATCGGCCGGGCGAAGGAGATGATCCTCACTGGGAACCTGATCCCAGCGGACGAGGCCCACCGCATCGGGCTGGTCAACCGCGTCGTCCCCGCGAAGGACCTCGGCCGGGCCGCGAGACGGTTCGCCGAAGAGCTCCTCCAGGGGGGACCGCTGGGGATCGGCCTGGCCAAGCGCGTCATCGGCCGCGCCTACGCCATGGACGTCGAGGCCGGGATTGAGCTGGAGGCCCTGGCGTCAGGCCCCCTCTACGCCAGCCGGGACGCCCACGAGGCCGCGCGCGCCCGGAAGACCCGCCGGAAACCCCGGTTCCAAGGCCGATAGGGGTCCATCCCCCCCCCCCGCGCGCCTTCACGGCTCACCTGCGGGGGAAGAACCCGAGGGCGACGGGCACGGGGTTGCCTTTGACCTGGGGCGGATTTCTCTTGAGGCCATTCTTTCGGACGTAGAGCTGGGCGGAGGCGCCTCCGTCCAGGTTCAGCGCCCAGCGTATTTCCGGATTGCGGCTTTTCGCTCCGCCTTCCAGCCCGGCGTATTGAAGCATCACGTCGCGCAGCTCACACCAGTTCATCCCGCCCAGCGGCGAGGCCGTCACCCAAATCACAAGGCGTCCCAGGCCGTCCAGCGACAGAATCAGCCGGCCGTCCAGCCGCTTCGAATCCCGAAGACCCCGTAGGGAGGCGGCGGGCTTTCCCTCCGCGATAAGAAGCGGTCCCGCCTGGACCGCCAACTCCTCGCCTCCGGGCCGGTAATCCTTGTTGCGCCAGATGGCGAGTCTCCCCCCCTTCACCAGGAACACCCCGTTATACAGGGCGTCGCTCGGCCGGCCCCGGAGACCGACAAAGGACCTCCTTCGCTTCCCATCGACGACCAATAAGCCCAAAGGCCGCAGCGCCTTGTCGTAGAACCCGGCGTTGGTGACCGCGAGGGCGCCCGATCGCTCGGCAAAATCCGCCGCGGTCGACGCCTTTTGTCTGAAGTCCTTGGACAACAACCCCCGGATGGCGATCTTCTTCGGGTCAACGCGGACGAGGTGCAGGACGACGGCGGCTTTCCCCTCGGCCGGCGTTACGTGGAGGACCCGGCTTTCGATCCCTCCGGCCAGCCCCCGCCAGGCCTCCCCTTTCAGGCCGAGTCGGGCGCCGCACGGGCGCTCGCCCAGAAAAAACTTCTGGGCGCGTTTGACCGTATTCAGGATCTCGTCGGACAGCGATTGGGCGGACACCTCTCCGGCGCGCCCGCCGGACGGCGGCTCGCCGATAGATGGAAGGGATAGAAAAACGACGATGGCGCAAAGGACCTTCCGGGCGCGCGTCCCGGCGCTCGAACGGTTTGAAAGGGCCGGAGGCATGGAAAGATTTGATCCTTCCGGAATTGTGAAATAAACCTTTCAGGCGATTAGACAAACATCCATCGGAAGGCCGTTCTCCCGGGTTCCCGTAGCGCAATGTTAATTTACCCCAACAGGTCTCCCGCAAGGTCCAGGACCTTCCGGAACGGCGTCTTCGGGTCTTCGCAGACCTCCGGGTATTTTAGACAAAGCTCCCGGCCGATTTGTTCCAGGGAGCGGCGGCCATTCATGCGCTGGAGGACATACCGCGCCGCCGTCTCGAGAATTTGATTCTCGTCCGCCTCGCGCGGCAACTCGACATCGGACCGCTCGCCAATCTGCTCCTCCTCCCGACCATCGCCAGGTTCCCCGACCGTGTCGCTTTTCTGTGGGAAGCCAGTTTCCCGCAGGACAACGTGATGCGGCAGATCTATCCCTCTTACCGCAAGGGCCGCCGGATCTGGTTCTGCACACTCCGCCTGTTCCAGCTGATAGGTCTGGGGATCCTGACCGCCTTCCGGTTGTTGATCCCCGGCCGCAGCCAAAGACCGTTGCAGAAGGTGTAGGACGGAGTTCTCACCAACCAATATTTCTTATCATCCGATGGGCTCAAGGCTCCGCCGATCAGTTTCTTGCGCCAAATGAAAGTTTTGCGGGAGGGGGATTCCCAACTCCTGGGAGGGGCCTTTCAGGGCTTGTCCTGAGCGATGCCGAAGGAAGCGCCCCCGCGCGGGTTCCGCCTTACACCGACGTCACCATCCCAAACTCTTCCAGCCGTTTATCGAGTCCCTTCAAGACACGCGCGCGCAGTTCGGTCCAGAACTCCGGCGTGATGAATTGCGGGACCTCGATGTGCTCCTGGCGCTCGTACACCCGGGCGGGCAGGACGTAATCCTCGTCCGTGAAGCCCTGCTTCCTCTCCAGGAGCAGGCCGCGCAGATACGTCCGCATGACCGCGTCCTTGAACTCGGGCTCGGTTGTGGGCACGCCCGTGATGTCCCGGATGGCGTCCAGGAAGAAGGAGTCGGGCGTTCCGGCGAACTTGCAGGTGCCGATCAGGTCGTCGCGGGTGTAGTGAATCCCCCGGTTCAGGATGGCGTCCTCCCAGTAGTCCAGGGAGGTTTCCTCCTCGAAGACCAGGAAGAGAAACGTCCGCATGGACATGTGGCCGCCGGCGAGGGCGAAGGGGTAGCCGGGGTTGGTCTCGGGCAGGTAGGCGGGGAGCTCGACCCCCTTGCAGTGCATGGCGTAGTCGGTCTCGCCGAGGGATTCGGACAGCCTCATCACGCCCTGGCCGAGGTCCGGCTCCTGCCCCTCGGCGCAACGGTGGATGAGGTTCATGGTCCCCTCGAAATCGCCGAATCCGATGCCGCCCAGAATCTTCTCTCCCGGCTCGCCCCGGTCGCGCCGCTCGTTGTACTCCATGGCGTAGCCCAGGACGACGCCCAGGGTAATGGAGTCGAACCCCGTGTCGTCGGCCAACTCCACAATCTCCAGCGTCTGCGCCTGGTCGTAGATGCCGAGGTTGGTCGTCATGAGATTGAGGGGCTCGTAATCGAGCTTGACGTGAAACTTTCCGGGCTTCCGCTTGCCGTTTTCCTCGACGGCGTCGTAGACGTTTTTGTGACACGCGATCCCGCATTTGAAGCAGGACTCGTCCTTGACGTAGTAGTTTTCCTCGTAGTTGTCGCGAAACTGCCGGACCGGATCGTCTGTCCCCTGCGGGCGGAAGTTGTTCTCAGGCAGGATGCCCGCCTTGTGCAGGGGCGGATAGTTGCGCCACGTACCGCCCGCGCCGTTGTTCTTGCGCTTGTCCCGGTAGTTGCGCGAGCCGTCCCCCCGGGAGACCTCGATGTTGACGGTCTTGATGACCGGGGACACCCGGCCCCGGGGATCGGGGGATTTGGCCGCGATGGCGAGGAGGTTCTTCGACCCCATCAGGTTTCCCATCCCGCCGCGTCCCGCGAAGCGGGGCTTCGCTTGGCGCGACTTGATCTGATTCTCCGTGCTGCACGCGATTCCGGCGAACCGGTTTCCCCGCCAATTCTCTCCGGAGGGTCCGAGGACGGCGAAGTGCGCGTCGCCGTAGTGATCGGCGAACCAGATGATCTTCTCGTGGGTGGTCATCCCCAGAAGCTCGGAGGCGTCGTGCAGGGTGTACGTGCGGGCGTCCCGGTCCCCCTCGATGAGGAGATAGCTCCACCTTTCACACCGGCCCGTGAAGATGACCTCGTCCACGCCGGCGCAGGCCAGCTTGGTGCCGAACTTGCCCGAAACGGCGCTCCACATGGCCGAAGGCCGGCCCGATTTTGAGGTCTTCAAAGGGCTGTAGGCGCTGAAGAACGCCCGCAGGCCCGTCATGACATCCGACCCCGTGAAAAGTCCCAGGTTCATCACGAGGGGGGATTCAGGGGCGTAGGGATCCTCCACGTCGAAATCCTGGAGCAGCTTGAAGGACCGGCCGATGCCGCCCAGCATGTCCTCGAGGTCCTCGCAGCTCTTGATCTCTTCCCGGAAGCTTCCGGCGCCCAAGTCGGCCCGGCACTGCCGATACCGATGGTCTCGAGGTGTCCGTTCCTCTTTGGTCGAATCACTCCACACGGCCCACTTCTCCGTTTCTGGATGGAATTGACAAGACGGACGGGCGAAAGCCCGCATCGCGGGGATTGCGATTTCAGCCGGTCCATCCACCCGGAGGGCTGAATACGGAATCCCCTTTCATCCAGTTTCTTGGAGACAGCGTTTTCTGTCAAGAACCCCGTTTGTTTCGTCCGGTGTCCGGACCGCCCCCGGTCCGGTCTGGGCGGAGCCCATCGATTCCAGTTTACGCCTTCCGGCTCCGTGTGTAGGATAGAGGTGGCATTCTTTCTCCTCAAAGGGGGGCGCTCCATGCTGGAAGGGGCCACTTCCGCCGGCAGCGGCTTGTCGGGGGACGCCGACACGAATCGCGCGGCGGATGAAGCCGCCGGCCGGGCGATGGCCCGGATGGGCGGCGGTCGGGCCGATTGGGCGGTGGTCTTCGCAACGGTGCACCACTTCCCCGCGTTCGGAAGGATGCTTGAGATCGTCTCCGCCAAGACCGGCGCGGAAAAGATTGTCGGATGCAGCGGACACGGCGTGCTGACCGAGGAGGGCGAGATCGAGGACGCCCCGGGAATCGCCGTCCTGGTGGTTTCGTCCCCGTCCCTTGAGGTGTTCCCGTTTCTGGAGCGACCCCTCCACAACCGGCCCGATGAAGCCGCCCTGGCCATCGCCGGGAAAATCCGGCCGCATCTGCCCCGGTCCGGCCGCCCGGGGAACGACGCAATCCTCCTCCTGCCCGACACCTACCACCTCCATCCGACCCATTTTTTCGCATCGCTCGAGGGGGAGTTCGGAGGGGTCCCGCTGTTCGGCGGGGGGGCCTCGGAGGACGGCTCCCAGGGCCGGACGTATCAGTTCTATGGAAAGAACATCGAATCCAACGCGGTGGTCGGAATGCTCATGACCGGAACTGTGTCCTTGGACATGCGGATGACGCAAGCGTGCCGCCCCTTGGGCGAGCCCCGGGTGGTGACGCGGGCGGAGGAGAACGTCATCTATGAATTGGGAGGCCGGCCGGCCTTGGAGTTGTTCAAAGAGGCAGCGGGCGAGGAATTGGCGGCGAACCTCCGGCGTGCGGTCACGTCGATTTTCGTGGGCCTGCCCATGCAGCCGGACCAGGACGAGATCGACCGGGGACAATACCTGGTCCGCAACATCATGGGCGTCGATCCCGACTCCGGGGCCATCGCCATCTCCGACGTGGCCAAAACGGGCCAGCTCCTCACGTTCGCCCTTCGCGAGCCGGCCGGCGCCAGGGAAGACCTGATGCGGATGTCCTCCGACCTTCAACGGGACCGGCCGGATGCATCCTTCGGTCTCTACTTCAACTGCATGGCGCGCGGCCGCGGCCTCTACGGGGAGCCGGACGTCGATTCCCGCACCCTGAGGGAATCACTGAAAGGCGTTCCCGTGGCGGGGTTCTTCACGGGGTCGGAAATCGCCCCCATCCAAGGCAAGACGCATCTCCACCAATACTCGGGGATTCTTCTTCTTGTTTCCGACGCCCTTTGAGGACGCCCCGGAGGCTTTGCCGAACGGGCGGAGATCCACCAACCGGTTGCTGGGAAAGGAGGATTGTATGACCAGGCAATCTTCGACCTCTATCACAAGTACCGCCACACGCCGATGGACCGCCGGGCGTTCATGCGCCGCCTGACCCGGCTCGCCGGGGGAACGGCCGCGGCCGTCGTGATCCTTCCGCTCCTCGAAGGAGACCCCGAGGCCACCAAGGGCGCCTGGGTGCGGACGTTGGCGTTTTTCGAGAAACGGTTGACGTGAGGAAAATATCTTGGGGGGACATTTTAAAACTGTCCCCCCAACCCCTGACAGGGGTCTGGGGGAGGGGGGTACACCCTATCGGGTGAAGTTTTCAAAGCATGTCCTGAGCGAAGCCGAAAGATGTCCTCCAAATCCACGAGCGATGAGACTGTTTTTGAGGAACTCCGGCTCAGGTCTTGCCCCGGTCATTCGTCGGGCGATTGAAGGATCTCCTCGATGGAGACGCGGCGGCCTTCTTTGGCCGATTTGATTCCCGCCCGGACCACGGCGAGGGAAGTCAGCGCCCTTTCCCCGTCCATCTCCGGCCGGGCCGTCCCCCGGACAGCGCCGGCGAACTCCTCCAGCTCCTGGACAAGGGTGTCGTTTTCCGCGAAGGTCATGTGCTGGACCTCCGTCTTGCCGCGCGGCAGTAAGCGCAGCCCTTCGTGGAGGTTGTAGTACGCCGTCGCCTCGCCGCCGTACAGATTGAAAGTGTACAGCTCGTCGGAGGCGCAATAGCAGGCCAGCAGATGGGAGAGAGCCCCGTTGTCGTGCTCCATTTGAAGCCCGGCCACGTCGGGGTTCTCGCCTTCCAGGACCAGGTGCCGGAGCGTTCCGTTGACGGCCTTCACCGGACCGAGGAGGTATTCGAGCACGTCCACATAATGGAGGCCTATCTGGAGCATGACACCGCCGGGCATCTCCGAAGCCCGGTGGCGCCAGGAGGTCAGGTCGAACCGGCCCATCCGGCGCCGGGCGATGTTCGCCTCCGCCTGGACCAGCCGTCCGAACCGTCCCTGATCGACCGCCTCGCGCATCCAGCGGAAGTGGGATTCCCGGCGCCGCTGGTAACCCACGGCCAGGACAACCCCGGCCTCCCGGCAAATCCGGGCGATGGCCCGTCCGTCGGCGAGGGTGTTGGCGATGGGCTTGTCGACGAAGATGTGCTTGCCCGCCCGGGCGGCCGCGGCGCAGGTCTCGAGGTGGACGTTGTTGGGCGTGGTGTTGATCACCCCTTCAACGGCGGGGTCTTCGAGAATAGCTTCCAGACTCGGCGCGGGTACGCAGCGGTATTTTTCTGCAAAAGCGGCGCGCTTCTCCCCAGAGCGGGTGTAACAACTCACAATTTCGAGCGCCCCGGATTGTTGAACGGCGTCGGCCAGGACGTCCGACCACCATCCGATGCCGATCGAGGCCACCCGGACCGGTCTCGCGTTCATCTTCTACGTCCTCCGTGATCAGTCCGCCGTCTTCGATGCGCCGGCCGCTCACTCATGTCCGCCGCCTTCTCGCCTCGGAAACAAAGGGCCACAGGATCGATACGGCCGAGAGGATCAAAAATCCCAGGCTGATAGGCGATGTGAAAAAGATCGAGACGTCGCCCTTCGATCCGGTCAGCGCCACCCGCAGATGCTCTTCCAACTGGCGGCCCAGGACCAGGGCCAGAAGGAGAGGAACAACCGGGAATTTCAGCCGGCGCATCACGATGCCCAAAACCCCGAATCCAAACATCACGAAGGTGTCGAAAACGGAGTTCCGCAGCGCATAGCTTCCAATCACGCACAGGATCGCAATCGCCGGCATGAGGACCCGTTTTGGAAGATCGATAATCTTCACCAAGACGCGGCCCCCGGCCAGAGCGACAATGAGCGTGAAGAAGTTGGCAATAAAGAAGAGGATGATGACTGAATAGGCGAAATCCCCCTGCTCCATGAACAGGAGCGGTCCTGGAGCAAGGCCGTGGACGAGCAGGGCGCCGATCAGGATGGCCGTCACGGGGTCTCCGGGGATCCCCAGGGTCATCATGGGAATCAGGGCCCCGCCGCAGACGGCGTTGTTCGCCGCTTCGGGCGCGGATATCCCTTCCGGACACCCCGTCCCGAAACGGTCCGGGTCTTTGCTCAGCTTTTTCGCATAATCGTAGCTGATGAAGGCAGCGATGGGTCCGCCCGCGCCGGGCAGGCTGCCGATGAATGTTCCAATCAAGGCCCCCAAGGAGACGGGAAGCCGCATCCGCTTGAGGTCCTCCCGGCCGGGCAGAAGCCTTCCGATGCGGCCAACGCCTCTCTCCCGCTGAAAGGCCCGAATCTCCGTGGACAGCGCCTCCGCGATTTGAGGGATTGCGAACAGCCCGATGAGCGCCGTGAGGAACTGGATGCCCGAGAGCAGGTTCACACTGCCGAAGGTGAAGCGCGGCGTGCCCATGACCGGGTCCTGTCCCACAGTGACCAGAATCAGGCCCAGCGCACCCGAGAGCAGTCCCTTGACGACGGATTCAACGGCGAAGGCGCATATGATCGTCAGACCGAAAAAGACGAGGCTGAACAGGTCGGCCGCCCGGAATTTGAGGGCGACTTCGGCGATCAGGGGAGCGATGAAAAACAGGCAGACCGAGCTGAACAGACCGCCCAGAAAACTGGCGACGATGGCCGTGCCGATCGCCCGGCCGGCCTCGCCCCGTATGGCCATGGGATGGCCGTCGATGGCGGTGGCCGAAGCGGAGGGCGTCCCCGGGATGTTGAGCAGGATGGCCGAAAAGCTCCCTCCCACCATCCCGGCGGCATACATGCCGAGGAGGAGGGCGATGGAGGTCACCGGGTCCAGAACGAACGTCAGGGGCAGAACAACGATGATCCCCGCGCTGATGGTCATGCCCGGCAGCATGCCCACCGCCAATCCGATGACCGCCCCGCAGGCCGTGGCCAACAGGCCCGTCGGGGATACGGCCTGGAAAAATCCGGCAAGGACGTCGGGGCTCATCCACTTATCCGAACAGGGGGGAGGCGGGAAGCTGTATCCGGAACAACAACTTGAACAGGGCGTAGAAGAACAGAGGGACGGCCAACGAATATGCGCAAAGCGCGACGGGCCGCCGCTCGCCGAACACCCACATCAGGACGCCGAACAGCGGCGGCGTCGAAATGAGAAATCCCAGGTAGGGCAGGACCGTGAGATAGAGGAGCATGGCCAGCAGGCCGACCCCCCTCCCCCTCCGACCTCTTCCGGCGATTGTTTCCCTGGCCGGAATCTCGTCGGATTTTCCCCGGACGGACTGAATGAGCCAGACCACGGAAAGGGTCAACAGACAAACCGTCAGGATTCGGGGGAAAAACGGAGGCCCCGGCGTGTTCGGCAGCGTCCGCTCCGTAATCCCGGTGGTTAGGAAACCGTAAGCGATCCCGAACGCGATCAGGGCGAGGGAGCCC
Source organism: uncultured bacterium (assembly GCA_964423875.1). Classification (GTDB taxonomy): domain Bacteria; phylum UBA8248; class UBA8248; order JACPRG01; genus CAYRGS01. Next base: position 15,646 of record CAYRGS010000084.1, read on the forward strand.
GCGATATTTTTCGCGCGCATGCATACCCCCTGATTGTCGGCTTTACCGTTTGAGGAGAAACGGGGCCGCCCCGTCCAATCGCCTTTCAGGGCGGCCCCCAACAAGCCGGCGTGACTACTTCTTCTTGGACTGATAGATCCCCGCGCTCTTCATGATGGCAATCACGTCCCGGTTCATCTTGGCCAGGTAGGCTTCGAACGCGGCGGTATTCTGGGGAGCGATCGTGAAGCCCTTTTTCTTGGCCAGCTTCGTGAATGCGGCGGATCGGGCCGCCTTCGTCATGGCGTCCGCGAGCTTGGCCTTCACAGCGGCCGGGGTCCCCTTGGGCACGCTCAGGCCCCGGAACAGGTCGATGACGGCGGGATAGCCGAGCTCGCTCAGCGTCGGAACATCCGGAATCACCGCATTCCGCTTGACGCTCGGGACGGCGAGGATGCGGAACT
>CAYRGS010000085.1:0-3134 GCA_964423875.1 uncultured bacterium
AAAAACGGGGACGGCGGCATCACCCACAGCGTCACACAGGAATTCGCCCGGCACGCCTCGGGGGTGGTCGCCCGGTCCGCGCAGGCGGCGGGACGGGACGGAAAGGGCGTCGACCTCGCGATACAGGCGCACGTGGCGATCACCGACGACGCGGCCGGGGCCGTCGAGAGCCTCAAGCGGGCCTGCCTCATGATGGCCGGCGGGGAATACTCCCTCGACCTGGTCACGAAGTACGGCCTGATGTTGGAAGAAGTCAATCCGCTGCGCGAGATGGTCCGCTCGGGAGATCTGGAGAAGGCCGCGGGCCTCGTGACGGAGAGGATGGTGCGGGCCTTCTCCATCGTCGGAACGGCGGAGGAGTGCGTGTCGCAGGTCCGGGAGATGGCCGACGCCGGGGTCACCCACCTCATTGTGTCAAGCGGCGGGAAGTGGTCAAACGAGGAGATCCTGGAGAACATCCACCGCATCGGAGAGCACATCATCCCGCGCTTTCGGTGATCCGGAAGCAAAGTCCGATAATCCTCAAGAATGAAGGGGACGACTCCGTGACCGTAACCGATGCGGCCGGGATCCGCGACCTCCGGTCGAGCCTGGAAGTCCTCGAACGGGGCGGCCGGCTCCACCGGATCGACCGGGCGGTCAACCTGGACCGCGAGCTGGCAACCGTCGCCATCGAGCTGGAACACCGCACAATGGGCGCGGCCCTGTTCACCCAACCCGCCCCCGATCCTTCCGGCGCCCACCGCCCCGAGGCCGCCGGTATCCCCGTAGTCGCCGGCGTTCTCAGCCACACCGAACAGGTGGGCCTCATCCTGGGGTGCGAGACGGACGAGGTGGTGACCCGCCTTGCCTCGGCCATGGAGGGGCCGCTCCGGCCCGTCGAGAGGAAGGACGCCCCTTTCCTGGAAAATGTCCTGCGCGACGAAGCCGATCTCAACCGTCTTCCCATCCCCCGGCACACGGAAAAAGACGGCGGGGACCGGGACGGGCGGTTCATCAGCGGCGGCGTGGTCTTCGCCCGGGACCTCGAGACCGGCCGGACCAACGCCTCCTTCCAGCGCTTCCAGCTTCAGGGCGCGCGCCGAACCGGGATCCAGATCAACAACTGGCGGCACCTCTTAACTTTTTACGAGAAGGCCGAGGCCCGAAACGAGGCCCTGCCCATCGCCATCGCCCTGGGAACAGACCCGGTGGTGTCCATCGCGGCGGGGATCCGGACCGAGATTGACGAAATGGAGTACGCCGGCTCGCTGCGGGGCCGGCCGATGGAGATGACGCCCGCCCCCGCGACGGGCATCCCCGTCCCCTCGGAGACAGAAATCGTCATCGAAGGGGAGATCCCGCCGCACCACCGAGAGGCCGAAGGCCCCCTCGCCGAATTCACCGGCCATTACAGCGGTGTCTACCAAGCGCCCGTCTTCGAGGTGAGCGCGATCTCCCACCGGACGAACCCCATCTTCCAGACCATCGTCCCGGCTTCCCTGGAGCACCGGAACCTGGGCGGCTCGCTTCCCCGGGAGCCGGTCCTCTACAAGTTTGTCAAGCACGTCGCGCCGGGCGTCCGGAACGTCCACCTGCCGCCCTACGCGAGCGGGTTCATGGCGGTCATCTCGCTGAAACCGGAACATCCCGGCCAGCCCAAGAACGTGGCCCTGGCCGCGATGACCAGCCACGTGAACATCAAGGTCGTCGTCGTGGTCGATCAGGACGTGAACATCTTCAACCCGATGGAAATTCTCTGGTGCCTGTCCACCCGCGTGGACGCCCGCCGGGATCTGTTCACCGTGCCGTATTCGCAGGGACACGAGATGGACCCCTCGACCGAGGCCGGGGGGATCGCGACGAAGGTGGGGATCGACGCCACGCTGAACCCACGCGGCCGGAAATCCCTGGAAAAGGTCACGTATCCGCCAATCGACCTGTCGAAGTACTTAGGAGGTTCTTGACGGGACACGGATTCCAGGGGGGCTTTTTTGTAAAACCGCCCCCAGAGGACCCCTCCCAGGGGTTGGGAACCCCCTGAAAAACTTCCGACGGCCCGGCACTACGCGCCGGGCCTTACCGGGTTGGATGCGGGGTCGGCAAAAACGCTTGTTTGTGACCTGTCGATGGCCTGATTTTTGGCCGGGTGCACGGCCAAGGCACCAGTTCTTGCGAAAAAATGCGGGGGGGCGCCTTTCAAAAAGACCCCCCTGCATTCCTCTGCACAGGAGCATCCCATGGAAGCCGTTGACGTTCTGATTCGCGACGGGATTGTGGTCAGACTGGACGACCAAGACCGCATCCTTCGCGGTTCCGTGGCCGTCCGGGACGACCGGATCGTCGCGGTGGGAACAACTGAGGAGCTGGACGCGGCGGTTGAGGCCGGAAAGACCCTGGACGCCCGCGAGCGGATCGTCCTGCCCGGCCTCATCGACATGCACAACCACCTCCGGGACTTGGCGCCCGGCCTCTCCATCGGGGAGGGGCTCAAGCTGGACGACTACCTCCGGGCCGGCTGGGAGATGCAGCAACACCTGACCGCGGAGGACTACCATCTCGGGGCGACGCTGGGGGCCATCCGTCTGCTCAAGGCCGGCGTCACCTCCGTCGTGGACCACTGCTATCCCTTCCACCTGCCGGGGGTGGAGGAAGCGGTCCTGCGGGCCTTCGGCGACACCGGCATCCGGGGCTACCTGGCCCGGGGGATCATGACCAAGCCCTTCGAGCCCATCTGCGAGACGGGCGAGGAGGCCCTGAACCGCATCCGCCGGCTGGTCGATGACGGGAAGGTCCCGCCCGAGCGGCTCTTCATCGCGCCCGTCTCCTTCCGCCAAGCCGTCCCCGACGACTACCGGGAGGCCAGAAAGCTGGCCGACGAGCTGGGCGTCGGGACGTACACCCACATCGCCGAGACCACGCAGGAGGTCGAGGGCATCATCAAGGATTACGGCGAGCGCCCGATCCACTTCCTCCACGAATTGGGCTTCTCCGGTCCCGGGACCATCCTCGTCCACTGCGTCCTGTTGGACGACTCGGAGATCGAGCGCCTGGCGGAAACCCGGACGACCGTCGTCCACTGTCCCTCGAACCACATGAAGCTGGCCAAGGGGATCACGCGCGTGCCGGACCTGCTGAAGGCCGGGGTGAACATG
>CAYRGS010000085.1:3144-16059 GCA_964423875.1 uncultured bacterium
GCCGGCGGCTCAAGCTGGACGTGCTCCCGCTCACGCTGGGCGTGGACGTGATGGAGAACCTATGGGTCGAGATGCGCAACGAGCTTCAGCTTCAGAGCATCGCCAATCTGAACCCCCAGGCCGTCCCCCGGACGGCCCCCCTGCACATGGCGACGCGCAACGGCGCGCGGGCGTTGGGGATGGAAGGCGAACTGGGCGTGCTCAAGGCCGGGGCCAAGGCCGACATTACAATGGTGGACATCGGCGGCGCCTCCGCCCACCCCTTCATCGACGCCATGAATCATCTGCTTTGGCGGACCGAAGCGTCCGACGTGAGGACCGTGCTTGTAGACGGAAAGATCGTCCTGGACGACGGGAAGCTCCAGACCCTCGACGAAGTCGAGACACTCGACCGCATCGAAAAAGCCGCCCACGCCTACATCCGCCGGGCGGGGAAAGAAGATTTAATTCCAGATTACGCACGGTGATGTGAAAGAAGTGCTCGCACAATCTACGTTCCTCCATAGAGACCCTTCCATTGATCCGTCGAACCTTGGAAAGTGACTGGCTCCTCATCACCCAGTCCGAACACGCCCGAATGTGTGGTTTTTTGGCCGGGCATTGGGGGAATGGAGGCTTCATCCGCTCGTCGTCCTGGGACGACATCGTGCTCGCCGCCCGCGAGCACGATAACGCCTGGGACAGCGCAGATTTTCCGCCCGACCTGAACGATAAAGGCGAGCCGCTCGACTTTCTGGAAGTCCCATTCCAGGACACCTTCGATGTTTTTCGCCTTTGCATCCGAAATGTACATAACCAAGGCGGGCCCTACGCCGCTTCCTTGGTCAACCGGCATTTCCTGAACACGGCTCGGAATGTTCGAACGCATCAGCGCCTTACACCCGAAGTCGAGCCCATCGTGGAAGCCTACATTACCGAGTCACGGGAAAGGGAAGCGAGGCTTTGCGGCGAGGCCGAGAATCAAGCGGCATATCGGCGGGCGGTCACGCCGGAGGGCCTGGAGCGAAATGGCCGGTTCGTGTCCACCCTGGACAACCTATCCCTCATCGCCTGCTGCGGATGGTCTCACGTGCGAAGCGTCCGGGATGTTCCGGCGGCCGAAGGATACATAGAGCTGGCTGTCCAACGAGTGAACGACTTCAGTCTTCTCATCAGCCCCTGGCCGTTCGACGCCGAGCTTTTGGAGTGGGCCGTGCGCGGACACCGCATCCCATCCGATCCATTTTTGAAAGCGGCCGACTTCCGCGCCTTCCTAGACCAGATCCCTGCCTCGGAGACCATTGTCCGGTTCTCTCCTGGCTAAGCCGCTCTCCGCCCCAGCCCGTCATCCGTCAGCGAGCATTCGCGGAACAGAGACCATCACACCCATTTGACATTCGGGGGTTCCTTACCGTGGCGATGGCCGAGTGAAGGACAGGAAAAAGGGGCCATTTTGTGAAATATGAGCGGCGGACGTCGGGAGCATTCCAAGCCTCTCGGAACGGGGCAGTTCCCTCAGCCCTCTCAGGGATTTCTCCAACCTCTTCAGGGACTTGCCGAACCCTTTGAGTGATTTGATCTCAGGAAAAAGCTCGCCTACAAGATCGGACTCCTTCTCGGTCAACCAGCGATATCCGACTCGGACGCAATCTGCCTGACTCCACCTTTTTTCCTTGATCTTGCTCCGGATCGCCATTCTGACAAAAGGGCCGGCAAGCAATTTAAGCTGGGAGATCGCGGGATGCCTAATGGTTTCCTTATCAATGGCCCTCCGGCTCGCCGCGACGGCCTCGACGGTCAGGATGTCGCACGGCAGGATGGATTGATAGCGGGTGTATACCGTGACAATCGCTCCCCCCAGGATGGAACCCAGGAGCAGGGGCAGAACGAGCTTCACAACGGTCATTCTAGTTCCTTGGCCGGTGACCTTCGAGACGGGGCTAGGACGCCAAAGGATCAGCGCGGCTCCGCGAGACCCCCGTACGTCTCGGGCCGGCGGTCGCGGAAGAACTGCCACCGGTTGCGCGCCTCACGCACCATAGACAGGTCGATGTCCGCGACGACCAGTTCGTCTTCGTCCTCGCCCGCCTGGGCTAGGATCTTCCCGTGTGGATCGACAACGTAGGTCGAACCATAAAACTTACCGATGTTCCACGGGGCCTCAGTCCCTACGCGGTTGATAGCGCCGATGTAGACACCGTTGGCGACTGCGGCAGCCGGCTGCTCAAGCGTCCAGATGGATTGACTAAGTCCGGTCGTCGTAGCCGAGGGGTTGACTATATACTCGGCCCCGTTTAGCGCTAGGGCACGCCACCCTTCGGGGAAGTGGCGATCATAGCAGATGTAAACCCCCAGGTTGAGAAAGGCCGTCTCGAAGACGGGGTAGCCGGTGTTTCCCGGCTTGAAAAAGAATTTCTCGTAGAACCCAGCAACCTGGGGCAGGTGGGTCTTCCGGTACTTCCCGAGGTAGGTACCGTCGGCGTCTATAACCGCGGCGGTATTGTAGTAGATACCGGTCAGGTCCTCCTCGACGACCGGAACGATTATTGCCATCTCATGCCGCTTCGCGAGCGCCCGCATGCGCTCGACAGTCGGACCGTCCGGAACGGCCTCGGCCGCGTCGCACCACTTGATGTCCTGGCTGGGCGGGAAGTAGGGCTGGGTGAAAAGCTCCTGAAGACAAAGGACCTGAACGTCTCGCTTTCCGGCTTCCTCGATTAAAGGGACATGGGCTTCGATCATGACCTCGCGGATCTCGTCGCGCGGAAGGTCCGTCCCGCATTTCAGGGACATTTGTATCAATCCGACCCTGACCTTGCTCATATTTCCTCCAGCTCTTCTTCAGATTAGTGACCCACAGACACCGTCCCCGCGCAAGCGAGGACCACACAGATTACACCGATCTTATAGAAGTTAGCGAGTCGCCTGTACATGCGCAGTCAGTTAGCCAATCTTGCGTGATTTGTCATTTCTGGTAGGCCGGTCAAAGGCTATCCCGTTCGCAGCGAGTGTGATTTTCCGGTTGGATTGTTTTCCAATCGGGTACACTGATATAGGTTTTTAACAAAAGGCTCACTAACAGGAGGAAAATCCATGTATGCGCGCATCAATCTGCTGCATTTCAAGCCGGGGACGTTGGATGAAGGGCACCAGAGTGCCCACGTAGCTTCCGCCGCATACAAAGCTCTGAAGGGGTTCAAGTCGATGGTCTTCATTGGGGACGATGAAGCGAACGAATTCGGATCGTTCAGCCTTTGGGAAACAAAGGAAGACGCCGAGGCCGCCTCGGAAGGGTTAAGGCCCAGAATGATGGAGGAGGTGGGCGATCTGTTCAGCGCCCCGCCAACAACTAGGGTGTTCGAGGTGCACAAGGTGGAAGCGTAGGCTCGGTTTCGCGCCAGCCTAAAATCTAACCCGTGGGCGCATGCTCTTCTTGATCGCCCCATTGAGAACCCTCACTTCCTCTCGGTTCTATCCTTCTCGGGCGAAGCCGGGAACCCCCTAGCGGAGCGGGGAGGGCGCGTCGCTGACTTTTCCTAGACGTGATTCCTGAGCATTAGCTCCTTCGGATAGGGGTCCAGGTAGACCTGCCCCTGGAGATAGCCGACGTCGAAGCGCCGGATGTAGTGGCGGATGAGAGTCAGCGGGACAATCAAAGGAATTAAGCCGTATCGGTAGTCATCGATGAGTCCCAGGAGTTCCTGTTTGGAAGCTGCATCGAGGACCTTTTTGAAATATCCACTAATGTGGATCAGGACATCTGTATTCCTTTTTGGCGTTGCCATCTTGGCCAAAGCACTCATGAATTCAAATTCATACTGAGAGCGGACTTTATCCCGCGGCACGGCCTTCGCGTCAGCAACAAGGCGGCCCATCCACCGATAGGCCTGTTCTGTATGCGCGCGTAGTTGAAACTTATGGGCTGTGTGAAAGGCAACCAAATCGCCCACAGTCCATCGCTTAGAAAAAAGTCGCCTTAACCGGTGGTAAGCGAATATCCGCTCTACGAAGTTCTCCCGGAGGCGCGGATCGTTTAGTCGTCCTTCCTCCTCAACCGGCAAGATCGGTGACGCTTCCAAGAGTACCTCCGCAAAGACCCCCCGTCCCGATTTCGAAGGAACCTTGTTGAAATCGTACACCTTGACCCGCTCCATTCCGCAGGTGGGCGAATCCTTCTTCAAGATGTAGCCGGATAGATCCTCCCGTGTGAGCTCATTCACTCGTCGCTCCGCGTACGCACGCATGGAGTTGGTGTGATCAACGCATGGCTTGGGCATTATGAGACGGATACCGTTGTCCATCCGAACGAGACGCAGGATCTCTCGGGGCGTCCCCAGGCCTATCTCCACCTCCGGGCAAACCGGCACCCACTCAACGAAGCAGCCAAACGTGTCGACCGGGAAGCTATCTTTGGCGTGACCCCCATTAAACCGGACCTTCTCTCCGAGCAGGCAGGAAGAAATTCCAATTCGAATGGGTGTCGACTGCTGATCCGTCGAACTTTGGCTTCTGTTATTGCTTGCCATTTCGATGCGCCTCATCGGGCCGTTAACCTTTGCTACCCTTTTCTAGGCTTTCAATTCTCTGGATATAGGCTTTGCTGTCGAATTTTCTGGAAGTGCTTTCGTAGGACATATAGCGGATTTTTCCGAAGACCGCCCGCTCTGGTCCCCAGGCCCTGTCGTGCTTGCCGCCAATCGCCCATGCGATGCCCGTATATCCGTTGGGGTCTCTTCCGTCCAACTCATAGCGATCATTCAAACGAATGCAAATGTTCAATGCCTCCTCTGGAGATCGTGTCCATTGCAGAATCTTTTTTGCCCAATACATACGCAGATATCCGTGCATCCACCCTGTCATCACCATCTGCTTCTGTGAAGCGTTCCAGAGTGGATCATGGGTCTCAGCATTCTCGAGCGAAACCTCTTTGTACCTATAGGACCGAGGGTCCGAGGCATGTTCCCGCAACGTCCGCCGAGCCCATTTCTCACAGCTTTCGAGGGAATCGTAATGGGGGTTGAAGCGTACGAAGTTGACCGCTAGCTCACGGCGAACGATCAACTCCTCTAAGAAAGCTTTTTTATCCACTGTCGGGGCATCCGCTTCTTGAACTGCCAAAGCCACGGTGTGCGGGCTGATCTGCCCAAAGTGTAGATACGGTGAAAGCTGGCTGGTCTCGTTCAACTCGGGGTGGTTTCGGTTCCTAGCGTACCCCTTGAGGGCATCACCGATGAATTGTTTAAGCGCTCTCAGTGCGTGAAGCGTACCTCCGCGGAGATGGCTCACTGGCTGAACGGAGCGATCGATGTCCAACCCCTCGAGAAGGTAGGTGTCTGGTTCGAGAGTGTACAGGCTGCGTAGCGCTTTCCACGGGACGTGCACGTGGGTATTACCAACGGGGACCAGGAACTGGTCGAGTTGATCTCGAATTTTTGGCCTAATGGTACGTGCGGCGTAGTGTTCCTTCTCAAGCAGGACAGAGGGGACGATTACATCTGCGTCCACCGTCCAAAAGGGGGCTTCCAATCGGACGGTGACCTTCTGCCTCCTGCGCTCGGCTCCCCGCAGCGGATTCTCGTCGCCTATTACGAGGCAGGGGCGTACCTTTTCACAGAACTTTAGAAGACAGTGATTCGGCTGGCGGCGGACCACAAAACCGATTCTGCGGCGACGGAGCCGATCGGCTGTCTCTACCAGACCTTCGACCAGAAAATGGAAGTGCCGTAAGTTGGCGCGCCGACCCTGAGGGGACAAACCGAAGAAGACGACGACGGGTTTCCTCAAGAGGTTAGCAGCCTGAACGGCAGTCTCTAGGGCGGGGTTATCAACCGCTCGCTGTGCCCGCTGCATCCAGTAAACTACAGCGTTGCCTTCAAGGTTGGGGGAACCACCCAGTCGAACAAAAATACGCGGATCCTCTGTTAAAGATTCGATGGTTTTCTTCATCGTTTTATGTTTGCTGGGCAAAGGCGGCAATGCGACGTAGCATGCGTGAAAAAATAAAATGATGGACTGGATACAACGCGTACCAATAGATCAGTCCCCAAAGACCGAGTGGATCGAAGACTACTGTTTGTCGAATCACAGATCCCTGTGAGCTCCCTTTCACTTCAAACTCGAGCCAGGCCCGCCCAGGGAGTTTCATTTCGGCGGAAAGTCGAAGCCTTTTATCCGGTTCAATGGCGTCCACCCGCCAAAAATCCAAGGTGTCTCCTACCCTTATTGACTCGGGATCCCTGCGCCCCCGTCTGATACCAACACCACCTAAGAGCAGATCGAGGAAACCCCTAATCTGCCAAAGCGTGTTTCCGTAATACCAGCCTGCGCTTCCTCCAATGAGGCGTATAGGTCTGAAGGCATCGGCAGGGTGAACGCCGACGGAAATCTCTCGGAGGTCAACGATCCGGGTTCCGAACCGAGTGCCGCCCCAATTTCGTCGAGACCCGCCTGAGGAGAATGCGTCCGACCATCGGGTCTCGGCCAGTTCGCAAGCCTCATTGGATAATGCTCTCTGGATGGCCTCCTCCAATCCGCGCGCTTTAATTCCGAAAACGGAAATGGCGGAGGGGTCCTGGACCAGCGTGGGATTCTGCAGGCTATCGATGAGCTTGCGACCAATACGCGCATAAATTGGCGTCACCAAACCCAACCAGAGACTAGATAGCCTTGGCGTCAACACGGGCACGGAAATCATCAAGCGGCGAAGCCCACGTTGTTTTGCATACTCTTTCATGATCCCACCGTAGGAAACTTGATCCGTACCCCCAATTTCGAAGATTCGATTTTCCTCAACAGGGAGGTCTAAAGCAGCGACTAGGTACCCCAGAAGGTCTTCGATGGCAATCGGCTGGGCCGGTGTAGAAACCCACTTTGGACAGATCATTATAGGAAGCCGTTCAACGAGAGTACGGATCAATTCAAACGACAGGCTTCCTGAACCAATCACGATAGATGCCCGGAATTCAGTTACGGAAACGCCGCTTCCCCTCAGAACGTTCCCAACCTCCTGGCGGCTCCGCAGGTGGGGGGAGAGATTCTGTCCTCGGCCGTCTCCCAAACCGCCGACATAGATGATCTGCCGCACCCCTGACGAGCGTGCCGCCTCTCCGAAGTTGCGAGCCGCCGTCCGGTCCTGATCTTCGAAATCGTGTTTCGACCCCATCGAGTGAATCAGATAGTAGGCTGTATGCACGCCTGAGAGCGCTATAGGCAGAGAATCACGGTCCAGGCAATCGGCGGGAATGACCTCCGTATCCGGTCCAACGCGCGGTCGCAAAGACTCGGGCCACCGAGCCATACAGCGCAAGTGACGGCCCGCTTCTTCAAGAGATTTCCTAAGCCTTCCGCCCACGTATCCCGTCGCGCCGGCAATTAGGATGATTGGTCTTTCTTTGGATGGAATCAGATGTGCCAATTCGTACGGCCTTCGCAGCTTAGGTGGGTGTTTTGGGTTTGGATCCTAGAGGGAAAACAGATTGCGTAGACCGAAGAGGCCTATCCCATCCCGCAAGGGGGCAAACGGCGGTTCACGGTGAATTCCGAAATCCGTCTAGGAATTCTCGGAATTCGGAGAATCTCTGAATTCTGACCGCACCGATCGCATCCAGAGTATTGCGATAGTTCTCCGAGGCCCTTCCCCCAACCGCGATTGCAACTTCCCCTGGAAGTTGACGCTTCAGATTCATCAATTCCCTATCAATTCTGGGGTCATCCGGAGGATAGACGAGGCTCAAGGCCACCGCCCTTGCGTTAGTCTGCAAGGCCGCCGTCGAGACTTCTTCAGCGGGGAGGTTCGGCCCTAGATAGACGACCTGGTAGCCCGCCGATGCGGCAGTCGACGCCGCAAGGAGCGCCCCAAACTCGTGCACCTGACCGGCCTGCGTAGTGACGATAACCTGCGGGGATGATTCAGAAGGTTCAAATCCTCCCAAAAAATCCCCCAGAAAGGTGCGAAAGAAGGCGGAGGCCAGATGCTCGTGTGCAACCCGAAGGGTGCCAGCGGACCCAAGATACGCCGATCTTCTCCAACATGGGTCAAGCACTCGAAAAATCAAGCCCTGCCGCCCGAGGGCCACCTTGGCCCGCAAGAGGGCCTCTTCAAGGTCGTGGGTGTCCAGGCGTTCGATTGCGTCCATGCATGCATGGACGTACAGAGAATTTGGTTCCGCAACATCGTCCGCTGCTGATTTGCTCTTTGGGCTTATTCCATGCTCCCTTTTCCACTCAGTCTCGAGCAGTATCTTAGACTCGGCCCTTTCGTCCTCTTCCACAATGGCCGTCAGTTCCTCATTCGACAAATGCGCGATCTGGCCAATCGATCGTCCCGCCATTGTGGCCCTCCGAAGGAGAAGCAGCCGTTCCACGTCCTCATCGGAGTAGAGGCGTCTGTCTGTATCCGACCGGGTGGGACTGACCGCGTTGTATCGCCTCTCCCACATTCGTATGGAATAGGGCCCTGCCCTACGCCGGGCACCCACCTCGCCCAGGGGATCCTCTACCCCGACACAATCGAGGGCGTTTCCTTCCGAGGTCCCTCAGCCACTATTAAATCTCACCGTCGAATCCGCGGATAAATCTATACGAAAAAAGGAGGCAGCCGGGGCCGTGATTCCCAGCCACCTCCTTGCGTTTTCTGGCGCGCGATGCAGGACTCGAACCTGCGACCTTCGGCTCCGGAGGCCGACGCTCTATCCAGCTGAGCTAATCGCGCTTGAACATTCGTCTAGCCGAAAGATATTCCCGCGCCGGGGGACTGTCAATCATTCGGCGGCGGGGGCTTCCATTCCCGGCCGGCCGGCTTCCGGTCCCGGCCGGCCGAAGGCCCCCGGCCTCAGCCCATCCCGACGACGACGTTGCCGACCGCCTGTCCGCCCTCGACGGCCTCGTGCGCGGCGGCGAGGTCCGCCAGGGGAAATTCGGCCGCGATGGGGAAGGTGAGCTTGCCCGCCTCCATGACGCGGACGAGGTCTTCGCAGGCTTGGCGCTTGGCCCCCTCGGGCATGGTGTAGAGGAAGACCTGCCGGACGACTGTGTTGAGGAACATAAAGGGATAAAAGGGGAGCTTCGGCTCCATCTCCCCCATGGACGCGTACGTGGCGATGGCACCGTTGTTCTTCAGCGCCCCCAGGCTGGCCTGGAGGTTCCCGCCGAAATCCACCTCCACGATCCGGTCCACCCCTCCGCCGCCGGTGACCTCCCGGACCCGCTCGGCGACGTTTTCCGTCCGGTAATTGACAACGTGATCGGCCCCGCCCCCGACGGCCCCCCCGGCCCTGCGGGCGCGGTCCGCCTTCTCGTCCGAGCTCACCGTGGCGATGACGGACGCGCCGCCCCACTTGGCGAGCTGAACCGCGCAATGCCCGACGGCCCCGGCCCCGCCGGTCACCAGGACGGTCTTTCCCTGAACCGGGCCGTCCGCGAACACGCAGCGGTGGGCGGTCATCCCGGGGATGCCCACGCACGCCCCCTCCGCGTCGCTCACGCCCTCCGGCAGGCGGACGGCCTGTCTGGCGGGCAGGGCGATGAATTCCGCCGCCGTCCCGAAGGGCCGGTCCCACTGTCCATTGAAGACCCAGACCCGCTCGCCGACGCGGGCGGGATCGACGCCTGGACCCACCCGATCGATCTCCCCGGCTCCGTCGCTGTGCGGGACAACGCGGGGAAATTTCATGGGGCCGCGAGCGCCCAGTCGATTCTTGACGTCGGACGGATTCACGCCCGAAACGGCCAGGCGGACCCGCACCTCGCCCGCTTCCAGCTCCGGCGTGTCCATCTCCCCAACCTGGATGACTTCCCCGGACAGACCCTGTTTCTCGTACCATCCCGCCCGCATCAGCACTCCTCCATACTGTTCCGGGAAAACGGCCCGCGGCCACGGCCCTCCCGGCGGATTCTCGATAAGCCCCGAGAACGGAAAGCCGATCATGCATCCGGGACGAAATCTAGGCAAGCTCCCCCGGATTCCCTCCCACCCGCTCCCCACCTGCAACGCGCGCCCCGCACGAGCGTTGACTCCCCCAGGAAGGACCGATATATATTGAATTCGGACGGGGGTCCGTCGTTGTGACCGCGGACGGACCGGGTGATTCCGACATGAATAAATTTGGAGCAAAGAGATGGCGCTGACGCACGTTGACCCGTCGGGACAGGCCCACATGGTGGACGTGGGCGAAAAGGCCGTGACGCGCCGGGAGGCGGCGGCCCGGGGACGGGTGTGGATGAAGCCTGAGACCCTGGACCTGATCCGCGAGAACGCCGCGGCCAAGGGGGACGTCCTGGGCGTGGCTCGGGTAGCGGGAATTCAGGCCGCGAAAAAGACAGGGGAGCTGATCCCCCTCTGTCACCCCCTGAGCGTCTCGGGCGTGGACGTGGAATTCTCGCTCAGCGAAGAGGGGGAGGGGGTGCCCCCCCCCTCGCCGCCCCCGGCGGCCGCGGAAGCCACGGGGGACACGGCGTGGGTGGACATCGAGGCGCGGGCGCGGATCACAGCGCAAACGGGCGTAGAGATGGAGGCGCTGACGGCCGCCGCCGTTGCGGCCCTTACGATTTATGACATGTGCAAGAGCGTGGACCGGTCGATGGTCATCTCCGACATCCGTCTGGTGAGCAAATCCGGCGGGCGGAGCGGAGATTATTCGAGGGCCGGAGAGCGGGCCGGCGGGCCGGGCGATCCAGGTTAAAGGAAAGGCGGGCCGGAATGCGTTTTCATTCATCTCAACGGTTCAGACACGCGGGGCGATTGGAAAGATTGGTTTCATCATCTGGTTGATGAGAGGAGGGTTGCGGCGTGAGGTTGACCTGGTTGCGAGCCTTATGGGTCCTTCTCGGAGCGGTGGCCGGATATATCCTCGGTGCGGTTTCCTCGGGCAGCGTCTTCGCGGCCGGGATCGGGGCGGTGACGGGCGGCGCCATCTCCGGCTTGGTGGTGGTGGCCGATTGGTGGTTGTCGGGTTATTCGCCGCGCAGCGTCGGCGGCGGGTTCCTGGGGATCCTGTTCGGACTCCTTTCCGCGAGGCTCCTGGAGGCCCCGGTGCTGGTGCTGCCCATCAACTCGCCCGTCTTCCTGTCGACCCTGGTCCTGGCCCTGTACGTGGTGGGCGGGTGCCTGGGCCTGCTGGTGGGGCTGCGCAAAGGGGAGGGGTTCACCCTGTACACGGAGGGAAATCGCGCCGATCACGAGGGGCAAGCGCGGCGTCCGGAAACCGTGAAGATCCTGGACACCAGTGTCATCATCGACGGCCGAATCGCCGACATCAGCGAGACCGGTTTTGTCGAAGGGACCATCATCGTCCCCCAGTTCATTCTCAAGGAGCTTCAACACATCGCCGATTCGTCGGATTCCCTGAAACGAAACCGGGGCCGGAGGGGGTTGGACATCCTTCAGAAGATCCAAAAGGACCCCAACCTTCGCGTGCAAGTGGTGAATCAGGACTTCCCCCACATCCGGGAGGTGGACACCAAGCTGGTGGCCCTGGGCAAAGAGATGGACGCCAAGCTCGTGACCAACGACTTCAACCTCAACAAAGTGGCCGAGCTCCAGGGGGTCCCCGTTCTCAACATCAACGACCTAGCCAACGCCGTGAAGCCCGTCGTCCTGCCCGGCGAGGCCATGATCGTCTTCGTCCTGAAAGAGGGCAAAGAGTACGGCCAGGGCGTGGCGTACCTGGACGACGGTACCATGGTGGTCGTGGACAACGCCCGGAAGAATATCGGCCGCAACGCGGATGTCGTCGTCACCAGCGTTCTGCAAACCACCGCGGGCCGGATGATCTTCACCCGGCTCAAAGAAAACGTGGAGCGGATGACCGCCTCCTGATGGCCGCGTCCCGACCCCCCCCTCCCGGACCACCCGGAAACGGGGGGGCCGTCAAAGCCGCCGCCATCATCCCCGCCGCGGGCGCGGGAACCCGATTCGGCGTCCGCGGGAACAAGGCATCCAAGCAATTTCACGATCTGGGCGGGTTGCCCTTGCTCGTTCACGTCCTGCGGGCCTTCGAGCGCTCAAGCGTTCAGGCGGTCTACATCGCCGCGCCGCGCGGACGCGCGGCCTGGGTGCGGCGGGAAATGGTCCAGCGCCACCGGATCCGGAAGGTCCGGGCCGTCTGGGCCGGCGGGGCGAGCCGCGGAGAATCGGTCCGCCGGTGCGTGGACCGGATCCCCGCCGGCTACAACGTCCTCGTGGTTCACGACGGGGCGCGTCCACTCGTGACACCCACGCTGATCGACAGCGTGACGGCCGCCGCCTTCGAGCATGGTGCGGCCTTGGCGGCCGTCCCCGAAACCGATACGGTCAAATCCGTCCGGAAGTCCGGGGCCGGAGAGCCGGAGGGGGAAGGGGGGGAGGGGGGAGGCGAATGGGTCCGAAGGACCGAGCGGCGGGAAACCCTGTGGCGCGCCCAGACGCCCCAGGCGTTCCGTGCGGAGGTCTTTCGTGACGCCCTGCGCCGCGCCGCCGAGACCGGATTCGACGGCACCGACGACGCATCGTTCGTCGAAGAAGCCGGAGGGCGCGTCCGGATTGTCCCGGGGGATTTACGCAACGTGAAAGTGACGGACCCGACCGACTTGTTGCTGGCCGAGGCCCTGTGGCTTGACGCGACCGGGGGACGCCCCGCGGGGAAGACGCAGCCCGGGGGCGAGGCGCCTTGATTCGGGTCGGGGTGGGATACGATGTCCACGCGACGGCCCTGGGCCGCAAGCTCTTCCTGGGCGGCGTGGAGATCCCTCACGAGCGGGGCCTGGCGGGCCACAGCGACGCCGACGTCGCCCTCCACGCCCTGTGCGACGCCCTGCTCGGGGCCGCCGCCCTGGGAGACCTCGGCGGGCACTTCCCGGACACGGACCCGGCGTACAAGGACGTCCCGAGCCTCGTCCTTCTCGAACGCGTCCGGGCCGTCCTGGAAGAGAAGGGCTTTCAGCCCCTCAACGTGGACTTGA
>CAYRGS010000086.1:0-15701 GCA_964423875.1 uncultured bacterium
GGCGTTATCACGGACATCAACGAGTAACCCTCCGGCCAATGCCGGATCTGGATGGGCCGAACGGAGTGAATTGAATGCGCGTGATTGTGTCCCTGGCATGCGAAACATGCAAGCGGCGAAACTATTCGACGACGAAGAACAAGCAGAAGACCCCGGACCGCCTCGAATTCAAGAAGTACTGCCGGAGCTGCAGGCGGCACACCCCTCATCGCGAGACGAGGTAACCGGCCCGTTCCGGAATTGTTGTGCGTCCGCGCGAATCCGGGACGGCGTGAGGCTGAAGAACTTCTATCGGAAGGCCAGTAGCTCGAACTGGTAGAGCATCGGTCTCCAAAACCGAGGGTTGGGGGTTCGAATCCCTCCTGGCCTGCCATTCCTGAACCATCCGGATCATGGGCCCTGCGGGAATATGGAAAAAATCTCCGTTTTTTATAGGCAGTCGGTGGATTTCCTCCGGGACGTTCGGTCCGAGGTGAAAAAGGTTACTTGGCCGACTCGAAAGGAAGCGCTTGCCTCAACGGGGGTTGTGATTATCGCCGTGATGATTGTCGCGGTTTATTTGGGCCTCGTCGATCTGGGATTTTCCAAACTGGTGGGAAGCATCATTAAATGATTCAGGAGCCCACGACCCCGGAAACGGATCAAGAAGCCGCCGAGCGCCCGGACGCGCCGGAACCTCCCGAGGCGGAGACCGCGGCGCAAACCGCGGAACCCCCGGTGGCTGAAGAAACCGAGGCGCCCGCGCGTACGGAGGAATCCGCAACGCCCGAGGCAACCGAAAAATCGGATGCAGAGGAAGCCGCCGCGCCCGCGGAAACGGAAGAATCGGAGGTCGACGACGACCCCGACAAAAAATGGTACGTCATCCACACCTATTCGGGGTATGAGTCCAAGGTGAAGGCCGCTATCGAGGAGCGTCTTCAGGCGTCCCCCCTGACGGAGTTGTTCGGCGCGATCCTCGTCCCGACCGAGGATGTGGTGGAGATGCGGGGCGGCCGGCGGAGGGTGACCTCGCGCAAGTATTACCCCGGCTACATCCTGATCCAGATGACGATGAACACCGATACTTGGTACCTCGTCAAGAACACGCCGAAGGTGACGGGGTTTTTGGGGGGGACGAACGACCCCACTCCCCTGAATGAGGCGGAAGTCCAGAAGCTCCTGGGGCAGATGCGGGGTGAACAGACCGCCAAGCCGAAGGTAGAGTTCGAGGAGGGCGAGAATCTCCGTGTGGTCGACGGCCCCTTCGTCAACTTCTCCGGGGTCGTCGAAGCGGTCAACCACGAGCGGGGCAAGGTGCGGATCATGGTGACCATTTTCGGGCGGCCGACGCCTGTGGAGCTGGAATTTCTCCAGGTGGAAAAGATCTGACGTCCGGAGGCCCGCCTCCGCGCGCATGGTGAAGGAACCGACATGGCCAAGCTAGTCGCAACGACCCTGAAGCTTCAGGTTCCCGCTGGACAGGCCTCGCCCTCGCCTCCGGTGGGTCCCGCGCTGGGACAGCACGGCGTGAACATCATGGAATTTTGCAAGACCTTCAACGCCCAGACCCAGGGGCAGGAAGGCACGATCATCCCGGTGGTCTTGACGGTTTACGCCGACCGGTCCTTCTCATTCGTGACGAAATCGCCGCCGGCCTCTATCTTGTTGAAGCAGGCGGCCGGTATCGTGAAGGGATCGGGCGAGCCGCACCGGGAAGAGGTGGGCCAGGTCAGCCGTGAGCAGGTCCGGAAAATCGCCGAACGGAAGCAGGAAGACCTGAACGCGGGCGACATGGAAGCGGCGATGCGGATCATCGAAGGGACCGCCCGCAGCATGGGCATCAAGGTGGAGAGCTGAACGAGATGGCAAACCCGGGGAAACGCTATTCCGCGGCCAACGGGAAGATCGACCGGTCGAAGCGGTATGAGCTGGCCGATGCCCTGGAGCTGGCGCGGTCGCTGGCGGGCACGAAGTTCAACGAGACCGTCGAGGTCGCCGTGAAACTGGGGGTTGACCCCCGGAAGTCCGATCAGATGGTCCGCGGCAGCGTCGTCCTCCCCCGTGGACTCGGAAAGTCCGTTCGGGTCCTGGTCTTCGCGAAGGGGGAGAAAGAAAAGGAGGCCCGAGACGCGGGGGCCGACCATGTCGGGGGCGAGGACATGGCGGCGCGGATCGGGGAGGGATGGCTGGACTTCGAGAGCGTGGTCGCCACCCCCGACATGATGGCCGTCGTCGGGAAGCTGGGGAAGATCCTGGGCCCCCGTGGCCTGATGCCCAACCCCAAGTCGGGGTCGGTGTCCTTTGACGTCGCGCGGATGGTGCGGGACACCAAGGCCGGCAAGGTCGATTTTCGCGTCGACAAGGCGGGCATCGTTCACGCGCCGCTCGGGAAGGCCGATTTCGATGCGAGCGCCCTACTCGAGAACGCCGGGGCATTGTTGGAGTCGATTCAGCGTCTCAGGCCCGCTTCGGCCAAGGGCGCGTACATTCGGGGGATGTCGATTTCGACCACCATGAGTCCGGGAATCAAGGTAGACCACCAGGCGGTGGCGGCGGCTTACCGATAACGTTCAATAACGTCCGAACCCGGGAGGGAGCAACACGGTGGCGACAGCGGCCAAAGAGAAAAAGGTGGTGGAGGTCCGGGAGCGTTTCGAGAAAACCCGGGGCGCCATTCTGGCGGATTTCCGGGGCCTGAACGTTTCGGAGATCACAGAGCTGCGGCGGGCGCTCAAGGCGAATCAGGCCGAGATGCAGGTGGTCAAGAACCGCTTGGTCCGCCTGGCGATTCAGGACACGCCTTTCTCGATTCTGGAGAAGGAGTTCCAGGGTCCGACCGCCGTGATGTTCTGCGATGGGGAGATGATAGAGCCGGCCCGGGAGCTGTCGAAGTTCGCCGCGGCCCATCCGGCCTTGGAGATCAAGTGCGGGGTGTTCGACGGCAACCTGATCGACGGCTCGGAGGTGGAGCGGATTGCGAAGCTGCCCCCGCGCGAGGTTTTGCTGGCCCAGTTGTTCGGGACCCTCCAGGGCCCCATCACGGGGCTGGTCCGGGCGCTGAACGGGGTGTTGGTCAATTTGGTCATGACGCTCTCGGCCATCCGGGATCAAAAAAGCGGATCCTAACGGCCGGGAAAAGTGGTCCGGCGAAGGCCGGGCGCCGGACAACGGAGAAAGATTGATGAGCACAATCACGCAAGAAGACCTCATGTCCCACATCGAAAGCATGTCGGTCCTGGATCTGGCCGATCTCGTCAAGGCCCTGGAGGAGAGGTTCGGGGTGTCCGCGGCCGGGATGATGATGGCCGCCGCGCCCGCCGCCGGCGGAGGGGAGGCCGAGGCCGAAGCCGAGCAGACGGAGTTCAAGGTGACCCTGACGAGCATTGGTGGCCAGAAGATCGCCGTCATCAAGGCCGTCCGGTCCTTGACGGGTCTGGGGCTTAAAGAGGCCAAGGAGCTGGTGGACGCGACGCCCCGGGTGGTGAAGGAGGGGGTTCCGAAAGACGAGGCCGACGGGATCCTGAAAGAGCTGACCGAAGCCGGAGCGGAAGCCCAGATCAGCTGATCGCGCATCACAGCGGTTTTTTGTCCGGGCTCGAGCCGGGCCTTTGTCTTCTGGTCCCGAATAGGGGTGGAGAATGGCGAAAGAGAGAAACCGGGGCAATGGAGAAGACGGGCGAATCAACTTTGGAAAAAGCCTGTCGGTCGTCGAAATTCCCAACCTGATCGAAATTCAGCTTGTGTCCTACGAGCGGTTCCTGCAATCCAAGGTCCCGCCTTCCGAGCGGGAGAACGAGGGCCTGGA
The DNA here is from genome assembly GCA_964423875.1 of uncultured bacterium. GTDB lineage: Bacteria > UBA8248 > UBA8248 > JACPRG01 > CAYRGS01. Next base: position 3,788 of record CAYRGS010000086.1, read on the forward strand.
AAACGTTTTCCAAAGCGTTTTCCCCATCAGCGACTTCAACGAAACGGCCTTCCTGAACTTCGTGGGTTACGAGATCGGGTCCTGGATGTCGAAGTCGGGCGAGTTCAAGGGCCTGGGCGGGCCGGGCGTGGTGGACCCCAAGTCCCAGGAGCCGCTTACGTACCGCCCCAGGCACGATATGGAGGAGTGCCGCGAGCGGGGGATGACGTACAGCGACCCCCTTCGCGTCATCGTTCAGCTGGTTTTGACGGAAAAGGGTCTCGACGGTGAACCCGTCGTCAAGGACATCAAAGAGCAGAAGGTCTATCTGGGCGAAATCCCCATGATGACCGAGAACGGGACCTTCATCATCAACGGGACCGAGCGGGTCGTCGTCAGCCAGATGCACCGCTCGCCCGGGGTCTTCTTCAGCCGGGACAGCGGGCCGATTCACAGCGGAAAGCACTTGTTCGCCGCCCGGGTCATCCCTTACCGGGGATCCTGGCTGGATTTTGAGTTCGACTCCAAGGACATCCTCTACGTCCGAATCGACCGGCGGCGCAAGCTGCCCGCCACCACCCTGTTGCGAGCCCTGGGGTTGGACACCGAGGAGATCTTGGCGGCCTTCTATTCCCCGGAAGAGATCAACGCCGACCCCAAGTCGGGGGGGTTCAAGAAGAAGATCTCCGAGTTCCTCGTGGGTCAGCGCGCCACGGAGGACCTGGTGGATCCGGATTCGGGGGACCCCTTGACCAAGGTGGGCCGGAAGATCACCCGGAAGGCCTACGAGCGGATGGAGGCGCTCAAGCTCTCATCGGTCGAAATGGATCCCGAAGGCCTTCTCGAACGCGCGGCCGCCCGGAGCATCGTCAACGAGGAAACGGGCGAGGTGATCCTCGAGGCCGGAGAGCCCATCACGCCGGATGTCCTGGAGGCCGTCGCCGAAGCCAAGGTCCGGAAATTCTACATCATCCATCAGGCCGAATCCGGGTTCGACGCGACCATTCTCGCAACTCTGAAGATCGATAAGGTCGACAGCCCCGAGGACGCCCTGATCGAGATTTACAAGCGGCTTCGGCCGGGCGATCCCCCCACGCGGGAAACCGCGCGAGCCTTGTTCGATAACCTCTTCCTGAACTCCAAACGCTACGACCTTTCGCGGATCGGGAGGATGAAGATCAACTCGAAGCTGGCGCTCTCGCTTCCGCTGAGCCAGCGGACCCTGACGCAGGAGGACGTGGTGAAGACCATGGTCTACCTGGTCGGGCTGCGCTCGGCCCAGGGGATGGTGGACGACATTGATCACCTGGGAAACCGGCGGGTACGGTCCGTGGGCGAGTTGTTGGAGAACCAGTTCCGAATCGGGCTGGTTCGGATGGAGCGGGCCATCCGGGAGCGGATGAGCATCATCGACCTGGAATCTGCCATGCCCCATGACCTCATCAACGCCAAGCCCATCGCCGCGGCCATCAAGGAGTTCTTCGGCAGCGCCCAGCTCTCGCAGTTCATGGACCAGACGAACCCGCTGTCCGAGCTGACGCACAAGCGGCGCCTGTCGGCCCTGGGTCCCGGCGGGTTGACCCGTGAGCGGGCCGGTTTCGAGGTCCGCGACGTGCACCAGACCCATTACGGCCGGATCTGCCCCATCGAGACACCCGAGGGGCCGAACATCGGCCTGATCGCGTCGTTGAGCACCTACGCCCGGGTCAGCGAGTTCGGGTTTATCGAGACCCCTTACCGGAAGGTCGAGAACGGGCGCGTCTCGGACAAGGTGGAGTTTTTAACGGCCATCGACGAGGATAAATGCACCATCGCCCAGGCCAACGCCCCCATCAACAAGGGCGGGAAGTTCATCAACGACCTGGTCTCGTGTCGGACGGGGGGCGAGTTCGTGATGGCGTCGCCGGACGAAGTGGGTTACATGGATGTCTCCCCCAAGCAGTTGGTGAGCGTGGCCACCTCGCTCATCCCGTTTCTGGAGAACGACGACGCCAACCGCGCTCTGATGGGGTCCAACATGCAGCGCCAGGCCGTTCCCCTGCTCCGCCCGGAGGCCCCCCTCGTCGGAACTGGGATGGAAGGCATCGCGGCGATGGATTCCGGGGCCGTTATTCTGGCCCAGACGGACGGGGAGGTGGTGGACGTGGAGGCCTCCCGGATCGTCGTCCGGACCCAGGACAGCCGGAAAAAGGGCTCCACCCAAGGGCCCGGGGTCAATATTTACAACCTGACCAAGTACCGGCGGTCCAACCAGAACACCTGTTTCAACCACCAGCCCATCGTGAAGCTCGGCCAGAAGGTCAAGAAGGGGCAAGTCTTGGCGGACGGGCCGGCCACCGAACGGGGCGAATTGGCCTTGGGAAGAAACGTTCTGGTTGCCTTCATGCCGTGGCGCGGCTACAACTTTGAGGACGCCATTGTCATCAGCGAAAAGGTCGTCAAGGAGGACATCTACACCTCCATCCACATCGAGGAATTCGAAGTGGAAGCCCGCGACACCAAGCTGGGCAAGGAAGAGGTCACCCGGGACATACCCAATGTGGGCGAAGAGACCCTCAAGGACCTGGATGACAGCGGGGTCGTCCGCATCGGCGCCAAGGTCGGAGCCGGGTCCATCCTGGTCGGCAAGGTCACCCCGAAGGGCGAAACCCAGCTCAGCCCGGAAGAAAAGCTCCTCAAGGCCATCTTCGGCGAGAAGGCCGGCGATGTGCGGGACACCTCCCTGACCGTCCCGCCGGGCGTCGAGGGGACGGTGGTGGACGTGAAGGTCTTCTCCCGGCGCGGGGTGGACAAGGACGTCCGCGCCGTCGCCATCGAAGAGGACGAGGTCGCCAAGATCGAGAAGGACTACCAGGATGAGATCCGCATCCTCGAAGAGGATCGGGACGCACGGATCCATCCCTTGATCGCGAACCGGCAGGTCGTTTCCCGGGTGGTCGATCCGCGCACCGACAAGACCCTCCTCTCCAAGGGCGCGACGGTCGACCCGGGGCTTCTGAAGGGGCTGCCCGTCCGGACTTTCAACGCCCTCAAAGACGGGATGCCGGGCGAGGTGCGGACGCAGGTGGCGGAGATCGAAGCGGCCGTCAAAACCCGGGTCGACTACATCCAGAGCCTGATGGAGGAGAAGCTCGCCAAGCTGCGCAAGGGGAACGAGCTTCCACCGGGCGTGATCAAGCTGGTCAAGGTCTATGTGGCCGTCAAGCGGAAACTCCAGGTCGGGGACAAGATGGCAGGCCGCCACGGCAACAAGGGCGTGGTGTCCATCATCGTTCCCGAAGAGGACATGCCCTACATGCCGGACGGGCGACCCATCGAGATCATTCTCAACCCCTTGGGGGTACCGTCCCGGATGAACGTGGGCCAGGTCCTTGAGACCCACCTGGGTTGGGCCGCCAAGGTCCTGGGGGTCAAGTTCGCCACGCCGGTGTTCGAAGGGGCGAAGGAGAAGGACATCCGCAAGGCCCTGGCGGACGCGAGCCTGCCCGAGAGCGGAGAGACCGAGTTGTACGACGGGCGGACCGGCGTCTCCTTCGAACAGAAGGTGGCCGTGGGGTACATCTACATGCTGAAGCTCCATCACTTGGTGGATGAGAAGATTCACGCCCGCTCCACGGGCCCCTACTCCTTGGTCACGCAGCAACCGCTGGGGGGCAAGGCCCAGTTCGGCGGGCAGAGGCTCGGCGAGATGGAGGTATGGGCGCTTGAGGCGTACGGGGCCTCCCGAATCCTTCAGGAGATGCTCACCGTCAAGAGCGACGACATCGCTGGCCGGACCCGAATGTACGAATCCATCGTGAAGGGGGAAAGCGCCTTGGAGGCCAGTCTCCCGGAATCTTTCAACGTGATGATGAAGGAACTGCAATCTCTGGTGTTGGATGTCGAGTTGATCGAGGAAGGAAAGGCGGTCCCGATGGCCGGACCCGTGAGCGATGGGACCGGGAGCAACGGAGTCGGGACCTAGGGCTGAGGCCCGGGACACCACAAGTCCACCAAAGGAGGACCGGCGTTGGACAGCATGCTGAGCCTTTTTGAGAAGCCCAAGGACCCCATTTTCTTCGACGCGATCCGGATCAAGATCGCCTCGCCCGAGAAAGTCCTCTCGTGGTCTTCCGGGGAAGTGAAGAAGCCGGAAACCATCAACTACCGGACGTTCAAGCCGGAGCGGGACGGTCTTTTCTGCGCGCGGATCTTCGGTCCGGTCAAGGATTGGGAATGTCTTTGCGGCAAGTACAAGCGAATGAAATTCCGGGGGATCGTCTGCGAGAAGTGCGGCGTGGAGGTCACCCTGTCGAAGGTCCGGCGGGAGCGGATGGGCCACATCCAATTGGCCTGCCCGGTGTCCCACGTCTGGTTCTTCAAGGGGCTCCCGAGCCGTATCGGGCACCTGTTGGACATGCCCTTGCGGGAACTGGAGCGGATCCTCTACTTCGAGAACTACGTGGTCATCGACCCCGGTGACGCCGATGTCAAGCCCGGGGACCTGCTCTTGGAGGATAAGTACCAGGAGCTGCATCAGGAATTCGATGCGGGCGGATTCCGGGCCGATATGGGCGCGGAGGCCATCCGAGAACTGCTGGCCAACCTCGATCTGGACGAGCTGAGCGCGCAGCTTAAAACGGAGCTGCGCGAAACCGGCAGCGTCCAGAAGCGGAAGAAGTGCATCAAGCGGCTCAAAGTGGTCGAGGCCTTCCGCAAATCCGGCAACCGGCCCGAATGGATGATCCTCACGGTGATCCCGGTCATCCCGCCCGAGCTGAGGCCGCTGGTTCCCCTGGACGGAGGCCGCTTCGCCACCTCCGATCTGAATGACCTCTATCGGCGCGTCATCAACCGCAACAACCGGCTCATGCGCCTTCAAGAGCTGCGCGCCCCGGACATTATCATCCGCAACGAGAAGCGGATGCTTCAGGAAGCGGTGGACGCTCTGTTCGACAACGGTCGGCGGGGCCGCGTCCTGCTGGGACCCAACAAGCGGCCGCTCAAGTCGCTCAGCGACATGATCAAGGGCAAACAGGGGCGGTTTCGCCAGAATCTGCTGGGCAAGCGCGTGGATTACTCCGGCCGGTCGGTCATCGTGGTCGGCCCGGAGCTCAAGCTCAACCAATGTGGCCTGCCCAAGAAGATGGCCCTCGAGTTGTTCAAGCCCTTTATCTACAGCCTGTTGGAAGAAAAGGGGCTGGTCACGACCATCAAGAGCGCCAAGAAACTGGTGGAGCGGGAAGTTCCGGAGGTCTGGGACGTCCTGGACGAGGTTATCGAGGGCCATCCGGTTTTGTTGAACCGGGCTCCGACGCTTCACCGCTTGGGCATTCAGGCCTTCGAGCCCATTCTGGTCGAAGGCAAGGCCATACGCATCCACCCGCTGGTGTGCGCGGCCTTCAACGCGGATTTCGACGGTGACCAGATGGCCGTCCATGTGCCTCTTTCGGTCGAGGCGCAGATGGAGGCCAAGGTCTTGATGATGTCCACCAACAACATTCTCTCGCCCGCCAGCGGATCGCCCCTGGCGGTGCCGAGTCAGGACATCATCCTGGGTTGTTACTACATGACCAAGCCCCGATCGGGCGGCCGAGGAGAGAACCGGGTGTTCGGCAGCGCCGACGAGGTTCGGGTGGCCTACGACCAGGAAGAAGTCGGCCTTCAAGCCCGGATCCGGGTCCGGCTGGACGGCAAGCTGCACCTCACCACGACGGGCCGGGTCCTGCTCTATGAGATGCTCCCCTCGGAGATGCCCTTCGAGGGGGTCAACCGGGTGATGGACAAAAAGGCGCTGACCATCCTGGTGGCCCAGACCTACAAACGCATGGGCAAAGATGTCACCGTCCGGTTCCTAGACGACCTGAAGGACGCGGGATTCGGCTATGCCACGATGGCGGGGATTTCCATCGGGATGGACGACATGCACGTCCCCGAGGCCAAAACGGACTTAGTCCTACGCGCCCAACAGGAAGTGACGAAAGTCGAGCGGGAATACCGCGACGGCCTGATCACCGACGGCGAGCGGTACAACAAGGTGATCGACATCTGGGCGCACGTCACCGAGAACGTCTCGGACGAGATGTTCCGCGTGATGCAATCCGAAGACGAGTGGATGATGACGGGCCTAGGCGCGGCCGGGTCCGCGTCGGCCAACGACAGGAAGGGCCGATTCAACCCCATTTTCATCATGGCCGACTCGGGCGCGCGGGGGAGCACCCAGCAGATCCGGCAGCTGGCCGGAATGCGCGGGCTCATGGCAAAGCCGTCGGGCGAGATCATCGAGACCCCCATCACGGCCAATTTCCGTGAGGGGTTGACGGTGCTTCAGTACTTCATTTCCACCCACGGGGCCCGCAAGGGATTGGCGGACACCGCCCTGAAGACGGCCAACTCCGGCTACCTGACCCGGCGATTGGTGGACGTGGCGCAGGATGTCATCATCATTGAGGAGGACTGCGGCACGCCCAACGGGATCGAGATCACCTCCCTGGTGGAAAGCGGCGAGGTTATCCAAACGCTTGGAGACCGGATACTGGGCCGAATCGCGCTCCAGGGGATCAAGGATCCGATCAAGGGCGGAATCCTCGTGAAGGCCGGAGAGGAGATCGACGAGAGCGCCGTTGAAAGGGTCGAGAACGCCGGCATCGAGAAGGTGATCATCCGCTCGGCCCTGACGTGCGAGACCCAGACCGGCATCTGTCAAAAGTGTTATGGGCGAAACCTGGCCACCGGACTGGCCATCGAGCTGGGCGAGGCGGTGGGGGTGATCGCCGCCCAGTCCATCGGAGAGCCCGGAACGCAGCTCACCATGCGGACCTTCCACATCGGCGGGACCGCCAGCCGGGTGGCGATGCAGACCACCCTCGAAGTCAAGCGGGGCGGTGTGCTCCGGTACCAGAACCTGCGCACGGTCGTCAACAAGGCGGGCGACACGATCGTGATGAACCGCAACGGCAGCATCGTCATCCAGGATGATCAGGGTTGGGAGCGGGAGCACTATCCGGTCGTTTACGGGGCCAAGATCAAGGCGCGAGACGGCCAGCGGGTCGGTGAGAGCGATAACCTGGTCGAATGGGATCCCTACACCCTTTCCATCCTGACCGAGTACGAAGGCCGGATCGCCTTCGGCGACCTGATCGAGGGTGTCACCGTCAAGGAAGAGCTTGACGTGGTGACGGGTCTTTCACAGAAGGTCGTCTTGGAGCACGCTGAAGAGAAGCTCCAGCCGCGCATCTCCATCAAGGATTCCGGCGGCAAGACGGTGGGCCGTTACCTGCTCCCCATGGCCGCGCGCATCATGGTGGCCGAGGGCGCCCCCGTGGACGCGGGCGACGTTTTGGTCAAGATCCCCAGAGAGACCACAAAAACCAAAGACATCACGGGCGGTCTTCCCCGGGTGGCCGAGTTGTTCGAGGCCCGGAAACCCAAGGAGCAGGCCATCATCAGTCAAGTGGACGGAACGGTCCGCTTCAGCGGTTTCGTACGGGGGATGCGGCGCGTCCTGGTGATTACGGACGCCGATGAAGAGCGCGAGTACCTGATCCCCCGGGGCAAGCACGTCAACGTTCATGAAGGAGACTCGGTGCGCGCAGGCGAGCCCCTCATGGACGGGGCCGTCAACCCGCATGACATCCTGGATATTCTGGGCGAGCAAGAGCTGCAAAAATACCTGGTCAACGAAATCCAGGAGGTGTACCGCCTTCAGGGTGTCACCATCAATGACAAGCACATCGAGGTGATCGTCCGGCAGATGCTCAAGCGCCTAATCATCGAGGAGCCCGGGGATACGGACTTCCTGGTGGGTGAGCAGGTGACCAAAGAGGTGTTCGCCGCCAAGAACAAACAGGCCCAGGTGGAAAAAGAGGAGCCGGCGACGGGCAAGCCCATCCTGCTGGGGATCACCCGTTCCTCTCTGAGCACGCCCAGCTTCATCTCGGCGGCCTCCTTCCAGGAGACCACCCGCGTTCTGACCCAGGCCAGCGTGAGCGGCATGGTGGACCGGCTGCGGGGACTCAAGGAGAACGTCATCATGGGCCGGCTCATCCCGGCCGGCACGGGCGCCCGGTGCTACCAGCGGCTCGATCTGAACACGAAGATGCCCGAGTCGCGGCCTGAGCCTTCCGTGGTGGTGGGCGAGGAGAAGTCGGTCCCCGCGCCCGATGGCGAAAAAGCCGTCGACGCTCCGCAGAAGAAGAGCAAGGAGGTCGGCGTCTCTAAAGAGTGAGTCTCCCCCGGGTTAGAGAAGTTCCGCGTCATTCCGACCCGGATCAATGGCCGTTGGTTCAGCAAAGGGCTTGACACAAGCCTTTAAAGTGTTAGATTAGAAGGGATTTTACCATATAACCTTTCCGGCCGTGCGGCGAAGTGCGCCCGTGCGGCCGGATCTCTTTCTGTGGAGGGCGTCAGTTTGCCGACCGTCAATCAGTTGGTGCGCAAGGGCCGGCGGAAGGCCAAATTGAAGACCAAGAGTCCGGCGTTGCGGCAATGCCCACAGCGGCGCGGCGTCTGCTTACGGGTTTACACATCGACCCCCAAGAAGCCGAACTCGGCTCTGCGGAAAGTGACGAGGGTCCGTCTGACCAACGGGATGGAGGTCACCACGTATATCCCGGGTGTCGGACATAACCTTCAAGAACACGCCATTGTCCTTATCCGGGGTGGGCGGGTGAAAGACCTTCCCGGCGTCCGGTACCATGTTATTCGGGGCGCCTTGGATACTGTGGGTGTGGAAGGTCGCCGGCAAAGCCGGTCGAAGTACGGAGCCAAACGCCCGAAGGCCTAAAACCCCGGGGGACGAGACGCCTTTTACTGTTCCCTGGCAGGTGTTGAGCAAAGATGGAGGATTGCGCGGCGGGGGAGTGTCCTACCGCCGAGCAAAGGGGTTGTCTTTTTCAGCGACGCTGGCGGTTCTGCCGGCCGCGACCGGCTAACCCGGCTAACCTGGCTGGAAAGGATGGACGATGCCGCGGCGGAAAATCACAGGCAATAGAAAAACCATACCGGATCCCAAGTATGGGGACCAGCAGGTGGCGAAGTTTATCAACAACCTGATGTGGAAAGGAAAAAGGAGCCGGGCCGAGCGGATCATGTATCAGGCCTTCGACATCATCGAAGAGAAGACCCGGGACAACCCGCTGAAGGTCTTCAAGCGGGCGGTGGACAACGTGAAGCCAAGCTTGGAGGTCCGCTCCCGCAGGGTCGGGGGCTCCACTTATCAGATCCCGATTGAGGTGCGGCCAAGCCGGAAAACGGCCCTCAGCTTCCGTTGGCTCATCTCCTTCGCGCGAGACCGAAAAGAGCGGACGATGCAGGAGCGGCTGGCCGCGGAGTTGTTGGACGCCTCGAACAACACCGGGGCAGCCATCAAGAAAAAAGACGACACACACAGGATGGCCGAGGCAAACAAGGCCTTTGCCCACTATCGGTGGTAGCGATGAAGACGGGGTTCAACCGATGAGCAGGGCCATTCCGTTGGATAAAATTCGAAACATCGGTGTGATGGCGCATATCGATGCCGGCAAGACCACGACCACCGAGCGGATTCTGTATTACACGGGCCGGACCCACCGTTTGGGCGAGGTCCACGATGGCACGGCCGTCATGGACTGGATGCCGCAGGAGCAGGAGCGCGGTATCACCATCACCTCGGCTGCGACCAGCTGCATGTGGCGGGATCACCTGGTTCAAATCATCGACACCCCCGGCCATGTGGATTTCACGATGGAAGTGGAGCGAAGCCTTCGCGTCCTGGACGGGGCGGTCGGCGTGTTTTGCGCGGTGGGCGGCGTCGAGCCGCAGTCGGAGACAGTCTGGCGGCAGGCCGAGAAGTACGGTGTGCCGCGCATCGCTTTCGTCAACAAGATGGACCGCGTCGGGGCCGATTTTCTGCGCGTTGTCGGAGAGATCCGGGACCGCCTGGCGGCCAAGCCTCTCGTCGTGCAGCTCCCCTGGGGGAGCGAGGAGGACTTCATCGGGATCCTCGACCTGGTCCGGTGGGAGGCCCGCATATACGATGAGGATGAGTCCGGCGTCAACTTCCGGATTGTCCCGGTGCCCGAGGAGATGGAAGCCTTGGCCCGGACCCAGCGGGACGGCCTTCTCGAAGCGCTGGCCGATCTGGATGAAGACATCATGGAGTGTTACTTGGAGGGCGGCGAGATCGAAACGGATAAATTGATCTCCGTCCTTCGCCGGGTGACCGTGACGGGGCATGGCGTTCCGGTGCTCTGCGGATCGGCTTTTAAAAACAAAGGATTACAGGCCCTTCTGGATGGGGTTGTGGATTACCTCCCCTCTCCAATCGACGTTCCGCCGGTTCAGGGAGCGAAGCCGGACGGCGGGTCCGTCGAGGTCCGTCCGCCTGATGACGAAACCCCCTTTGCCGGGCTTGTCTTCAAGGTGATGACCGACCCCTATATGGGCCAGCTTTCATTCTGCCGGGTCTATTCGGGCGTGATTCGGACGGGTGAACAGGTTTTGAACGTCGGACGCGGCCGCAGCGAGCGCATCGGTCGTCTTCTGCGAATGCACGCTGACAAGCGCGAGGAGATGCAGGAGGCCAGGACCGGCGACATTGTCGCGTTCCTCGGTTTGCGCCATACCACCACCGGAGACACCCTCGCCGCCCGTCATTCCCCCCTTCTTTTGGAATCCATCGAATTTCCCGAACCCGTCATCTCCGTAGCCGTCGAGCCCAAGACCAAGGCCGATGAAGAAAGGCTGGGGACTTCCCTGGGTAAGCTCGGCGCCGAGGACCCGTCCTTTCAGGTCCGAACCGATCCGGAGACCGGCCAGACCATCATGTCGGGGATGGGCGAGCTTCATTTGGCGATTCTGGTGGATCGCCTGCTGCGTGAGTTCAAGGTCGAGGCCAATGTCTCGAACCCCCGGGTCTCGTATCGCGAGACCTCCATGGGGTCGGCGGAGGTCCGGGAAAAGTTTGTTCGCCAGACGGGAGGCCGCGGTCAGTACGGCGATGTCAAGCTCCAGGTGGAGAGTCTTCCCCGCGGCTCGGGCATCGTGTTCGAGTGGGCGATTGTGGGCGGGGCCATCCCGAAAGAGTATGCCAAGGCCGTCGAGAAGGGCGTGCGCCAGGCGGCCGATACAGGCATCCTGGCGGGCTACCCGGTGGTCGATATGAAGGTGACGGTCGTGGACGGTTCCTACCATGACGTCGATTCCTCCGAAATGGCCTTCTCGGTCGCGGGTTCCATTGCCTTTCAAGGAGCGATGCGAAAAGCCGGTCTGGTGATCCTGGAGCCGGTGATGAAGATCGAGGTCGTCGTTCCGGAGGATTATCTCGGCGACGTCATGGGCGATCTGACCTCCCGCCGAGGAAAGATTTCGGGCATGTCCAGACGGGCGGGCGCCCACGTGGTCAGCGCGTTGGTCCCTCTGGCGGAGATGTTCGGTTACGCAACCGATCTTCGCTCCTCCACGCAGGGCCGCGCCGACTACACCATGCAGGTCGCCGGATACGAGCAGGTTACGGCCTCTATGGCGGAGGAGATGATTCAGCGGACGGGGGTCTCAGGAGCGAGAGGGGTCCTGGTCACCTGATACCCGTCCGGTGTGCAGGTGGGTTGCGACGCTGGGAGCCGCCGACTTCATCGGCTGAACGGCTTATGGACTGAAGGTACAAACTAAGGATTCTCAGTTATGAGCAAGGCGAAGTTCGAGCGGACGAAGCCCCACGTGAACGTAGGGACGATTGGTCACGTGGATCATGGGAAGACGACCTTGACGGCGGCGATCACGCTTGCGCTGTCGAAGAAGGGTCAGGCGGATTTCGTTCCGTTCGACTCGATCGACAAGGCCCCTGAGGAAAGGGAGCGCGGGATCACGATAGCGACGGCCCACGTGGAGTACGAGACGGACAACCGTCACTACGCGCACGTGGACTGCCCGGGTCACGCGGACTACGTGAAGAACATGATCACGGGCGCGGCCCAGA
>CAYRGS010000087.1:0-15473 GCA_964423875.1 uncultured bacterium
TCGCCCATCGCTCAGGGTGACAAAGGTGTCAAGTATTTATCGCTCCCAGTAATAACCAAGGTCTCTGGGCACAAGTCCTGAATTGTGAATTTCCGTCCCCCGGTCAGGGAGGACTGTGATTTTCTTTGACTTTCGTTGTAATTACGTCTACATTAGATAGATTAAGACCGGATTTTGGTTCCGTCCAGCGGGGAAAGGGTCATGGAAGGCGCATCGGGCAAACACAGGGTCAACAGGCGAAGCGGGAGATCCCCCGGGCAATGCGGCGACTGGAAAGGCTTCAGCGGTCCTGCCCGGAGAGGTGTTCCGCCGCCGATCGGCATCGGCGTATAAAAAAGTACGAAGCAAAGCCAAAGGCGGAATAGACACAAAATCAATGGGTTTTGAATTTCAGGGGCGAGAAAACAGGGTATTTTACCTGAGCTGCGTAATTCCGGAATGACAACCGACCCGAGCGTCGAAAGGCAAGGCGGGAGCCCTCGTCAGGGCCTGTAGGCCCCCCCTCTGTCAGGATGACATGCCTCGGGTCGCAATGGGGTCAGAAGATGAATCTTGCACCCGTCGCAGGGGAGGGGCCTTGCGGCCTGCTATGGCTGTTTATCCTTAGGGTTTCCCGAATGTCGCGATCCGGTCGATTTTGCATTCAAAGAGTACACGCTTCTCATCAATCACCGGGTCGCGCAACCCGTAAGGCGGGTCCTGGCCCGTGTATTTCACCCAGATCTTGTCTGTCTGCCGGGTCGCGCGCTCCCCGCCCGGCTCTCCTTCCCGAATCTCATTTTCGACCGTGCATTTGATGCTCATCCAGTGGTACGGATTATCCGGGTTGACCATCATGATGGTCAGACGCGGGTCCTTCCGAATCCATCCGCACTTTGCCCGATGCGCGGCGGTGTTGACGAGAATCTTGTCCCCTTCGTAGTCGAACCACATCTGGGTGAGATTGATCCGGCCGTCCGGTCCGGTGATCCCAAGGGTTGCGGTGATGGGACGGTCCAGAAGGTTGCGATAGATCGGGTCCAGGTCGGCCAGACCGGAAACCCGCTTTTTCTCGCCGATTGAGAATTGCCCCTCCTGCGTTCCATCGGCAACGTGCTTGAAATCCGCGACGGTGAAACCTTCCGACATGGCGTGCCCCCCTTCCCCCTTGTTTTCAAATTGTGCTGACCGGCGCTTGACCCAAATCTCAAAAGCGCCTTTCCCATTTGCTCGATGGCGACAGTTTAGCAGAAAACCGCGCCCTGATATGGCTTGGCTCCGTTTACGGAGGGAAATTCCAGGATGGACAAACCGGGGCGCACGGCGGCAAAATGACGCTTCACCTCGCGGCAGTCCGGTTCTGCGCGGCGGTCACCCGGCCGTTTCGTCTTCACGGAAGACCCGGCCGTTCACCCCTGAGCCGGAAGGACGTCCTTTCGAAAGGAGAACGCTCAATGCCTTGGGAAGCCATCAAATCCGACAACCTCCCCGGCCACATCACCTGGATGACCCCCGCGGCGAAGGTGGGAAACATCCTCTTCGTCGGTGGTCAGGTCCCCCGCCACCCAAAGACCCTGGAGATCCCGGACGACATCCAGGGCCAGACTCGGCAGTGCATGGAGAACCTGAAAACCGTCGTCGAGGCCGGCGGCGGGAGCATGAGCGACTATATCCGGTTCACCGTCTATATCACCGACATGAGCAACTGGGCGGCCATGAACGAGGTCTACCGCGAATACATCAACGAAGAGAAGCCCCCCGCGCGCCTGTGCTGTCAGACGGGTCTCAACGCGGGTTACCTGGTCGAGATCGACGGCATCGCCGTCATCGACTAAGCCCTTTCGAGGACGCGAGCAACCGGGTCTCCACGGCGACGGCCCCGAGGGGAATGGGCCGATCGCACGATGACGGAAACCCCGCGCCGGATTCGCGTGACACGGCGCAATACGAAGGAGGACACTGGCATGCCACCACCTACCCGCTTGACGGGCCTTCACCACATCACTTTGGTCACCCGCGACATGGACCAGATGCTACGCTTTCTGACCGAGGTCGTGGGACTCGGGCTCGTCCTGGACGACATCAACCAGGACGCGCCCGAACAGAAGCACTACTTCTTCGGCGACGAGGAAGGAACCCCCGGAACGCTGGTGACGTTCTTCGAGATCCCGGACCTGGACGACAACCGTCTCGGCGCGGGGGGGATGCATCACATCGCCCTCGGCGTGGAAGAGGAGGACGACCTGCGGGCCCAGCTCGCGGTCCTCGACGAGAAAGGAATCGGCCACTCGGGCATCGTCGACCGGGGGAAATGGAAGGCCCTCTATTTCAAGGGGCCGGAGGGTCTGCTCTTCGAGCTTGCATCGCGAGGACCCGACATCGGGGCCGACGAGGCGTCATGACGCCGGACGGACGCCGAACAGAAGGAAGCGGTTGATGGGTTTCGGCTTGTCCGGACGGGTCGCCCTAGCGGGAATCGGCGAGACGGCCATCGGAACGCTCCCGGGGCGGACCTACCTCCAGCTTCAGGCCGAGGCGGTCCTCGCCGCACTCGAGGACGCGGGCCTCCGCCGCGAGGACGTGGACGCGGTCTTTACCAACCTGCCCATCCGCAACCCCACCTCGATGTCCGCCGAGCACCTGATCGAATACCTCCGCCTCCCCGCCCGGGTCGCCTCGACGATGGACGCCCACGGCGCAGGCGCGGTCCTTCAGATCCAGCACGCGGCGGCCATGATCGCCGCCGGACTCTGCCGCGTCGCGGTCTGTGTCGTGGCGCGGGACGACCGGATCTGGCGGGGCCGGCCGCGCAGGTCAAGCCTTCTCATGGGGACCGAGGACGAGGCCGACCTCTACGGCGCGGGAAGCCCCCCCGTCCAGTACGCCCTCGCGGCCCGCCGCCACATGCACGAGTACGGGACGACGAGCCGGCAGTTCGGCGCCGTCGCCGTCGCCATGCGCCGCCACGCCTCTGTGAACCCCAACGCCCAGATGCGGAAGGCCATGACGCTCGACGACCATCAGTCGTCCCCCTGGGTGGTGGACCCCTTCCGCCTGCTCGATTGCTGCCAGGTCTCGGATGCGGCGGGGGCGGTGGTGGTCGTCTCGGCGGAGCGCGCGCGGGACCTGCGCCGCCGCCCGGTCCTCCTGCGCGGCATGGCCGAGGCCCACACCCACCGGAGTGCCGCCCAGGCCCCGGGTCTCACGACCCTCGGCTCGGCGGACGCGGCCGAGCGGGTGTACGCCATGGCCGGCCTGACGGCCGGGGACGTGGACTTCGCCGAGATTTACGACTGCTTCACGTACGCCGTCATCGTCCAGCTCGAGGACTACGGCTTCTGTCCCAAGGGCGAAGGGGGGGGGTTCGTCGAGGGCGGCCGGATCGAGCTCGGGGGAGAGCTGCCCGTGAACACCCATGGGGGCCTCCTCTCGCAGGGTCACGCCGACGGGATGTTTCACGTGACCGAGGCCGTCCGGCAGCTTCGGGAAGCGGCGGGAGAGAGGCAGGTTCCCGACGCCGAGGTCGCCCTCGTAACGGGCGTCGGCGGCGCGCCCTTCGGCGCCTTTGGAAGCCTCATTCTGACGAAGGATTGAAGGCATGTCTTCGGATGCTCGTCCCCTCCCCGTCCCGGACGCCGATTCGGCCGAATTCTGGGAGACCCGCAAGGGCCAAGCGCTCAAACTGCAACGTTGCCTGGATTGCGGGGCCTTCAGGCATTACCCCCGCGCCTACTGCCCTGATTGCCTCTCGTCCGAGACGGAGTGGGTGGCCGCTTCCGGACGGGGGACCGTCTACTCCTTCGCCATCGTTCACCAGGCTCTCCACCCCGCGTTCAAAAATGATGTCCCCTATGTCGTGGCGCTGATCGACCTGGAGGAAGGCCCCAGGATGCTGTCCGATTTGCGGGACTGCGCGCCGCAGGACGCAGCGATCGAAATGCCGGTGGAAGTCTTTTTCGAGGACGTCGCCGGAGGCCTCTCGCTCCCCCACTTCCGTCCCGTCAAAACCTCTTGAGGTTCGGCACCTCCTCCCCACACTTCATGGAATATTTCGAATATTAAAGAATTGACATAGAGAAAGATTGTCATAACAATGGGCGACTCTCGGTCATTATCAGGTTTACGGTTTCCGCTCGGCTCCTGTCATTAAATCCTTGACGGTCAGGGGAGGGACAATGAAATGAAGGGCATTCAAAGAAACCTCAGAAAGCCGTGTCTTTGGGGACTTTCGGTCCTCCTCGCGCTTGTGCTGGTCTGGCCGGCCCTGTCGGGCGGTCCGTCGGCCCGGGCGGCGGAGGCAGTGAAGATCGGCGCGGTGGCGCCGAAGACCGGACCCCTGGCGGCCGGCGCTGCGATCACACACTGGCCCAACATCAAGCTCTGGGTCACACAGGTCAACGCAAGGGGTGGGCTGAAGCTCAAGAGCGGTCGGGCGAAGATCAAGCTCATCGAATACGACGACCGGACCAACCCCGGCGAGACCATCAAGGCGGTGCAGCGGCTGGCGACCCAGGACAAGGTGGATTTCATCCTCGCGCCCTACGGCACGGGCCTCAACCTCGCAACGGCGCCGATCTTCGCCAAGTACGGCTACCCGCAGATCACCTCGACAGTGATCACCGACAAGAGCGAGGCGCTGACCAAACGCTACCCCGGCATCTTCTTCACCCTCGGCACCACCACGTCATTCGCCGGCGCGGTCGCCGAGATCCTTAAGAAGATGAAGGACGAGGGCAAGATCGGCAACCGTGTCGCCATGGTCAACGTGGCCGACGCCTTCGGGATCGAGCTGGCCAATGCCGCCCGCCCGATCTTCAAGCGGGCCGGCTTCCAGATCGTCTACGACAAGTCCTATCCGCTCGGCACGCGGGACCTTTCGCCGGTGATCAAGGGCGCCAAGGCCGCCAATCCGGACGCCTTCGTCGCTTGGTCCTATCCGCCCGACACCTTCGGGCTGACGGCGCAGGCCAAGATCAACGGGCTCAACGTCAAGGCCTTCTACACCGCGGGCGCCACCGCCTTCCCGGCCTATGTCGGAAAGTTCGGCAAGTCGATCGAAGGCGTTTTCGGTGCCGGCGGCGTCAACCCCGACACGCCCGAGATGAAGGCCTATTTCAAGGCCCACAAGGAAGTGACCGGCAAACCCGCCGATTACTGGGCGTCCGCCATGGTCTATGCGACCTACCAGATCCTCGAGAAGGCCATCGAAGGCGTCGGATCGACGGATCGTAAGGCGGTGACGGCCTATATCAAGAACAACACCTTCGATACGGTCATTGGACCGATCAAGTTCGTCAATCAGAACAACGAGAAGTTCTGGACGGTCGGCCAGTGGCAGAACGGGGTGTTCTACGGCGTGAGCTCCACCGGCCGCCCGGGGGCCAAGCCGGTCAAGCTCAAGTCGGGCTGGTAATTCTACGCATACACGCCCGGCGCGGGCATGACGGCCGCGCCGGGCGTTGACCGTTGCCTTATACAAAAGGCCGCCGAGCATGACCGGTCCATCCCCCCCGCCCTACTCCCCTCCAGGGGGGTAGGGCGGGGGGGATGCTGCCTCACGCACCGTCTGCGAGCTCAAAACCCGTCATTCCCGGCGGCCACGGGAATCAATTCACGATCATCATGGACCTCATCGTCACCGGATTGCTGCTGGGCGGCACCTACGCCCTGATCGCGATGGGGCTGCAGCTTCAATTCGGTGTCGCGAGGATCATGAACCTAGCCAACGGGGAGATCCTGGTAGCCGGCGCGTTCGGCGCGTTCTGGTTCTACACCGGTGCCCAGCTGAGCCCATTCCTGTCGATCGTCTTCGTTGCGCCGCTCGCGTTCGTCCTGAATTGGGCGATCTACCGATACCTGATGCAGCCGCTGGTCAGCCGCGCCAAGAGCCATGGCGATCTCGAGGTCGACAGCATCCTAGCGACGTTCGGCTTGAGCTTCATCATGGTCGGGCTTATGCTGGCCGTGTTCGGCGGCGAGTATTTCAGCTATTCCTATCTCGAGCGGCCGTACACGATCCTGGGCCAGCCCTACGGCCTCAACCGGATCGCCGCGTTCCTGGTGTCCGCGGCGCTCGGCGTCGTCCTCTACGTCTGGCTCAACCGGACCCGGTCCGGGCTATCCTTGCGCGCGGTCGCCGTCAACCCGACGTCGGCCGGGCTCGTCGGCATCAACGTGCCGCGCGCCTCGGCGCTGGCCTTTGCGCTGGGCGGCGCCGTGACCGCGGCCGGCGGCGCATCGATCAGCGCGTTCCTGATGACCGACGTCTCGATCGGCATCATCTTCACGCTGAAGGCGCTGGTCATCGTCATCATGGGCGGGGTGGCCGAGATCAGGGGCGCCATCGTCGCTGCGTTCATCCTCGGTCTCGCCGAGACCGCGGTCGCCAGCCTGATCGATCCCGGGCTGACCCTGGCCGCGGCCTATCTGCTGTTCATCCTCGTCCTGCTGTTCAGGCCCGAGGGCCTGTTCGGAAGGCGGGCATCTTGACCTGCCGCGAGACGCGCAGCTTCATCGTTGTCGGGCTGGTGTTCGGCACCGTCGCGTTCCTGCCGCTGCTGGACTCCGGGGTGTGGCTGTCCCTTGGGATCGATCTCGCCATGTACACCGTGCTCGCGACCGCTTGGACGTTGTTCTCAGGCCCGACACACTACATCTCACTCGCCACCGCTGCCTTTTTCGGGCTCGGCATGTACGTGATCGGCGGCGGCGTCGAGCTGTTGCCGTTTCCCGTCCTCGTCCTGCTGGCGGCGATCGTCGGCGCGGCGCTGTCGGCGATCATCGGTCTGGCGACGCTCCGCATCTCGGGCGTCTACTTCGTCATCTTCACGCTGGGTCTCGCGGAGCTCATTCGCCAGATCGTGACCTGGGTGCAGACCACCATGGGGACGAGCAGCGGGCTCTACGTCCTGACCGGCATTACCGAGCCGATGATCTACTGGCAGCTGCTGGTGCTCGCGGCGCTGGTGTACCTGATCGGCTGGTGGATCGGACGCTCCCGGCTCGGGTTCGCGCTTCGCATCATCGGCAACGACGAGGTGGTCGCCGTCCACAGCGGCATCGACACCGCCCGCGCCAAGGTCCTGCTGTTCATCATCTCCGGCACCATCGCCTCGATCGCCGGCGCGATCCTGGCGCCGCGTTGGACCTATATCGAGCCAACCATCGCCTTCAGCCCGATGATCTCCTTTCTGGTGATCATCATGGCGCTGCTCGGCGGCACCCAAAGGCTGTGGGGACCCCTGGCCGGTGTGATTCCCTTCTATCTGCTGTGGGACCTGATATCGGCCCATTTCCCCAATCAGACGATGCTGGTGATGGGTGTCGCCTTCCTTCTCATCGTCTACATCATGCCCAACGGCGTGGTCGGGCTGATCGAGAAATTGACGCATCGCCTCAAGCGGGGAGACGGGTAGCGCCATGGCCGGCGATCTCGTGCTGACCGTCAGCGATGTCACCAAGGCCTTCGGCGGGCTCGTGGCCGTCGATGCGCTGTCGTTCGATCTGGTCGAGCACGAGGTGCTGGGCCTGATCGGCCCCAACGGATCGGGCAAGACCACGGTGATGAACCTGATCTCCGGCGCGCTCAAGCTCAATTCGGGCCGCATTCATCTCTACGACCAGGAGATCTCTCGATCTCCGGCCCGAGTCATCGCCCGAATGGGGGTCGCCCGTACCTTCCAGATCGTCCGCATGCTACCGTCGCTGACGGTGCTCGAGAACGTCTCCGCCGGCGGCGTGTTCGGCCATCGCCGGCGCTGGGGAAGGGAGCTCGAGGACTACGCCCGCAGCCAGCTGGCGCGCGTCGGCCTCGAGGGAGCGGAACACACCCCGGTGACCGCGCTGACCTACATCGACCAGAAACGGGTCGAGATCGCCCGCGCCTTGGCTTCGGAGCCCAGGGTGCTGCTGCTCGACGAATGGCTCGCCGGACTGGACCCCACCGAGCTGAGGACCGGGATCTCCCTGGTCGAGGCGTTGCGCGCCGAGGAACGGACGATCATCGTCGTCGAGCACGTGATGGACGCCATCCGCAGCCTGTGCGACCGCTGCGTGGTCATGAACAGCGGCGCCAAGATCGCCGAGGGCTCGCCCACCAACGTACTGGCCGACGGCGAGGTCATCCGGGCCTATCTCGGGGACGACGATGCTTGAGCTCAGCAATCTGTCGGTGAATTACGGGCTGCACCGCGTGCTCGAAGGCGTCTCCATCGGCGTCGCGCCGGGCGAGCTCGTCGTCATCCTGGGTGCCAACGGTGCCGGCAAGACAACGCTTTTGAAGGCGGTCGGCGGCATCGTCCGGGCCCGCGAGGGCAGCTCGGTCACCATCGCCGGCGTCCCGATCACCAATCACCCGCCGCACTGGATCGTCGAGGCCGGCATCGCGCTGGTTCCGGAGGAGCGGGGCCTGTTCGGCGAGCTCACGGTGCGCGAGAACCTCCAGCTCGGCGCCTTCGCGCGCCGGGCACGGGAGACCGAAGCCAGGAACTTCGAGACGGTCCTCGGGCTGTTCCCACGGCTCGCCGAGCGCAGCCGGCAGATCGCACGAACGCTGTCGGGCGGCGAGCAGCAGATGGTGGCCATCGGCCGCGCGCTGATGTCGGCGCCCGACTTTTTGCTTCTCGACGAACCGTCGCTCGGGCTTTCCCCCATTCTGTGCACCGATCTGTTCAAGGCGCTGAGGCGGGTGACCGAGACCGGCGTCGGCGTCCTGCTGGTCGAGCAGAACGCCAAGAGAAGCCTGGAGATCGCCGATCGCGGCTATCTCCTCAAAAATGGCCATGTCGTCGGCCAGGGGGCGGCCGATGCGCTGCGCAACGACGAGACCGTGCAGAGAGCCTACCTTGGGCTTTAGGCGTCCGGCGATTGATGTTTCGCGAAAAACGGGATTTGATGACCGGGAGATCGAGTGCGCTTGCGTCCGGATGACATCTTGAGCATCCAAAGAGGAAGGGAGTTCACATTGGAAACATCGTGTGGGTGGGACTGGGCGGAATCATCGGATCGATTTTGCGATAAGCGGCGGGCGGATTCGTCAACCGGGTTGCTTTCGGTGCGTCTTCCCCTACGGGACCTTCATCGTCAACGCGGCGGATTGCTTATAGAGATTGGCGGCGCGTCTGAGCGTTGCCGAGCCGATGAATGAAAAAGGAGAAACGTGAGATGGTCATCAGTGCCGGTGAGCGGGCCCCGGCCTTTACCGCCAAGGCGACGGGGGATCGGGAGATCTCCCTTTCGGATTACGCGGGCAAGAAGAATGTCATGCTGGCGTTCTTTCCCTTCGTCTTCAGCCCGGTCTGCTCCAAGCAGATCCCGGCTTATTCGGAAAACGCCCAAAGGTTCACCGACCTCGACACTGACGTCCTGGCCGTCAGCGTGGACAGCCCTTGGTCCCAGGGGGCCTGGGTGGAGCAGTACGGCATCCGGGTGCCCGTCTTGAGCGACTTCAGCAAGAAAATCGCGGGCGACTACGGCGTGATGCACGAGATGGGGATGTCCCAGCGGGCCATCGTCATCATCGACAAGAACGGCCGGGTGGCCTACGCGAACGTCCAGGAGGACCTCCGGACGATTCCCAGCCCGGACGACATCTTCTCCGAGCTTGAAAAGCTGAAGTAGAACGGAGGAACGACTTGTCCGGCGAAGACCCCCAAGAGAAACCCCCGATGAGGCCACCCTTTGTCGAGACCCTCCGCCCGGGGATGGAAGGCCGCATCGAGCACGTTGTCGAGGAGCGCCACCTGGCCGACTCTCTCGGCAACCAGGGTGCCAAGGTCCTGGCGACACCCATCATCATCGGCTGGCTGGAAGACGTATCGTCCACGATCGTTCGACCCCACCTGCCTGAGAAGATGCTGAGCGTGGGGACCCTGGTGAACATCCGCCACTTGTCGGCGGCCCTGGCGGGATTCACCGTCGTCTTCCGGAGCAGCCTCCGGGAGGTGGACGGCCGGCGGCTCGTGTTCGATGTCGAAGCCCACGACGGTGTAGAGAAGGTGGCCGAGGGCGTCCACGAACGGTTCATCGTGGATAAAGAGAAATTCCTCGCCAAGGCGGCGAAGAAGCGGACTGGGAAATAAATTGGGCTTGCATTTGGGTGAAACTTCGGGGCAATAGGAGGATGAGCAGATTGATGCTTTACTGTTTTGAGCTCCAAAGGGGAGGCGAAACATGAAAAATATTGTCATCGCAGTTATTCTGTTGTTCGGCACAGCCATCCTGGCACCGGCGGGAATCGCCGTCGCCGGAGAAAGCGGGGGGTACGAGTTCGGAGTCTACAAGGCGCTCCAAGCCAAGAAGTCCGTCAAGGAGATCGAGGCCACGTATGCGGGCATGGTCAAGGACGCCAGGCGGGACGGCAAGATTTCTGAAGTCGAGCGTGTCACGCTGGATTTCTACCGTCTGGACAACGGGATCAGCCTCGCCAAAGCCAAGCGCATCGAAAACAACACCTGATTTGACACACTGCTGGAGAATCCCCCCGCTTCCGGAAAAGGAGGAGATTTTTTTGTCGCCACCGCTTGCCCCGCCGCGAAGGAATCCGTAAATTGAGGAAGAGAAGGGAACGCGGCGATTCGGCGTCGCCGCCGGGAGTGAGAACGAGGAGAAGGCCCGCCCTTATGATCCTGTGGTCGAGACGGTCCCTTTGCTGCGCTCTGCTGGGCCTTGCGGTCGCCCTGGGGGGGGGGGGATGCGGACTTTTCAGGAAAAAGAAGCCCAAGGAGACTGACGCCGAGTCCAAGGCGAAGGTCGCCATGAAGGTGGTCATCACGGCCCGCCGCTACGCCTTCCTGCCGGACATCATCCGCGTCAAACAAGGGGTCCCGCTGGAGATTTCGCTGAAAAGCGTGGACGTCCCCCACGGCTTCGGCATCCGGCGTCCGGGCAAAACCCAGAACTTCGGCGCGTTCGAACCGGGTAAACCCCTTCGCATCCTGATCCGGACGAACAAGAAAGAGGTCATCGAGTTCTTCAGCACGGTGTATAGCGGGGTGGATTACTACAAGATGAAGGGGAAGATCATTGTCGAGTGATGTGGAAACCCTGGATTCCTCGCACCGGGCAAAGGACTCCGCTTTCCCGCAAGCCGCCCCGGCGCCCCCGGGGGCCACGCCGCGCGAGCGGCGGTTGCTGCGTCTGTTCGCGGCCGTTCCGCTAGTCTTCCTGCTGATCCTTGCCGGCTACGCCTGGCTCGGCCGGGTCTCGGCCCCCCCCGCGCCCAAGGCGCACCCCCTCCGCGCGGGCGACAAAGCCCCTGCGTTCTCGTTTTCCGACTTGAGAGGGCGGACCGTTTCCCTCGAAGACTTTCGGGGCCGCATCGTCTTTCTGAACATCTGGGCGACGTGGTGCGTCACATGCACCTGGGAAATGCCTTCCATGGAAGCCCTCCACAGGCGATATCGCGACAAGGGGTTGGCCATGGTGGCGGTCAGCATCGACGCCCTGGGAAAAGAAATCGTCGTTCCCTACATGAAGAAGCTGAGACTGACCTTCGGCTCTCTTCTCGACCCGAGGGGGACCGTCAAGGGGTTCTACCGGATCACGGGCGTGCCCGAGACCTTTATCATCGACCGCCAGGGAAAGATCATTCGGAAAATCATCGGACCTCGTCAGTGGATGGACCCGGAAATGGTGAACCTCATCGAGATCGCCCTGCGATCTTCCTGACGGACACCGACCGGGGACGCCGAGCGCAATGGACGGCGCATCCACCAACCGCCGGTGTCCGGCGTAGCTTTCGGGCGGCCCAATCGACCCTGTGGGGACAACCTTTTCCCGGACCGGCTTCATGATGCGTTCTCGTCCCCGCACAAGAATAACGGCGATTCATATCCTTCTTTCGAGCTTCCTCAGCGTTTGGGCCGCCTTCTCACTCCAGCCGTCCGCAAGGGCCGCAGACAATTCGCCCGTCCTGGCCTGGATTGCTGAGCCTTCCGCCTCTGCCGAATCCGGCCCGGCGGGCCGTTTGGCATCCTATTTCGCCTGTCGCTTCCCCCGTCACCTGATCCAAGGAGCCCGCAAGTCCTTCTCGCTCAAGAATATGGTGTTCCTGGCCCTGGCCGGAGGCGCGGCGGGCGCTTTGCTGACCGTGGATGACGACATTCGGGAGTTTTTTCGCAACGAGCGGCCCATCGGCCGGTCGGCCGAGGACACCGGGGCCACGCTGGGCTCACCGGAGGTGTTGTTCGGCCTTTCGGGCGCAGCGTTCCTGCTGGGCGAATTTTCCGAAAATCCACGAATTCGGGCGGTCGGCGAAACAGCGTTGGAATCCCTCTCGATCGCCGGGGTCCCCGCGGCGCTCCTCAAGGTGGCAACGCGAAGGGAGCGGCCCGATGGCGGCAACCGCCTTTCCTTTCCCTCGTTTCACGCGGCGGGTTCGTTCGCGATAGCGGCCTCTCTCCACAACCCCTTCGGTTGGGAGGCGAGTCTCCCGGCTTTTTTGACCGCCGCGTTCATCTCCGTGGCTCGGGTCCAGGAGGATAAGCACTTCCTTTCCGACACCCTCTTTGGCGCCGTCTTGGGCACGGTCGTCGGCCTAGCGGTGGGCAAGCTGCATCGGGAAGGGCGTTTGCGCGTCCTTGCAGACATCGACAGGGACGAGGCCGCCGTGCGCTTGGCTTTTCGGTATTGAGCCGCGCGTGAGAAACCGTCCCGGACGCACCTGAAGACCGGAGATTTATGTCTTCAGGACTCAAGGAGTCTGTGATAGAAAGGGTCGAAGCCGGTTGGATGGATTCCGGACTTGCTCCGCGACGGGCGCTGTCGCGACGGATGACTGGCCCCAATCCCCACACCTCGCAACCGGAGTGACGGCATGAGCCAAGACCGCCTGGAGATCCTGGTCTATCACGATTATTGCTGACCCTGGTGCTACAATTCCGCCGTTCGGCTGGAACAGGTGAAGGAGAAATTCGGAGACCGCATCAACATTCAGCACCGGTGCTTCCTCCTGCGGGCCGAGCCGGATCCGACCGTTGTCTTCAACGACTACCGCCGCGGGCATTGGGAGCGGGCGGACACCCAGGAGGACGGCGGAACGTTCCACGCCTGGCACAGCGACGCGCCCTTTCCCAGCCACAGCCTCCCCTCGGCCGAGGCCTCCAAGTGCGCCGCCCTTCAGGGGGAAGAGGCGTTCCACCGATACCATTTCGCCCTCCTCAAGGCCATCTTCGAGGACAGCCGCAATATCAGCGATCCCGACGTGCTGATCCGGATCGCCGAAGAGCAGGGTCTTGACGTTTCCCGCTTCAAAGAAAACCTGTTGAGCGGCTCACAGAAAGACAAGGTCCTGCGGGAACACCTGGACGGAATCGAGCAATTCGGCGTCCAGGCCATTCCAACCGTCATCTTCGGGAATGAGCGAGCCGTCGTGGGCAGCGTTCCGCGGGAGGAGTACGAGAAGGTCATCGAGCTCATCCACGCGCCCTCGGGGACGTAGAAGGAGGAGGCGCCTTGCCCGGACTTTGCGATGTCCGGGGGGTCCGGGTCGGCCACGCCGATGACCGGGACGCCCTCACCGGCTGCACGGTCATCCTCTTCGACGGGGGGGCCGTCGCGGGACTCGACCTGCGCGGGTCTGCCACCGGGACCCGGCAGATGGACGCCCTGCGTCCCCAGCACTTGGTCGGCCGGATCGACGCCGTCCTCTTCGCAGGTGGGAGCGCCTTCGGACTCGACGCCGCCGCCGGCGTCATGACCTACCTGGAGGAAAAGGGAGTCGGCTTCCAGACCGTGCGGACTACGATACCCATCGTCCCCGCCGCTATCATTTACGACCTGGGCGTCGGCCCCGGCGACGTGCGGCCGACACCCGACATGGCGCGGCGGGCCTGCGAGGCCGCCGACGGGCCGCGGGGGCGGACTCCCGCAGAGGGCTCCGTCGGCGCGGGAATCGGGGCGAGCGTGGGCAAGCTCTACGGCCTCGCCCGGGCGATGAAGGGCGGGGTCGGGACGTGGTCCCTCCGGTCGCCGCGAGGCACGACGGTGGGCGCGCTGGTGGTGGTCAACGCGTTCGGAGACGTGATTTGCGCCCGGACGGGAAAGATCCTCGCCGGCGCGCGGACGGCTGATGATTCTCTGGAACCGGCGGACACGGCCAAGCGGATGCGCGGGGGCGAGACCCGGTCCGGCTTCAACGCGGAGAGCACAACCCTTTGCTGCGTGGCGACCGACGCCCGGCTGGACCGGACCGGGGCCGAGAAGCTGGCCCAGTCCGCGTCAAACGGGCTGGCGCGGACGCTTCGCCCGGCATTCAGCACATTCGATGGCGACTTGATCATCGCTGCCTCGACGGCCGACATGGAAGAAGACCTGAACGTCCTGGGCCTCCTGGCGGAGGAGGCGGCGGCGACGGCCGTCAACCGGGCCGTGACGGAGGCCGAGGGCCTGGGCGGCCTGCCAACGGCGAAAGACCTGGACCGGGCTTGATCGCCGACCCCCCCACAAAAACCCGCCGGGGTCGGGCCTCACCACGGGATCAACGGTCCTCGCTTTCACTTCCGGACACAAAGGGAAGCGAAAGCAAGCCCTAGCGCACGCACCAATAGGCGTGAAGACTCACCCGCCCCCCCCCCGCTGAAGCCGCCCTTTGCAACAGGGCCAACACTGATCCGGTGGGCTGATTCCGGAGGTCCAGGACGACCCCGCGTCCGCGCGCGACGCCCGCGCGACGTGAGAGGCCCCCGATCTGAAGCCGAAAATATTGACTGTAGGCCCATCCGTTGTGGACCAGGATGTAGGTTCCCCGGCCGCTCCGGAGATTTCGCGGCAGCCTCACGCGAAGCTGAGTCCCCTGCGCGTCTCCCGAAACGGTGCGGGCGAAGCGGTAGCCAAAAATTTCCATCCGGCTTCTGACATCGCTCTTTCTGAATTTCGCCCTCCGGCCAGTCGCGATCGGAACCCGGATGCGGTTCAGGCGCGCGTACGGATTGAAGTTCCGCCCCAGGATGGTGATGATCGAACCCGGGGACGCCGGCAGGGGGGTGACGCCCGTAATGACGGGCTTGATGACCGGCGCATACCGCCGTGGCCCGGCCGCCGCACGTCTCCGCGTTCTGGGCGCAACGGGGCGCACTGCCGGGGATTCGGTCCTCGCCAAATAGATAGGCTGAATCTTCGTCTTTCCGCGTTCGGATCCATCCAATCTTTTGATTAGAGGCATTGTGTGGGTCGGGTTCTTGGAAATTACGTGTCCACCGGGTGCAATCCGTATGCAAAAGAAGCCTTCCGTAAACCTCAAGCCTATCAACGAAATCCCCCGCCGTTACTGCGAGAATAGAAGATCGCATTTCATGTGGGTGTATATGGGTGCATGTGTTTCTGTACCCAGAAATGACAGTAAAAAGACACCTGCGGGTCCCCTTTTCCTCGAGGGCGAATGGGCGGGACCCCCTGGCGTCGAGCCGATCATATCTATGGATCTCGGCCTATGAACCGGAAAACAAAAGGGCTAATCGCTAAACCCGCCAGGGGGCAAGCCCCCTGGACCCCCAAAA
>CAYRGS010000088.1:0-15141 GCA_964423875.1 uncultured bacterium
CGCCTCCCTTCGGATGTACTCCTCCAGGAAGCCTTCCTCATTGACTCCCAGCGCCGTAGCCAGGTAACGCCGCTGGGCGTGAACGCTCATGATGACGGGCAGCTCGGACCCCCGAACGCGCTCGAAGAAGACGATGGGGAAGCGCCCCTCCCGCTCCAGACGGACTACGAAGGCGGGCGGCTCAAACTGTGGGTCCACCTCCCTCTCCACTCGGACGATGTTCTCAGGAAAGGCGGCCTCGATATCGGCCAGAAAACTCCGCAGGCTTTTGGACATCGCTAATTCTCCACCCGATTTCCGCTATCGCGCAAAAACAGGGCTACGAAGGCTCTTTCACCCTGGTTTGCGGCCTCCGACTTGTGGCGCTGGGTCCGGAGTTACAGCTTCCATTCGCCGTTCTCCACGACCACGGTGTCGTCCACCCTGAAGGTGCAGTTGCGCACCGACCCATCGAGGTGGAGCCGGCAATCGTTTTGTCCCCCCGGGTAGGCGTGACAGTTGTCCCCGAGGGCGAAGTGGGCAGTTCCCAGCTTCCCCTTTTCCGAGGGTCCGCCGAAGAGCGGTTTATCGCTGATGCCCACGCCGATCTCGCCGATGATCTCCACATTCTCTACACCGGCGATGGTCTTTTTCAGGGCCTCGGCCTCGGCGCCCCCGTTGATCTCGACCGCCTTGCCGTCTTTGACGATCCACTCGATGGGGTGGGGGAGCGTTCCCGGCATCCCGATCCCCAGTTGAATGCCGTCCACCACGATGCGTCCCTCGGTCTTGTCCTCGACGCAGGCCCAGGCCACTTCGGTCCAGAGCGGGATGGGGGACATCATGATCCCGTTCTGCTTGACGGGCGGAAGCACCAGGGCCGGACGGCCCTCGATAGAGACGCGGATGTCCGTGCCCGCCGGGGAGGTGACCCGGATGCTCTTGGCCCCCCGGGCGAGCTCTCCCAGGTCGCTGCACCGCTTGGCAACGATCGAGAGGTCCTCCTCAGAGAGGACCCACCGGTCCATCCCCTCTTCGATGGACGCGATTCGGTGGTCGGCGTCCACTGTCTCTTTGACGCAGGGCACGTGGGCGAAGCGGTTCGCCCATTCCAGGTTCGTGTAAATGAGGGTCACCTCGGCGCCCACGATGGCCCGGGCGATGTGCTCGGGGGGCGCCATCGGATAGCGGGTGTCCGCCTGGCCGGCGGTGACGTAGGGCGTCATGTCGATCATTCCGGGAAAGGCGCCGAGGGCGAAACAGAGCCCCGAGAGCACCTTGGCGTGCCGTTCGTGGTCCTCGTCGTAGAGGATGACGACCTTCTCGCCGGCCTCGACGTGCATGCACGTTTCGACGATGAGCCGTCCGCCTTTGATGAGCGTGGTCTCTGAAATCATGGGCTTCCTCCTGCGGGCCCAGAGGCATCGGTCAGACCGTACCTCTCCCACCTTTCGGCCGCCCGGTCCAGGTATTTCTGGGGCGGCAGGGAGACATCGGGAAAATCGGGCCAGGGCTTCGTGGCGTCGATGAGGATCTTCGAGCCCCGCTTCTCCCAGAGGCCCTCTCCATGGTGACCCGCGGAGGGGTCGAGCAGAACGGGGGCGGTATTGGGGATGGTGAAGAGGTCCCGATGGGGCTGAACCCGCCAGGCCAGCGCCCACTCCCGCTGGAAGGGGTCGCGGATGTCCACGTCCTCATCGGTTACGATGATCCACTTGGCGAAGGCGGGGTGGTGCGTCCAGGCGGCCGATAGGACCTGCTGCGCCTGACCGGGGTAGGCCTGCTTCATTCGGACCCAGCAGATCGAATAGCTCCCCCCGGCCTCGGGCAGGTGGATGTCCACGATGCCCGGAATCCGCAAGTCCTGCGCTAAGTGCTTGTAGATGTGCGCCTCCTCCGGGATGGCCCGGATCAGGCTCGATTCGCTCGGAGGCATCTGACTGAAAAACGCCTGGTGAAGGGCATCCTTCCGGTGCGTGATGCAGTCGATCTCGAACACCGCCATCTCGTAGGGTCCGCCCATGTATCCGGTGTACTCGCCGAAAGGACCTTCCCGCTCCCGAACGTGGGGAGGGACATGACCCTCGAGGATGATCTCGGCCCGGGCCGGAACATCCAGGTCAATGGTCTTGCACTTGACCAGCTCCACCGCGGCGCCCCGCAGCCCCCCCGTGATGGCGAACTCGTCATACCCCATGGGGGCCTTCGCCACGGCGCCCATCAGGATCGTCGGTTCGACGCCCAGAACGACGGCCATGGGCATCGGCTCGTCCGCCGCCTCGTACTTCGTGAAATGGACCGCGCCGTGCTGGCTCGGCAGATCCCAAAGGACGCCTGTCTTCCGCGGTCCCTTGACCTCCATCCGGTAAACGCCCACGTTCCGCACCCCGGTGTCCCGATCTCGCGTGACCAGGCACGCCGAGGTAAGAAAGGGACCGGGGTCTTTGTCCGGGGTCCAGGTGGGAATGGGGAAGCGTTGGAGATCGGCTTCCTCACCCGTCAGGACCACTTCCTGGCATGGGGCGGCGCCGTTTCCCATTACGGCGGGGATGGGGCGGGTCAGGGCCTCGCTCCATTTGCGGTTGACGGCGTCGAACCCCTCCTCGATGCCGAGCGCCCGGCGGTACACCTTTTCCCCGCCGCCGACGGTTCCCACCACCAGACGGTGGCCCGGCCATCCCTTGATGTTGCGGAAGCCCAATGCGCCGCGCACTCCCTTCGGGACACGCCGGAAATAAGTGCGGGTGACCGCGCTGATCTCCCAGTCCTTTTCGACTTCGGCGTCCACCCACTGGAAAAGGTTGTGCTCCTCCAGGTCGCGGATGAAGTGTCGCAGGTCTTCATATGGCATTGAATACAACCCCCATTCTGCGAACCCGCCGGCGGAGTTGCTGATCGTCGGGGACGTAGATCCCCGGTCGCCCGCCCCCCCGCGCCCGGAGGTCCGCAAACCGCCGGAGCCGACCTGAGAACGAGGAGTCCCCGCCTGCGCCTCGCTACATCTTCGGCGAATCCTTCAGGAAGCCGTTGGTGAAGAGGGTCCCCACCGAAACCGGATTCTTGATGATGCCCTGGTCCACCAGGATCTGCTGGGTCACCTTCCACCGCTCGCCGGTCTGCCACCCCAGGCCGTGGGCCTTGGTGAAGCGCCGCACCAAGGCCGGATTGTTCTTGATCACGTCGTCCCTAGAATGCGACCCCGGATGGCTTCTTCTTCCCCCTCGGCCACGGCGCCCGCGACCGATAGGGCCTTCAAGGTCTCATCCTACGTCTTCCGGCTCCGGTCCAGAAACTCCTGATCCACGTCCCGAAAGCTCACGCCCAAGCCGGCCTTGGCGAACCACAGGGCGATGCCGCTGCCCATGGTCCCCGCGCCGATGACGGCGACCTTCCGGATCTCAGTCATTCGACTCCATTCCGGGACGCTTGGCCTGTTGCGCCCTCCCTAGGAGGACTGGGTGGGGAGCTTGATGCCTTATAGAAACTCGTTCGTGAACACGTCTTCCCATGGGAGGGGCGACTTGACGTGTGGATTCTCAGAAGCCATAACGCCTCGCCGGGAAGTGAGCAAAAGCCCCTGGCAGACGCCTGCGGCCCGCGGCCCCGATCCGGGCCGCCGCAAGAGAGGGACACCTGGCGGGGAGGGTCGCTCCTTCGCCGTTAACTCTTTTGAAAATGCACCTGGCAGGATACAGTAATCACTTGCACGGGACAAGGTACACGCTGTCAAGGGGCGAGGACGGCCGGTGGATTCAAGGCGAGCGTCGTCCATGGAAGGGCGCCTTGTTTCCCTTGTGGTTCGTGTGATAGGAATAACCTTGTTTTCCGCCACCCGGTTGTTTTATCAGCGTTTTCGGCCTGTCGATCCTTGTCCTCCACCCGACGTGGCGGATGGAAGGGTTGGAAGATAACGCGTCCGGCCGCAGGGTTTCTTGTTCTTCCGTGTTCGGAGTGAAAAAGGATGACACAAATCCAGACAGCCGTTGGCATCGGGGCGACCTTTCAGCGGATGATCGACGAGGGCGAGGTCGCCGTCATCGAGCGCGAGGTGGACAGCGTCCACGAGGTCGCCGGGATCTTCATGAAGCTGGACGGGCTCCAGTACACCCCGGCGGTCCTGTTCCAAAACGTCAAGGGATACACGATGCCCGTCGGGGGGACGCTGTTCAGCGAGCGCTCCCGAGTCAAGCGGCTCCTGGGCATGCCGGAGGAGGACATCGCGTTCAAGCGCGCCTTCCTGGCCGCGATGGAGAAGCGGGTGGACCCTGTCGTGGTCTCCGACGGCCCCTGCCAGGAGGTTGTCCACACCGAAGGGTTCGACGCCCTGAGCTTTGTCCCTTCCATCCAGGCGTCGCTGGACGACGGGGGAAAGTACTTCCAGGCCGCCGTCGTCTCCAAGGACCCCGAGACCGGCGCGCGGAACATGGGCGTGTACCGGAACATGATCCTCGATGACAACCGCACGGTCATCAACATCCGGCCCGAGGCCCACATCGGGATGCACTTCCGGAAGGCCAAAGAGCGGAACGCGCCTTTTCCCGTCGCGCTCGTTTTCGGGATGGACGCGGAGAACTATCTGGCCTCCGTCACGAAGCTTCCCTTCGGCCGGGATGAGTTCACCCTGGCGGGGGCCCTGAAGGGCGAGCCCGTCGAGCTGGTCCAGTGCAAGACCGTGGACCTGGAGGTCCCGGCGTCGGCGAACATCGTCATCGAGGGCGTCGTCGAGCCGCCTTACGACGAGGAGCGGGAGGGTCCCTGGCCGGAGTTTTTGAAATACCTGAGCATCCCCCAGCGAAAGCCCATCTTCCGAATCACCGGCGTCACGCACTGCGCCCAGCCCATGAGCTACAACATCGTCCCCGGGACGAAAGAGAACTACAACATCCGCATCTCCAACGACGTGGCCTTCTACCAGTACGTCAAGTCCATCGAGCCCACGTTCGTCGTGGACGCGGCGCTCACGCGCGGCTCGGCTCACTGGCACCACGGCATCCTCCAGCTCAAAAAGGACACCCCGGACCGGGAGGGCCAGCAGATCCAGGTGGCCCTGGCGGCATTCGGGTTCTCGGTGTATCTGGAGAGTCTCACGCTGGTGGACGAGGACGTGGACATCTACGACATGGACGCGATCGACTGGGCCGTCACCACCCGGTGCAACCCCAAGGAGCAAGTCCACATCCTGCCCGAGGCTAAGACCCACCGGAACAACCCCATCGCGGGAGTGCGCTCGCTCATCCCGGGGGACTCGGTTGTCAAGGCCAAGATGATCACCGATGCCACCATCCCCTGGAAGTACAAGACCATCGAGCAGGAGGGAGTCCCGCCGCTCTTCATGCGCGCCCGTTTCCAGGAGACGCCGCTGGAGGAGTACCTGAGGCCCGAGGATTTCAAGCGGTGGGCGGGTTGAGTCGCCGGTCGGTTGACCCCCCGGGTCGGTGGACCCCTCGGGCGGGTTGAAGGACCGGCCCTTTTTGGTAGGTAGGCCCGGAAGGAGCGGGAAATCGACGCCCTCGCCCCCTTTCCCGTGGGGAAAACCAAGCCTGAGAGATCCCTCGGTCCGCACTGGAATCCTCACGGAACCCTCTTCGACGTAACGCGAGAAAGGTGATCGACATATGGAGATGGATATGAAAGGCCGGGTGGCCGTCGTCACGGGGGCGGCCCAGGGAATCGGCAAGGTCATCGCGGTAGGCCTGGCGCGGGCTGGGGCGGACGTGGCCCTGGCGGACGTTCAGGACGCGGCCCCGGCGGCGGCGGAGATCGCGGCCGCGGGCGGCAACGCCCGGGCCTTCGAGACGGACGTCGCGGAGGAATCCGCCGTCAAAGCCCTGGCGGAAGGGGTCGAGGCGGATTTCGGCCGGATCGATGTCTGGGTGAACAACGCCGCACTCTTCGCGAACCTCGAAAGAGACCAGTCTCTCGAAGATATCTCCATCGAGGAGTGGGACCGGGTCATGGCCGTCAACGTACGGGGCGTGTTCCTCGGGATGAAGGCCGCCGCGCCGGCCATGCGGAAGGCCGGCGGTGGATCGATCATCAACTTCGCTTCGGACACGGTCCACAAGGGGGTCCCCGGCTTCCTTCACTACGTGGCCTCCAAGGGCGCTGTCATCGGGATGACGCGTGCGGGGGCGCGCGAACTGGGGGAGTCCGACATCCGGGTGAACGCCGTCGCGCCCGGCTTCACGATGAGCGAGGGGAACCGCAGACTGACGGAGGACCCGGACAGGGCGGAGTGGTGGAAGAAAACGGAGGCGCGGGTCGTCGGGACCCGCTCCCTGAAGCGCCATCAACAGCCCGAGGACCTGGTCGGGACCGTCGTCTTCCTGGCCTCCGACGCCAGCGCGTTCATAACGGGCCAGACGCTGCTGGTGAACGGCGGGGATGTTTTCGTGTAACTTCGGGGACGGACGCCACCAGGGGGGCTTTTTTGAAAAACCGCCCCTCTGGACCCCCCCCCGGGGGGTTGGGAACCCCCCCTCGAAAACTTTTGGCGGCCGAGCTTCGCTCGGCCTACTGGGGGTGGAGGTTTTGTTGGCCATGCTGGTCGGCTGTAACCCCCGGCGGCTTGGATCTTATGATCGGCGCGCAAGTGCCCGCCGAATGACCGATTGGATATGGAGGATATCGTGCCCGATTACGATGTGATTGTCGTGGGCGCCGGACACGCCGGGATGATGACCGCAACCTATTTAGCCCGGACGGGACTGGACGTCCTGATCCTGGAGAAGGGGCTGGAGGTCGGCGGGGACATGAACACGGAGTCCTTCACCCACCCCGGCTACTGGCATAACCTCCATTCCTATTACCACCTCGGCGTGGACCGCCTGGCCCCCTTCCGGGACCTGGAGTTCGAGCGGTTCCACGCCCGCTACGCGACGCCCGACCCGCAGAACGCATTGCTCCTCGAAGACGGCCGGACGATCATCGGCGCCCTGGACGCGGAGAAGACGGCCGCATCGGTGGGGGCCGTGTCGTCGGAGGACGGCGAAACGGTTCGGGATGTGAACCGTCGACTGGGCGGGTTTCTCAGAGAACAGGTTGTCCCCGCCCTCTACGGTGCGCCCGGCAATGGGGGGAACGGTGGCGCCGATCCGCTCGGCGGGTTGCCGGACTCTCGGGAAGCCCGGGAGATCATGGAGTTCAGGGATCTGACGGCGGCAGCGGCGGCGGAGCGTCTCTTCAAAGCCCCGGCGGTTCAGACCTTCTACCTCAACCAGCTTCCCGTCATTCGCGGACTCCGGACCGATGTCCCCGGCCTCGGCCACGTCGTCCTGCTGGCCGTTGCCCAGGCGGAGACGGCGATGCTCCTCGTCGACGGCGGGCCGCATGTCATGGCCCACGCCCTCTGGCGGGCGATGCTGGCCGCCAAGGGGAACGTGAAGACCGTCTGCGATTACCGGAAAATCATCGTCGAAAACGGCCGGGCGGTCGGCGTCGAGCTGGCCGACGGGACGCGCTTGGGCGCGCGGAAGTGCGTCGTCGGCGCACTCGGGCTGGAGGAAATCTTCCTGGATCTCGTGGGGAGGGAGAGCCTGCCCGCGGGGCTGGCCGACGGGATCGGCGGGTTCCATTCCTCCAACTTCGCCGTCCTGAGCGTCCACCTGGCGATTCGGGGATCGATCTCTTTCCGCGGCCGGCCCGTTGAGCTGGAGCGGACGTTCAAGGTGGACCTGGGTCCGCAGACCCCGGAGGGTTGGTCCGATCTCTGGGCCGCCGTGGACAAGGGCCAAGCGCCCGACCCCGTCTGTCTCTCGGCGAGCATCCCGACGGCGTACGATTCCCTCCACGCCCCCGACGGCGGAAACACGGCCGTGCTCTGGGCGCCCGTCCCCTATGGGATCGGCGATCAGGGCGTGGACGGCTGGGACGACGTGAAGGACGCGTTCCGGGACGCCTGCATGGTGCGTTTCAACGAAGTCGCGGACCTGTCCCAGGCGACCATTCTGGACGCGGAGGTCATCTCCCCGGCCGACATCGACCGGGGCGTGGGCAACCTGGACAAGGGCGCGATCCACATGGGGGAGATCATCTACCGGCGTGACGCGTACTTTTCCGGCATCCCCGACCTCGCGAGTTACCGGACGCCCATCGAGGGACTCTACTACTGCGGGTCGTGCACGCATCCGGGAGGCGGCGTCATCGGGGCGACGGCGTACCACACCGTGAACGTCATCGCTGACGATTTGGGGATTGAGAAGTGGTGGGTTCTGTAGGAGCGGGGCTCCGTACCCGCCCTACATTGATTCTGCATACCGGGAAATAACTTTGAGGAACGGATCCGCGTATCCGTGGGTTCAGAGGAGAAAAGAACCTTGGCGCTGAAGGCCGAATACGACGCGATCATCATCGGGGCGGGGCACAACGGCCTCATCCTGGCGGGGTACATGGCCCGGGCGGGGCTGGAAGTGGTCGTCCTGGAACGATATCTTGAACAAGGCGGGGGCCTCGACACGCACGTTGACCCGCACCACCCGGGCTTTCTCCACAACATGCACTCCTTCTTCCACCGCAACCTCACGAACCTCCCCTGGTGGCGGGACCTCCGGGTCGGAGAGTACGACGTGGAATACCTTTATCCGGAAGTGGGCTGCGGGATGATGATGGAAGGAGAGCGGTGCCTCCTGATCTACTCGGACGTGGAAAAGACCCTGAAATCCGTCGCGAAGCTCTCGCCCCGCGACGCGGAGACCTGGAAGGACGTGTATCGCCGGTGGCAAAACGTTGTCCGGGACGTGAGCGAGCCGATGACCTACTCCCCCCCGATCGGCTGGGAAAAGGTAAAAAGCCTCGCGAAAGGGAGCGAATCGGGCCGTGAGTTCCTCGCCTTCGCCGACAAGTCGCCCGACGAGGTGGCTTCCGAGCTGTTCGAGAGCGACGCGGTCCGCGCGATCCTCCTCTATCTTGCCGACATCCGGGGCTACGACTCCCTGTCCAAGCGCCTGGGATGGATCATCCCCCACATGATGGCCACGCGCGTCGGCCCCCAGATGGCGCGCGGCACTTCTCACCGCCTGGCCCACGCCCTGGACGCCAGCGCGCTTTCCGCCGGCGCGGACGTGGTCGAGGGCAGGGAGGGCACGCGGATCCTGGTCGAGGGGAGCCGCGCGACGGGCGTCGAGCTGAAGAACGGCGAGCGGATCCGCGCCAAACGGTTCATCGCCACCAACACCGGGCCGGCCCAGACCTTCGTGGATCTCATCGAGCCCGGCCACGTCGATCCCAAGCTGGCCGAGCGGACAAAGGGCTACGAGTACGGGCCCGTTGGTCCCATCTTCTCCATCAACCTGGCCCTGAACGAGCGGCCCGTTTACACCGCCGAGAAGCATGAGCCCGACGCGGCGCGGAGCTTCCTGACCGTCGTGGGCCTGGACGCCCAGGAGGACATGCACGAGCTGCACCGGGCGCATCAGGAGCGCCGACTGCCCAAGAAGCTTTTCTTCAACGGGACGACGCCCACGGTGTTCGACCCCAGCCAGGCGCCCCCCGGCAAGCACACGGCCTTCATGTGGCAGTTGGTTCCTTATCACATCGATAACAATCCGCGGAAGTGGCGGGAGATTCATGAAGAGTTTCTGGACGCCCTCCACGACCGGTGGGCGCATTTCGCCCCGAACCTCAAGAAGCCCGGCGTTATCGTCAACAAGTTCGCCCAGACGCCGCTCGACATCGAGAGCCACGTCACCACCATGGTCGGTGGAGACTGGATGGAGGGGCACCTGAACGAGAAGCAGTTCTACGACCGGCGGCCCCTGCCCGAGCTCTCGGGTTACCGGACGCCCATCGAGGGACTTTTCCTGTGCGGCTCCTGCACGCATCCGGGCGGGAACATCACGGGCGGGCCGGGTTACAATTCCGCCAAGGCCATCGCCGAAGATTTAGGCATGGACCCCTGGTGGAAGCCCTTGAACTTCGAGGAGCGCCTGAGCGGTCTGAAGTGATTCGGCCGATGCCGGCGGGCGGACCCGCGCGGGCGCCGCGATGGCCGCGGATGAGGAGGAATGATGGAACGCGCCGGAGCGGCGGCAATCACCGACCTGAGAGACTGGCTCGACGTGGTGGAGGATCTGGGCGAGCTGAAGACGGTCCGGGGGGCGCACTGGAATCTGGAGATCGGCGCCCTCTCCGAGGCCAATTACAAACAATCGAAGAGCCCGGCGCTGCTGTTCGATGAGATCCCGGATCACCCCCCGGGCTTCCGCGTCCTGACGGGCGCGT
The DNA here is from genome assembly GCA_964423875.1 of uncultured bacterium. Taxonomy (GTDB): domain Bacteria; phylum UBA8248; class UBA8248; order JACPRG01; genus CAYRGS01. The sequence continues at coordinate 10,198 of CAYRGS010000088.1, forward strand.
CGGGCTCCCCCCGCCGCCTGGGCGTCGCGCTGCGCATGGGAAGCGGTTTCACCAACGCGGAGCTTGTTAAGGCCCTGCGCGGCAAGCCCATCGAGTGGGAGAGCAAGGCCCAGGATTCCCCCCCCGAGGTCCTGCCGGACGGCCCCGTGAAAGAGAACATCCTCTTGGGCGACCAGGTGGACCTGTCGCGCTTCCCCACGCCCTTTTGGCATAAGCACGATGGGGGGCGCTTCATCGGGACGGGGGACGCCGTCCTCATCAAAGACCCCGAAACCGGCGTCGTCAACTTGGGCGCCTACCGGGTGATGGTTCTCGACGAGCGCCACGTGTCCGTGATGATCATCCCGGGCAAGCACGGGATGCAGTACGCCCGAAAATGGTTCGGCCGCGGGGAGCGGTGCCCGGTGGCCATCTCGGTCGGCCACGACCCCCTCCTGGCCATCCTTTCGGGCATCGAGATCCCCACCGGGGTGAGCGAGCTCAACTACGCGGGGGCGATCATCGGGGGCCGATATCCCGTGGTAGAGGGCGAGGTGACAGGACTTCCTGTCCCGGCCGCGAGCGAGATCGTCCTGGAAGGCTGGCTGGAAGAGGGGAAAACGACCGCCGAGGGGCCTTACGGCGAATGGCACGGGTACTACTCGGGCGGCGAATATCCGGCCTTCCGGGTCGAAGTGGAGGCCGTCCTCCACCGCAACGACCCCATCCTCCTGGGCTCCCCGCCCGGGAAGCCGCCCCACGATTACTCTTACTTCCGGTCCGTGATGAAGTCGGCGCTGATCTTCGACTCCCTGGTCAAGGCCGGTGTTCCGGCGGTCCAGGGCGTTTGGTGTGACGAGTCGGGCGGGGGCCGGCTCTGGATCAACGTCTCCATCAAGCAGCAGTTCCTGGGTCACGCCCGAATGGCCGGGTTCATCGCTTCGCAATGCCACGCCGGGGCGTATATGGGGCGGTACGTCGTGGTGGTGGACGAGGACATAGATCCCACCGACATCCATGAAGTCATCTGGGCCATGTGCACTCGCTCCGATCCGGCCGGCGACATCGAGATTATCCGCCGGGCTTGGGGCAGCCCCGCCGATCCGCTGAACCCCGACAAGAAGACGCCGAAAAGCTCGCGCGGCATCATCGACGCCTGCCGGCCCTACGAGTGGATGGACGAATTCCCCCGTGTCGCCGCCGCCGACCCGGAGGACCTCCGGGCGATACGGGAAAAGTTTCCGGAGGTGTTCAGGGATTAGGCCGGTTCACCGGAATGACGGATCGGACGCGCTGTTTCCGGTTCCGGCTGCCGTTCCGAATGAGGGGCCGCCGACCTTCGCGGGGAACCCGACCAGGCCGATCATCACCCGCTATAACGCCACGACGTGGGGTTTGCTGACGCCGGAGATGCAGGAGAGCATCGTCGAGAGGCTGCCGCGCGTCCGCTTCCTGGTGGTGAACCGCAAGTCGCTTTTCTGGAAGAGCACGGTTCAGCCCGCACGGCTCGCCGGAGAGGGATCGACCCGGTTGCGGGACCGGGTTTTCTGGGACTACGCCCCTCTTCCGCCCGGAGACTGGCTCGGACCGGGGGCTTCGGACGCAGACCCGGAGTTTGAAATCTGGGTTCGGCGAAAAGATGCGCCGGCCGGACCGCCGCCGTCCTGACCCGAGGTTTTCGCAAAGAGAAGGGTCAACGGGGAAGTCACGCGGTCGGAGCGGGGGGGGCGGCGAGGTCCCAGTCGCCGAAGTCCTCGAAGACGGCTTCGGCCCGCTCCTCCAAGACCCCGCGGATGACCTTCACATTCATGCCCGTCAGTCCGACGAGCCGTTCGATGGTGTAGTCCCTCAGGTCATACCGCCCGTTGGAGCAGCGCCGCAGGGCCTCGGGTCCCGCGCCGATGACGACGGTTCCGACGCCGGAGTAGATGGCGGCGCCGGCGCACATGGGACAGGGGTCGCAGTTGGCGTACAGGACGCAGCCTCGCATGTCCCCCGAGCGCATCTTCTTCGCCGCCTCCCGGATCGCCATCATCTCCGCGTGGCACGTGGGGTCCTTCAGGGAGATGCCGACGCTTTTTCCCCGGCCGAGGACCTCGCCGTCCTTAACGATGACGCCCCCGTAGGGCAGGTGTCCCTCCTTCACGCCGTCCTCCGCCTCCTGAATGGCCAGGGCCATGAATTTTTCGTGATCGCCGCTCACGGGGATTCTCCTGTCTTCGCTGTCCGATGTTTTGGAACCGGATAGATCCGCGTGGGTGTCATGTTTCTCATATGTCCTTAGACTTTGGGCCGGGCAGGATGCCCGGCCTGCCGGCCGGTGGACAAGCGGTGTTTTCAAAACAGGTCGGGCGGGCGCTATTCCGACCGGAGGACGTTGGGCGAGGCGACGCCCCAGTCTTTGTACTCCCGGAAGACGGCCTCGGCCTCTTCCTCCATGACCCCGGTGACGACCTCAAGGTCCAAGCCGATCAGCTCGACGACGCGCTCGATGGTGTAGTCGTTCAGGTCGTAGACCCCGCCGGATCCGCGCTTGAGGGTGGCCGGGCTCGCGCTGATGACAATGGTCCCCGCGCCCGAGTAGAGCGTGGCGCCGGCGCACATGGGGCAGGGGTGGCACGAGGTGTAGAGGGTGCAGCCGGCCAGTTTCGGGGTCTTGAGGTTGGCCGCCGCGTCGCGGATGGCCGAGGTCTCGGCGTGGGCCGTGGGGTCGCCGCTGGAGTTGACGATGTTGCGCCCCCGGCCCACGACCTCCCCGTCCCGGACGATGACCGACCCGAAGGGCCGCTCTCCGGTCCGGACGGCGGCGCGGGATTCCTCGATGGCCAGGGCCATGAACTTCTCGTGGTCGACGCTCATGGCAATTCTCCTGTTTTCACTGTCCGATGTTTTGGAACCGGATAGATCCGAGGGGGTGTCATGTGTCTCAGACGCCCCCACACTTTGGCACCGGGCGGATGCCCGGCCTGCCGGTCCGTGTACGGGCCGACTTTTCCAATCTGGCAGGGTGGGTATCCTGCCCGCCCGGATACGGCACGCGTAAGCCTTCTTTCACGGCCATCTGTAAAGCGTCGCCTCTTACCGCGGACAGCGCCCTACAACGTGGACCAGTCGAATTGCGCCAGGACCTCCTCGGATTCGCTTTGCAAAAGCCCCCGAATGACCTCGAGCTTCATGTGCATCTGCCCGGCGAGGTTCTCGGCGGAGTAGGTCCTCGGGGATTCGCCCCGGATCTCCGCCAGTTTCGCGGAGCGCGCGGCTATGACCAGCCGCTCGATGCCGGAAAACATCGTCGCACCGGCGCACATCGGGCAGGGGTCGCACGAGGTGTAGAGGGTGCACTCCTTCCAGTCGGAACCCTTCAGGTTGGCCGAGGCGTCGCGGACGGCGGCTGTTTCCGCGTGGTTCGTCGGATCCCCGGAGGAGTTGACGGTGTTGTAGGCCCGTCCGACGACCTCCCCGTTTCGGACGATGACCGAGCCGAAAGGCTGCTCTCCCTTCTGTAGTCCCTTGCGCGCCTCCTCGATGGCCATCGCCAGGAATTTTTCGTGTCCGTCGCTCATGAAAATCGCCCTCCCTTATGGGTTGGATGCGAGCCCCTCGGCCAAAAGCCGCAGGGCCTTTTTCCTCTCTTCCGCCGTCCCGCGCAGGGCCAAGACGGGGACCTCGAGACCCGCATCGATGAACTCCGTGATTCGGTCCGCCGCCATCTCGGGCGTTCCGGTGACGCTGTACGCGTGGACGACCTCCTCGGAGATGAGCCGCCGGATCGCCTCCCGGTCCTCTTTGACAAAGGCGTCGTTGATGGCGTCCAGGTTCAGTTTCGCCCCGCTGACTTCGTGGCTCGCCTTGAGGGCGGGGTTTCGGAGGAGGTAGGCGAGACCGGCTTGACTGGCCGCCAGCGCCTCTTCATACGTCTCGAAGATCGAGGTCACGATCAGCCCCGCGACCCTGAAGCCGTTCCCGCCGCCGCCGTCCCGCTTCCTTCGGCCCTTTTCGACCTGCTCAAGCGCCCACTGAATGTAAGGCGCGGAGACCCCGGCCGAGAGGACGACACCGTCGGCCACCTCCCCGGCGAGCCGACACATCTTCGGTCCCACGGCCGCCAGGTAGATGGGAATTCTCGCCTCCGGGAGGTCGAAATCGATGTGCGCGCCGTAAAGGTTCAGCGTCTCGCCGCGAAACTCGACGCGCTGCCGCCCGGCGTCCCAGAGCCGCCGGGTGGCGGTGATCATCTCGCGCATGGAGGCGAGGGGCTTCTTGGGCGACAGGCCCATCTCGGCCATGACGTTCGGGTTGGCCGTCCCGGCGCACAGCGCGGTCCGGCCCGGCGCGTACTCGGCCAGGGTGGCGACGCTCATGGCCCAGAAGAGGGGGTGGGCGACGTAGGGGCTGAGGGCGGTGGGGACGACTTGCACGTGTTTCGTCGCGCCGAGGAAGGCGATGGAGGCCGAGACCGCGTCCCGGTAGCCCAGGTGCTGGTCCGCCCAGACGGAGTGGAACCCCGCCGCGTCGGCGATTCGGCACATCTCCACCATGTCCGAGATCGGGATGCGGCCGTCGAGGTCGATGCCGAGTTTCATAAACCGCCCTGATTGGAATCGGGGTGTGCGCCGCCGCTTAGTGTAACGCCCTTCATCCAATGGGGAAAGGACGTGTATGGGTTCAAGACATATGAGACACCGGGGCCGTTTTTTCAAACTTCTCCAAGGCCTAGGCGGGCGTCAGGTAGTCCAGGGCCCAGTGGGGGTCGAATGTGGTTATAGACTTGCTCCCACTCGCGAAGGAGGACGTTGAGCGAGGCCACCGTCCAGGGGAGTTCGTACACCTCGTAGAACTCCTCCCAGTGGGTCCTGTTGGTCCGCTCCACACGGCCGTTGAGCTTGGGCAAGCGGGGCGGCAGCTCAAAGAGCAAAATCTCCCGCTCCGCGCACGCCGCCTCGAACACCGCCCGGAACTCCGAGC
>CAYRGS010000089.1:0-935 GCA_964423875.1 uncultured bacterium
GCCTAGATTCGGGCGTACCCCACGCCGTCCAGGACACCGCGCCGCTCGATGGACGGCAGCGCGGGGACCGGGCGGCCAGCGCATCCGGTGGCCATCGATAGGCTGAGGGACAGCGCTAGGACGCGTCCCGCGCTTCCTGTTCGTAGTCGTCCGATCCACGGGTTTCGAGGGAAACGTTTCCGTCGCATGTTCCGGGCCTCCGAGGGCGTCGAGTCCATTGGGACGCGATACCCGTAAGCCGGGTCTTTCCCGAGGGTCCCTGCGATCAGGATTTCAGGGGGCGGCCCCGGAACTCCCGGAGGATGCGAACGTCCCGCTGGGCGCGGGAGCCGCTCTTTCGGATGTATTGGCGAAGCTTCTCTTCGGAGTTTTTGAGTAGGTTCTTGCTCATGGCCGCGAGGTGGGTGAAAAGCTCCTCGTCTACCTCGGATTTGGCCATATACACCCGGCACCAGACCTCATTGTTGTCCGGGTTGCGGACGCATTCCTTGAAAATCGTTCCCGGGAGCGGCAGGACCGTGACGACCGTGTTGACGTCATCCAACAGGACCTTCTGTTTTTCTGGGTCTTTGACGTAGACGCTGCTTTCGGAGGCGACCACTCGGAAAATGTTCCGGGCCAAGTCCCCCATGGCGGCGGTCTCGGCCTTCCGGATGCCGATGTGGAGGCTGTCGTCCTTCGCGGCGCCTATCCCCACATAGGCCGTAACGCCCTTGGGGAGCGGGTCGAAGGGCCGGATGGCCTGGAAATCCCCTTTGGGGCCGTAGGGGTTTTTCGCGCAACCGGCGAGGGCGGCGAATACGACCAGGAACGACAGGATGGGCGCGAACCGTTTCATTTTTTCTCCCTCCCTATTTGGATGCGACTTTGTGGCCTTCTTGGGGCTGTCGTTTCATCGGCTGATGTTCTCGCGGTATTCTCGCGGCAGCCGCACC
>CAYRGS010000089.1:945-14776 GCA_964423875.1 uncultured bacterium
AATTGAATTTACAGTAATAGACTCTCATTCGGGGGAAAGAGGGTCAGGAGCCTGAGGTTGAATTTGTTAACTTTGTAATCGGCGGATGGGCAGCCCGGAATTTCTTGTGTGATAACTCTGTATGCGGGAGAAATCGCTAGAGAGCCGCGGCCGATCAATCAATTTCATTCCCATCGAGGAGGGGACTGCCTGTCACTCCGCTGGTCGGACAATCCTTCTCAGGGGAGGCTGGAAGGCGGGGCGTCCGGGGCGCTCTTTCGCGCGACGGTCATAAGGGAAAGGCGCCTGTTCGAGGGCGATGGGGGAATGTTAGAATGCGAGAACTGACCCAAGCCCCTTTGGCGAGAGAAGACGAATCTTTTGATGGAGGAAACGCCCATGTACGCTCGCCTGGCAATCCTGACTGTGGGTCCGGGGATGTGGTTCACGATGGAGAAAATTGCGGATGAGATGGCTGCCCATTACCGGGCGCTCAAGGGGTTTCGCTCCGTGACTTTTCTCGGGAACAACGATACCAATCAGTATGGGACGGTGAGCCCCTGGGAAACAAAAGAAGACGCGGAGGCCGTTGACGCGGCCCTGGGACCTGCGTTGCGCGAAAAGGCCGGCGTTTTATTGAAGGGCCCGCCGGAAGTTCGATTTTTTGAAGTGTACGAACCCTAAGACTGAGCCATTTTTCAATCGCGGTTCAAGAATCCCGCGGAGGGAGGTCCGGGTCTGCAAGCGTTCCCCCCCCTGTGAGATATGCGGGTTAAGCGGATGCTTCTTCTGAGGCGGGGAGGAAGATGTCAAAGGAGGTTCCGACCCGAACGGTGGAATTGACGCTGACGGCGCCGTTGTTTCTGGTCACGATCGAATGGGCGAGGATTAAATCCGGCCTCCCTCCTTCTGCCTTTGTTTTGGAAGAGAGTTTGAAAAGATTATGAAGTTGATTTTTGGAGAATCCATCTCCGTGATCCGAGATGGTTAACTTTACATAGCGTCCCGCGACCAATGCCATGCCGTCCTCCGGCCGAAGCCGCTTGTTCTCGGCGCGGACATCGATGGTGCCTCCATCGGGCATGGCCTCCTAGGCGTTGACAATAAAGTTGTGAATGACCTGCCGCATCCTTTCTTCATCGATGTCAACGGGTGAAAGGTCTGAAGGGATGGATACATCGCACCGAACGTTGGAGCCCATCACCGTAAATTCGGCCATGTCCCAAATTAATTGGGCGATGGACGTCGCCGCCTTGGCCGGCGGCTCGTCTTCGGCGAACGAGAATAATTGTCGGGTCAATGTCTTGGCGGAAAGGAGCGCGGATTCCGCCGCGGTCAATTGTTCGTAGATGTCTTCTTCGCGGTCTACGGCCATCTCAGCCAACCCGAGGTTTCCTACTGATCGCGATAAGAGATTGTTGAAGTCGTGCCCTATCCCCGACACGAGTAGGTTCACCGACTCCAGCTTGCTCGCCGTCGAGGTTTTGTAGAAGTGATGGGTTTTGACCAGGGTCTCGTTTTGCTGCGACAGCCAGTCCTTCGCCGCGCCGAGATAAAAGCCGAAGGCCGCAAAAATGCAAGCGCCGGCGATGGCCATGCCGAGGTAGAAAGACGGGTAGGTTTGGATTTCGTAAAAGAACCAATCGATGGGTGTTTAACCGGCGCGATAAAAAACGAACAGGCGGAAGAGGAAGGTTCCTATCGGAACGGTTAATCCCAAGCCTATCCCAACCATCGTAAAAAGAATGCGACGGGCTGTCAGCTTGGGAAAATGAATTCGCGCTGACATCTTCCCCGCCGCCCCCCGATTGGGTGCTTTATCAGACGCTGTATCCGGGGAATCACGGTGGAACTCGGCATTCGGGATGCCGTGGATTGGTTTGAACGCCGTTTTCATCACCATCCGCAGACCCGCTCCGGCCCCGGCAACGCCTCGGGAATGGAATCGTCTGTTCGCCGGTGTCCCGGCCGTGGATTGCGCTCGCTGAAGGCGGCGTCCCCGTTCTGGATCCCGCCCAAAGGCTCGGTGACCAGTTCCGGGTTTTCGAAGTCAGGTGGTTCAACAGGGCCGCTGTCGCCAGAATTTCGGCCTCCCGCCGCGATGAGGCCATCGCCTCCGCCTCAACCCTGAAAGCCTTTGCGGCATCCTTCAGGCGGATAGACCCTGGGTTGGTCTTCAATTTCCGGATCATGGCCAACATTGTCATCTCCCCCAACTCCCCCCATCCTTTCGTTCAACCCGGCTACGGTCGCGTCGATCCAGCGCAATACCGCAATGCCGGGCGGCTCGCAATTAACCCCAAAGTTTCATTTAATCCCAATATTATAGTCCAAGAACCGTGCCAATCTTGGATGCTTGTTGATAATTCTTTAATTATCAAATAGTTATGCCAATATACCTGTCTCGGACCCGTGTCTGAACAAGGACGCTTGATACAACCAATCGTCTCATTTATGTCTCACGGGCGTCTCATTTGAGACGGAAAGGTATAGGAATCAACGCCATTGTTTACAATTATATATTGCCTTTTATTTCGCGCCTTGATTTGTCCCCGGTGACTCGGGACGGAGAATTACCCGAGTGTCCCGGTAAATGGATAATGATGAATGAAAGGATTGACCCGATGACTTGCCAGCCCCATCCATACTATGGCATGTTCGTCTTCGGGTGAAACCCGGGAGGCGGGTCTTCCGGGGTTGGTAAGGGATGATGAGCGAAGAACCGTCGGGAGAGCCTGATGAACGAACAATTCACACTACCGGCGTCCGAGCTGTTTGAAATGGTGAGGGACGCCCGCGAGCGCACGCTCGAGATGATCGCCGACCTGAACGAAGACCAGTTGACGGTGCCGATGATGGAAGTCGTCAACCCGTTTCGCTGGGAGCTCGGCCACATCGGTTTCTTTTTCGACGCGTTCTTCCTGGGGGGGGGCGGTGAGTCCGTCCTGGCCGGGGCCGAGAAGCTGTACGATTCATTCAAGGTGGACCATGACGACCGCTGGAACCTCCCGCTCCCCTTCAGGGATGAGGTGTTGGCCTATCTGAAGGGGCTCAATGATCGGGTCGTCGAGTGGTTGCGCGATCATGAGCCCGACGCCCGGGAAACCTACCTGTGTCTTCTTGCGGTCTCCCATGAAGACATGCATGGCGAGGCCTTCACGTACATGAGGCAGTCCCTGGGATATACGGGGCCGAGCCTGAGCGTTCATCAGGGTGCGGACCCCGCTGCCGCGTTCGGGGGGGAGGAGGGGGGGGCGCTGCCCGGTGACGCGGAGATCCCCGGCGGCGTGTTTCAACTGGGCGCGTTGCCCGATGACCCGTTCGTATTCGACAACGAAAAATGGGCCCATCCGGTCGAGGTGGCCCCGTTCCGGATGGCCCGGGCGGCCGTGACGAACGGGGAATACAGCCGGTTCGTCGAGGAGGGCGGATATTCGCGGAACGATTTGTGGAGCCATCAGGGTTGGGTCTGGCGCACGAAGACCGGGCCTACGCGCCCCCTCTATTGGGAGCGCGGAGAGGAGGGTTGGCTGCGCCGCCGGTTCGACCGGCTGGTCGCCCTGGAGTCGCACGCCCCCGTCGTTCATGTGAGCTGGTATGAGGCGGAGGCGTACTGCAACTGGGCGGGCAGGCGGCTTCCCACCGAGGTGGAGTGGGAGCTGGCGGCCAGTGCGGAACCGGACGGCGGCAAAGGCGTCTCGGACCGGAAGCGGCGGTATCCCTGGGGGGATGAGCCGCCCGCTCCCGAGCACGCGAACCTGGACGGGCGGTTCTCGGGATGCGTTGACGTCGGGGCCTTCCCGGCCGGAGACAGCGCGTTCGGCTGCCGCCAGATGGTCGGCAACGTCTGGGAATGGACGGCGTCCGCCTTTTATCCCTTTCCCGGGTATATCGTGGACACGCCGTACCGGGAGTATTCCGCGCCCTGGTTCGGTTACCGCAAGGTGTTGAAGGGCGGGTCCTGGGCCACCCGGTTCCGCCTCGTCTGGAACACGTACCGCAACTTCTTCCCCCCGGAGCGCCGGGACGTCTTCGCGGGATTCCGGACCTGCGCGCTTTGAGGGCGGGGGGTGTCCGTTTCTCTCGGCACGGCCCGAGACCATCGAGAACAAAAACCGAGGAATGTTGGCTCATTGAATGTAAACGGCGGTGTGATAGCGGGCGGATGGAGAAATAAGTCAGGTTTTACATTTCAACCTTTACACGCTGGAAGAAATAAGGGCGTCCTTCGGGTGCCCCAATTCGTAGGCGTCTTGTTGAGAGGGAAGGCGTGAGTTGCATGGGGCCGGGTGGGCGATATGTTCGAAAAATTTTTGAGAATGTAAAACCCGATCCGTCCCTCCGAATAGCCCGGCCGGGGAGGTTTATTCAGCCTGTCCCGCGTCTCAACTTGCCATAAAGGCTCGGATCTCCGCCTCGGAGATCTTCTCCCGCGGGATGCCGTTTTCCCTGTCCCATTCGGGCGAAGAGATGTGCGCGCCGGTCAGGTCAGGCGTCTCGCAGACCAGATACCGAAAGGAATCCGTCACCCATTCGTTGCGCCGCATTCCGCCCGGGAAGTTCACCAGCCGTTCCACGTCTGTGTTGAAGGATTTCTGAATATCGTTGGGCGAGGGTGTTGAAACGGACGGCGTAGGGCCTCATCTGCATGGCCATGGAATGATTGAACCCTTCCACCGCCCACTTGGAGGCCACGTAGGGGATGTTCACTAAGTTTTGGGATCTGGGCGTCCCGGCGGCCGAGGAGATTATGACGACGTGTCCGGAGCCGCACGCCATCATGGCGGGCAAGACGGCCTGGGTTACCAAGAAGACGCCCTTGACGTTGGTCGCCATGACGGTCTCCCATTCGGCTTCCTCCACGTGCACGAGCAGGGCGGTCGAGCTGTGGACGCCCGCGTTGTTGACGAGGATGTCGATCCTCCCGAATGCTTCCATCACCCCGCTCGCGAGACTCCGGGCCTGATCCCGCTTCGTCACGTCGCAGGGGATGACGATGGCCTCCCCGCCGCCGGAGCGGATCTCCTCCGCGACGGCTTCCAGGTTCCTCATGTTCCTGCCAGAGACCGCGACGCGCGCGCCTTCATCGGCGAGGGTCAGTGCCAGGACACGGCCGAGCCCCCGACCCCCGCCGGTGACAACGGCTACCTGATCGAGAAGACGCTTGGGTTGTGATGGATTCATTTCTCTTTCGGCTCCGGGCGCGCGAATCCGGCGGAAGAGAAAGGGACGACGCTTTTATTCTAACATCGGCCCGATGGGATAAAGGGCCGTTCTTCGGGCTTGGTTACGTAGTGGGCGGTGGGCCGACTCGGAATTACCGAAGAAAGGTTCGGCCCCACGAGGAGCGGCGGACGCCCCTCACCCATACAAATCCATCGCGCCCGCGATCGCTGTAGGGGAGGGCCTTCCTGCCTTTTCCGACTGGTTGATCCCCATATTGATACGCCATGAATTCTATTAATGTCGCATCGGGGTCGAGACGAGTCCCGCACGGGGCTCCCCTACACAGTTTAGCCGGTCGATGATCGAAACACGACACAGGGACACCCATCGATGGAGCATTTAGCGGCCTGCTAGTCCGTGGTTTTCGGCTTTCGGACCAATGCCCAAAGGTCGGGCGTTTTCTCGACCCCCGGCACGGCGGGCATTTCCGCGAAGGGCTCTCCGAAGGGACGGGTCGCGTCCAACCCCATCACGGCCGAATAACTCGGCTCCGGTGACGATGGATCCTCGGGCGCCGCGCTGACGCTCGGGACCACGACAGTGTCCCGGTCCGCCTGAAATCGCGTGCTCAGCGCCCAAAGCACTTTTGCGTCGTTGAAGATGTCGATGTCCTCGTCCGTCACGATGACCAGCTTGGGCCGCTTGGCGCTCCCCAGGGCCGCGAGGATGACGTTCTTGGGCTGTCCTTTGTAGCGCGGGGTCATGGAGACGTAACAATGGTATTCGGAGCTGGCGGAAGTCGGGAAATGAACGGCCTTCACTTCGGGAAACTTGGCCTTGAGCTCCCGGTAGACGCTGACCTCGTTGGAAAGCTGCTTGAGGAAATCGTTTTCCGAGCTCGGCGTTCCGGAAAGGCAGGCGTGGAAGACTGGCGAAGCCCGGTGCGTGACGGCGGTCACTTCGATGATCGGTTTGTCGGCGACGGGCGCCAGGTACCCGCAAAACTCGTTGAAGGGGCCTTGGGGCTCCCGGTGGTTGGGAAGCACCCGACCCTCGAAGACGATCTCGCTCGTGGCTGGAACCTCCAGGTCCACGGTCCGGCACTTGACGACCTCGACCGGTTTCCCGCGAAGCCCCCCTGCCACGGCGAGTTCGTCGAGACCGTAAGGCACCTTGGCAGCGGCGGCCAGCAGGATGACCGGGTCGACGCCCAACGCCACGGCGATCTCGAGGGGCTGTCCCTGTCTCTCCGCCTTCATGAACTGATGGTACGCATCCTGAAAGGGGGCCGCTTCAAAACCCAGGCGGTTCCGCCCCTTGAGCTGCATGACATAGATGGCCGCGTTCCTGCTCCCGGTCTCGGGGTCTTTGGAGATGTGGACCCCGTGGACGATGTAAGGCCCGCCTTCCCCGCTGTAATAGGTGGGAATCGGCAGCCGGTTCAGGTCGACTTCCGCCCCTTCCAGGACGACCTCTTGACAGGGGGCCTCAGCCGCCCCGACGGGCTCGATCGGGTTGTCGATTCCGCCGATGAAACGGTCGTGGGCTTCATCGGGGGAGCACCCCAAGGCCTCGAGGATTCGTTCCCGCGAGTTGAACTGCCCGCCCACCACCGGCATGTCGTATCCCTTGACTTGCTCGAAATGCAAAGCGGGGCCTTCCTCGTCGCAGGACTTCCGGATGTAGGCGGCGATCTCGTGGACAATGTCCACGGGCGTCGAGACCCGGGCGAGCACGCCTTTTTCATCAAGGGATCTAAGGAAATCCCTGGGGCCGTCAAAAGCCATCTTTCACTCCTCTCTTGAGATCGTCTCGAACGGGTTGAACGCCCCGGCCTTTGAATCAGTTCCGGGTTGAGGCCCCGATTCGACTCTGGAGTCAGGTCTTACATTCTAACATCGACGCCATGGAACAATCCTGAAGCGTTATTCGACCCCGATTACTAAGGGGGTCACTTTATAGTTGACTTGTCATTCTGAGCGGGAGTCAATCGACTCGCGCTCAGAATCTCGCATTGTTATTGTACCGATTGTCGGATCACGTTACGGGAAGGGCCACGGCAAGACCCTTCGCTGCGCTGTGTTTTCTGGCCGTCCTTTCTGGACGTTGTTCGCCCGTCGCTCTGGGTGACAAAGGTGTCAAGTATTTTTCGCTCCCCGTAATACGTGATGGACCGCAGAGCCGTTCAGCAAAATGAGGGCGATAATTTGAAATGTAAGTCTTGACCTCATTCTTGCTGTGTGAACGTCGCTCTCTAAAATGTTAAAAGGTAAGATCTGACCCCTATCCTTTTTAGTCTTGTGGAGCTGGAAATCGGGCCTGCCCCCATTTGTGACCGGCGGTTTCTTTTTTGAAGTTCCGAAAAAACGGAAGGGAAGCTGCTCTGGGAATTCTCACCTGTGTCTGGCGCTCAAGCGGCAGGTCAGGCCGGGAAGGTCGCGGGCCGAGGTTTCTTTCCCCACGACCCTCGGTGTATAGAGTGCGCAATATTTCTTCATGATTCCGGTGACGCGGGCGATCTCCATGAATTGCCCTTCCACCAGCTTGTGCATGAGGCGGTTGAGCGAGTCAATCCATTTTCCGAGCTTGGGATCGGATTGGAAATCGACACCGGGGTCGAACGTGAACAGCCGGATACCACTCAAATCTGCGGGGGGCCAATCGCTCAGGGCGTCTCTCTTCAGCTGAAGGTCCCGGGCTGTCGTTTCAGCTGAGGGAAACTTCCCTTTGCGAATTTGATCCGCCAGATCTTCAATCCTTCGCCCCCAAGCTGGGTCCGTCACACGTTTCACTCCGATTTCAGGCATATGCTTTCAGACCAATATCCCATAAAGACATCACAGAACCAATTCCTGTTCGATGAATTTCGACAAGATTTTCAGGCCCTCCTTCCGGCGAAAGACTCGCCTCTGAATCGCAGGGTCTCCTGACCACCTTTTCAATCTCCCGCCAAAGGCCGGCCGCTTCTTATCGGACCCTCTCCGCGAGAAAGGTCATACATTTCCAAATGAGAAAATCCTGATAAAATTAACCCTTCGCGATGGAAGAGCTGGGAGAGAGGCATTTGTCCCACGCGTCATCTTTCTGGGCAATGGGCCGCGCGGTGATCATCTTTTTGACCTGGGTCCTCTTTGCGGGGGCAGGTCATTGTCGTCGCCTTTCGCGCAGCTTTCTGAGTTCCTGAAGCCGATTGAAATGGGAAATGCCGGTAAGAACAGAATGGGTTTTTTATGAGGGGGAACTTCTGAATGTCCACAACCGATCCCCGTCTGACGGGGAGGACATTGAATCTGCCCATCTACCGCCGGGCGTGTGAGTTGTGGAAGGAAAACCAAACAGTCTCTCGTGCTCTGGTGTTTCTTGGCGCGAAGCTGGCGGATGCGAATCATTTCTGTAACCGGCTGGCCAGGCAGACGGACGAGATCAATTCCTCCAATCAGCCGGTGGGCCCGGGCAGATGGCGAACGGTCTCTCGCGAGGCCGACGCCTTCATCTTTGCTGTCTACGGGGCTTTGGACGCATACACCCAGGTGGCTGCACGGGTCGCGGGGGTCGCGACCGACCGGGAGATCAAGTTCCCACAGCTCTCCCGCCTCTTGGCAGAGGAGAGCCGGACTCCCGTCCGGTGGGCCGCGCTTCGGGAATGGATGGAGAGAACCTACAGCGCGCGCTGGTTTGTCGCGCTTCGCAGGATGCGAAACGAGGTCAACTACCGAAGTGTCCTCCCCTACCCCCTCAAGCAGCCACTCCGGATGCGTGGGCCCCTCGATTGGCCGGCAACCTACAGGAACGTCATCCATTGCGTTGAGACTGGACTCGGTTACCTGGTGAACGTCAAGCAATCCTTATAAGCAGCCGTTTAGGCGGATCATTGCTGTATGGCGAATCGCATGAACCAGACCCTCTCTGCCCAATGGGTCCCTCATTTTAAGGACCGCTTTGTCGTCCTGGTTCTGGACAACGAAGTGACGGTCGACCAGTTCGTGACCCATCCCCCGCTGCCGTGGATTCGGATGGTCGAGCGGGAGGGTGCGTACCGCGTGGCTTCCGGTTATCCCACCAAGCTGACTTCAGAGCAGGCGGAACGGGAGAAGCTGAACTGGGACCAGGTCTCGCATCCGGCCATCCTTCAGGCGCTGAACGATTTAGGAGGCGGGGTGGACTATGTCGTCTTCGGGAACAACGCCGCTCAGGGTTTCCCTCTCGCCCAACGGCTTCCTTCCCACTGGCGCCCGGAAAAAGCCGCCGTCCTCTATGGAAGCAGCCTCCCTGAGCAGGAGACATACGAGGCGGAGGGGTACCGGATCTTCCGCACCCGGAGCGACTTGATCGCCCACGTGAGGCCCCTGGCCGAGTCGGCGGGAAAACCCCTCGCTCTGGTGTTCATCAACACCATCCAGCACAACGAAGCCAACTTTCATGTCCCCTGGACCGGCAGGTCGGGTTGATGGGAGAGACGCCAATGCGGGAAGAGCTGGAGGACGTGCTCGATCTTTATGAAGGAATGAACGAGGGCGGCCGCGAGCACTGGCGCGAGCGCGCGGTGCCTTCTATCTCCCTCCGGAGCGAAGAAGAACGGAACCTCTTCGTGGATAACCTCGACCGCATCGACCGGGACGAAGAGCGCGAGGAGTGAGGGAATCGCCTTACGCACGAGCGAAAGCGTCGGGAACTCCCCCCCTTCTTCCCTTCACCTCGTTTCATTTTCCCAACGTGGGTGACGGGAAAAGGAGACATAGGGCCCCAGGACCCCTTTCGCGGGGGACCAGACGAACGGAAGCCGTGGCGTATTGCGAATGGTCTGGAAAACGTCTTCCGACGGAGGTGGAGTGGGAGAAGGCGGCGCGCGGCGTCGGGGAACACTTGGGAGTGGACAGCCGGAAGTACCCCTGGGGGAATAATTGGGACCCCTCGAAGGCCATCGTGAATGAGGGGGGGGTCAGCAATGGCCAATATAAGACACATCCCGTGGACCGGACGTACAGCACCTCCCGGAGTCCTTATGGGGCTGTGGATATGGTGGGGAATGTACGGGAATGGGTGGGGGACTGGTACAAGGGGAGATAGGTCAACGCCATCATTAGCGACCCGACATTGCCCACTTGATGGCCCTCGCCAGCGTTGATCTCGGACGCCATGAAGACCAAAGTGCCAGAGAGCGCGGGGCCGTGCAAGCGTGAGTTGGAGCGCGGCGGCACTAAGAAGGGTGGGTGGGTCGGCAAGGTTTCCCTCCGAGGTTTGCAACGAGCATCCGGAGAAAACTGCCGGGCAGAATGCCCGGCCCACCCGTATAGGAAAAATCGGTCGCCTAACTCGTGGTAGGACGGGCATCCTGCCCGTCCCAGACTCCGTTGACCCTGATTGTCCCTGATGTGGTTCGAGGGGAAATCAAAACTTCTATATATTGCGTATTAATTTCGCTCATATTTAACGACAAAAACTCAATTCGCAAGGAGAGAGGGGTTCCGTGAAGATAATGCTGAAGAAGATCGAGGCCGGAGAGACTTTTCTCCCCGCCCTGGGGCGTCACAACAATGTAAAAGTACAATCCAAAGCCAAAGGAGGAAGGGCAATGAAATCAATGAGATTGTATCTTGAAAGGTCGGAGAAATAGGGTGTTTTACCTGGATCGGGGGAACTGAGAATGACGAGCAGCCACGCGTCGAATCCCGAGGCGGGATTCCTCGTCGGAGCCTGATCGGCTCCTCTGTCGGAATGACAAATGGGATCCACAGATTGCACAGACGGCCAACGGCCGCCCTGAGCGCAGGGTCAACCGACCCGCAGCCGAAGGGTCTCCGCAGATTGAAGAAGGACAAAAACGGTGGCACAGGGCGGGTTGACTTCACCACCTGATCTACGCCGTCCAGAACGCCTTGCACGTATTGACATGAATCTCCACGGTGTCCTCCGGATTGGCCGCGTAGCCGCCGCCGAGGACGCCCGCGATGGGGATGCCCCGATCCGCGCATTCCCGGACGACGAACTGGTCCCGCTCGTGAAGGCATTCCTTCGAGATTCGGAGGGTCCCGAGCTGGTCGCCCGCAAACGGGTCCGCCCCGGCTTCGTAGACGACTAGGTCCGGCCGGTGACCGTCGAGGGTTTGCGGAATGGCGCGGCGGATATGGTCCATGTAGACGTCGTCCCTGTCGAAGTCGCCGAGGCCGATGTCCAGGTCGCTCCGCTGCTTTTGCGGGTAGAGGTTTTCCTGATGGATGGAGAAGGTGTAGACGTCCGGGTCTTCGGCGAAGATCGCCGCCGTGCCGTTGCCCTGGTGGAGGTCGCAGTCGATGACCGCTGTTCGGCGGACCTTCCCCTCGCCCTCCAAGCGCCGGATCCCGACGGCGAAGTCGTGCAGGTAGCAAAACCCCTCGGCCTTCGCGGCGAAGCAGTGATGGAAGCCCCCCGTCAGGTTGAGCGCCCGGCCGTGCTCGAGCGCTAGCCGGCAGGCCAGGACAGTCCCCCCGGTGGCGAGGAAGTATGAGTCGATGACCTCCTTCGTGATGGGGAGCTCGGAAGCCAGGGTCCGGTGCGTGTGGCGGTAGCCGAGCAGGTCGTCCACGTATTCCCGGGTGTGGACCAGGAGGACCTCCTCGACGGTGGCCGGCCGGGGCTCGAAGAAGGATGCATCGGGGATTGTCATCTCCGCCCGGAAGCGCTCATAGGTCTCGCGGTATTTGCGGGTCTTGAGGACGTGCGCGCCGACATCGGAGTAATAATCGGGATGGTGCACATATGCCGACGGAAACTCGGGCGGCAAGGGACTCTCTCCGGATGCCCAAAAAAGAAGCCCGGTCTGACGGCGGGCCGCCGGGCCGGGCTGGGCCTGTGTGTTCGGGCGTTACTCGATCTTGAAGTCGGGCAGGGCGTACGGATACGCCTCCCGGATGGCGTCGCACTTGACTTGGCCGATCTTGCGGATGGCGTCCTGCATTTTATCCGTCGTGGCGTGCCGCTCGACCATCAGCCGGCCATTGCGGACGTGTGTCCCTTCGTGGACGAGCATCTCGTCCCGGACGACGGCGGCCGAGCGCTCGTCGAGCACCTCGACCATCTTCCGGAAGGTGTGGATCAGAATGGTCTCCCCGAAAATCTGAAGGGATGTCGCGATCTGCCAGAATTCCGGCATGAAGGTTTCCTTGTACATCCGGATGTCCTGGGGCAGGGGTTTGTAGGCCTCCAGGTCCGCGTTTCCCCCCAGCTCCGCCGCCCGCTCGGCGCACACCTTCCAGTGGAGAAGCTCCTCGGCCAGCTGGCGCGCCAGGAGGAGCTTGATGTCGTCGTCTTCGGCGGGGAGCTGGTCGATCTGCCGGGCGACGGTGGGGACGCCCAGGTAGAACTCCCGCCACGCCTGGGTCTCCATGAGCCGCCGGTTTTGTTCCTGATCCATCTCGGGATTCCAGTTGGACAGGATGTGCTCATCCATGTATTGGCCGAACTCTTCCGCCTGTTGAATCATGCCCTTCGCGAATAGGTAACTATCCATCGGCATGGGGATATCTCCTGCGTAGACTGTTTTGCGGCCCGCTCAAGACCCCGCGCGTTGAAAAGGCCGGGGGATTCATACCTGGCTAACCATCCAAATAATCGCGAATTATACCATAAAAAGAGAGTGGTAAAGGAGTGGTTCCAGGCTTCGTGCGAATCCTGTTATCACCCCGCTCTCTCTCTCCCGCGCATCGGGTTTGCCCGGGTTGGGCCGGCCGGTCGTCCCGGGGCTTGTTCTCAGCGCTCCGGACGTTTACGGATACGGGACTCCGAACCGCTCCCGGTGGGCCACTTCGGACAAGGGTTTGCGGTCCTTTTTGCCTTGGAGACTGAGCTGGGCCGGATACCCGAAAGGCAGGATGGTGATCAGCTCCGCGTCTTCGGGAATGTCCAGGAGCGCCTTCACCCGGTTCCGCTCGATTCCGCCCACCCAGCAGGTTCCCGCGCCTTCCGCCCAGCCCGCGAGGATCATGTTCTCGATCGCCCGGGCCGCGTCGACCTGGGCCATCTTGGCGCCCCGCATCACGACGGCCACCGCCATCGGAGCCCCGGCGATGAAGCCGCCCGATGGGGACAGCTCTCCGATCGTTTTCAGGGTTTCCCGGTCCCGGACCACCACGAAGTGCCACTGCTGCCGGTTGCGCTGGCTCGGCGCCAAGCGGCCGGCCTCCAGGATTTTCGCGATGGTTTCTTCCGGCAGGGGGTCGGGCCGGAAATCGCGGACGGCATACCGCGTCCGGATGGTTTCGTGGACGTCCATTGGCCCTTTCAAAGCTCAGTCTCCTCTGACTTGAGCCTGCGCTCGATGGCCTCGGCCATGTTCTTCGCGGATTCGGAATAAGGGAGAACCCGCAAGGTTTTCCGGAAGGCCTCCAGGGCCTTGGACAGATCGTTCAGCCGGACGTAATTGAGCCCCTTTCCGAACAGGGCCCCGAAATGGTGGGGATTCATCCGGAGCGTGGCGTCGCAGTCGACGATGGATTTCTCGAACTGGCCGGCCAGATAGAGCGCGGTCGCCCGTTTGTTGTACCCTTCCGCGAAATTCGGCGCGCGCTCTATCACGCGTGTGAACGCATGGATGGCGTTCTGAAGCTGCCCCGCCGTCATGAGCTCCATGCCGAGGTAGAGGATCTTGTCCGTCTCCGGCTTGCCGGAGCGGAGCCAGATCAGCCACATCGACTTTTCGGCCTGGGCGCGG
>CAYRGS010000090.1:0-14769 GCA_964423875.1 uncultured bacterium
TGAGATATATCTGAAATCCAGTAAGCCAATCGCTCCATAGCCCTGGCCTTTCGGGGACTGACCGATTCCCAGAGATGGCGCCAAAAGTCGAATTCTCTAACCATGAGATCTGCGCTGGTTAGCTCTGGCACACTTTGCATCTCCGGCTTTCGGCATTGCCCCAAAAGGCAGGGTTTGGTCAGGGCTTCCCGACTTGCCTGCCCGGCTACCCGAACTTGCCAACGGGACGTTCCGTCTCGGATTCATTGGAGAACCTCCGCCTCCTTCAAGGACACTTCTCCCGACAATGTTGTACGGACCATCGTGGCCTTGATAGGTTCAGGAAAGCTCATATTTTCTCTCCTCATTCTCTCTTGAATCTCTCTTGAATCGTCTTTCGGATTCTACCGCAATTCCCCATTTCAAATCCGGACAGACCCGTACCGACCACGCGTTGCTGTTTAGCCCGATTAGAGACCTCACTACCGGACCTGTCAACAGGAGTTCAGACTGAGGTATCCTCGGTTTCTTTAGCTTCTCAATTTCGGTGAGGCGTGTAGGGATAGAAAGGGCGGTTTGGCTGTCTGGAAGATGGGTCTTCTCTCCGTTTTGCAAAAGGATGCATACGAAACGACGCACGCGTTTCGTGCCGGGTGATGAAGCTCAGCCCCGCTGTCCGACGGTCATTCCCGCGCAGGTGGGAATCCAAAAGCCCTTCAGGTCGTCCCCACAAACCCTACCTCCGGCGGGGGTGGTCCCCCATCCGCCCCCCTCCTGTTGATGGGCCAGTGCGCGGGTGCGGGCGCGGACGAGCATGCGCGTCAGGAGGCTGGATTCCCGCATGCGCGGGAATGACGCAGAGGTGTCGCTGTGACTCAGATCCGACGTGAGGGCGGGCATTCCCACCCATGATCAGGTGCTTCATCATTTCAGGCGCGGGGAAACTGGGGATGCCTCAGAAGTTCGGGTGCCAGAAAGCCTGATCTGAGTGGTATTCGCCATTGGAAAACCATGCCATCCCTGTGGGTAAGCGAGCTTTCCCAACAGGTTTTCTGTTCAGTATCTGGTTCAACTTTTCGTCCACGGTGTCTACGTCCAGTTGAATCCAAAGGGGCAGGTGATCCGACAATGAGTCCGATGGTTGATGAGGAATCCAAGCTAACCCTGAGAGAGACCGCTTCGGAGATGGTCGAGTAGAAGGGAGAGGGCGGCGTCCCCGCTTTGGGTTCGCACGGATTCCCGGTCACCGGAAAAGATGAAATGCCGCACCTCGTCTCCTTTTTCGGAGGAAACGCCGATGTAGACCGTCCCGACGGGCTTCTCTTGGGTCCCGCCCTCAGGGCCGGCGATGCCGGTCACGGACAGGCCGACCGAAGTCCCCCCCTCTCCTGCCACCCGTCGCGCCCCGCGGGCCAGCTCCGCCGCCGTTTGCGCGCTCACCGCGCCGTGGGTCTCGAGTGTCTCCTCGGAAACCCCCAGCCAGTCCCGCTTGACGTCGTTGTGATAGGCGATGACGCCGCCCTGGAAATACGCCGAGCTTCCCGAAACCGCCGTCACCCGGGTGCCGACGCCTCCGCCGGTGCAGGATTCCGCGGTGGCCAGCGTCCAGCCCCGCCGCCGGAGGAGGGGGCCGATCTCCTCCTCCATGGGGGGGCGGTCCGTTTCACGCATAGAGGGCCTCTCTTCCGACTCACAGAAAAGCCCCGGTTAGCCACAGGGCGATCTGGAGGCAGGTGTTGGCGGCGACGCCCGCCAACAAGTCATCGAGCATGATTCCGAAGCCCCGCGGACCCGGCTCGCCGAAGGGCTTCCAGATGTCGAAGACCCGAAACAGGACAAACGCCGCCGGAACCGAATATACATTCGGCGGAATGGCGTACAAGGCCACCCACATCCCGATCATTTCGTCCCAGACGATCCGGGGGTCGTCCCTTCTCCCCGATTGCCCCTCCGCCCAAGTGCTCAGCGGAATTCCGAGCAGGAACAGGGCGAGAACGGCCGTCAGGTAGACCGCGTCTCCCGGGTGGGGAACCGCCAGGTAAATCCCCAGGGCGAGCAGGCTCCCGGCCGTTCCGGGAACCCTGGGGATGAGACCGGCGCCGCCCCCCGCGGCGAACGCCCAGCCGATCCCCCGTCCCAGGGCGGTCCAAGGCCCGGGCCCCTGGGGGTTCGCCGTTGCGGGCTCAGCTCCGTCCGGCGCCATTCCACCGTGCCAGCACCGCCGCCGCCTCCTCGCGCGCCCACCCGTCCGCACGCTGGATGGTCTCCAACTCGATGTTGCGCTCGGGCCGGTGGGCCTTCATGACCCGCTCGATCAGCTCCGGGATCCGGATGAAGGGAATCGACCCTTGCAGAAAATACTCGACGGCCATCTCGTTGGCCGCGTTCATCACGGCGGGCATCGTCTCGCCGACCCGCAGGGCCTCCCGAGCCAGGGAGAGGCTGGGGAACCGGTCCGGATCGAGGGCGGAGAAAGACAGCCGGCCGACCTCGGTCAGGTCGAGCGGGAGGAAGTGGGCCTCGAGCCGCTTGGGATACCGCAAGGCGTAAGAGATCGGAATTCGCATGTCCGGCAGGCCCAGCTGGCCGATGAAGGAGCCGTCCACGTATTCGACCAGCGAATGGACGATGCTCTCGCGGTGGAGTAGGACCTCGATGCGATCCCCGGGGATGTCGAAGAGCCAGCGCGCCTCGATGATCTCGAGACCTTTGTTCATCATCGTGGCCGAGTCGATCGTGACCTTGGGGCCCATGTCCCAGTTGGGATGGCACAGGGCCTCTTCCCGGGTGACGGTCCGCATCTCCTCTTTGGAGTGATCCCGGAAGGGTCCGCCCGAGGCGGTGAGGATGAGCCGACGGACGTCTTCGGGCCGATGCCCTTTGAGGGCCTGATAAATGGCGTTGTGCTCGCTGTCGACGGGTAAGAGCCGGGCCCCGCGCTCGGCCGCCCGGGCGATCACCAGCTCGCCGGCCGCGACCAGGGGCTCCTTGTTGGCCAGCGCGACGACCTTTCCAGCCTCGACGGCGGAGAGCGTGGGGACGAGTCCGGCCACGCCCTCGACGGCGGTCAAGACCAAGTCCGCCTCCGCCAGTCGACCCATCCGCTCCTGGCCTTCCGGTCCGGACCAGACCTCGGTCTTCAGTTCGCTGAGCCGCTTCTGAAGCGTCCGGGCCGCGTCCCGCTCGTACACCGCGACCACCGGCGGCCGGAACTCCCGCACCTGTGCCTCTAGGCGGTCGATGTTCTGGCGCCCGGCCAGGCCCACAATCTCCAGCTCGTCCCGGTTGTGCCGGACGATATCGAGGGCGCTGGTCCCGATGGACCCCGTCGCCCCGAGGATGACGATCCGGTTTCGGCCGGCATGCGCCTCAACGCTCATATCGGATTGATTCTCATTCAGGAAGCGAGGGAAGGGCGGTGGGACGACGCCCCCGCTTCACGCCGCCGCTACGGGATTCCCCGCATCCATAATATCGCATAAAGGATGGGACCCGCGAACATCAGGGCGTCCAGGCGATCCAGCATCCCGCCGTGGCCCGGGATGAGCGCGCCGGCGTCTTTGACCCCGGCCGATCGCTTGATCGCCGACTCGGCCAGGTCCCCCGCCTGACCGGCGGTGCCCAGAAGCAGGGCCGCCGTTCCCGCCTCGATCCATCCCCAATCGGGGCGCGCGGGCAGGAACCACGCCCACGCGAGGATCCCGGCCGCCAGGCTCGCCCCCAAACCGGCCAAGGCGCCCTGGACGGTTTTCTTTGGGCTCAGCCGGGCGTGCAAGGGGCGGCTGCCCCACGCCCGGCCCCCGTAATAAGCTCCGGTGTCCCCCCCCCAGACGACGATCCACAGAAAGAAGATCCACCGCCAGCCCTCGGCCCCGCCTCCTCCCTCGGGGAAGCTCCGCAACAGGGTCATGGACCCGAAAGTGAATCCCACGAACCCGATGCCGAGGATCCCGCCGGGGATTCCCTTCGGGGCGGGCCAGACATCCGGGGGCAGGCAGAGTGCTGAAGAGAAGAATAACAGAAGCGCCGCCCAGACGGCCAGCACGGCGGCGGGGGGCAGGAAATGCCGGCTCCCGAGGGCCAGCGCGGCCCCGGCGGCGGAGGCCAGCCCCAAGGCGATCCGGTTTCCGGGAAATCTTGTCAGGCGCAGGAATTCCCACGTGCCGACGGCCGCCGCGGCCGCGACGAGGAGGGAGAAGGAGAATGGACTGCCGTAACGGACGAAGGGGATCAGGACCAAGAGCGCGATCCCGGCGCTGAGAACGCGGGTCACGTCTTATCCCTTTTTTGAGGTCACTTGGTCTTGGGTCCGGCCGAATCGCCGCTCCCGGTTCTGGAACTCGAGGATCGCCCGGTAGAGCTCGTGCTTGCGGAAATCCGGCCACAGGACGTCGGTGAAGTAAAGCTCTGAGTAGGCCAGCTGCCACAGGAGGAAGTTGCTGATCCGGAGCTCTCCGCTCGTGCGGATCAGCAGATCCGGGTCGGGCAGGTCGGCCGTGTACAGATATTGGTCGAAGAGCCGCGGGATGTCCTCGGGTTTCAGCTCGTCCCGTCTCACCGCCTCGGCCATCGCTTGGGCCGCCCGGATGATCTCCTGCCGAGACCCGTAACTCAGGGCCAGGGTGAGCACCATGCCGTCGTTCTCGGCCGTCCGGCTTTCGGATTCCTCAATGATCCGCTGGGCGCCCCTGGGGAGGTTTTCCACCGCGCCGATGGTCTTGAAACGGATATTCTCGCGCTTCATCCGGTCGATCTCTTTCTGGAGGAACTCCCGCAGAATCTCCCACAAGGCCCGGATTTCCAGGGAGGGGCGGCTCCAGTTCTCTTTGGAGAAGGCGTACAGCGTGAGCGCGCCGACGCCGATTTCCCGGCAGGTGGTGACGATCTCATCGACCGATCGGACGCCTTCGCGGTGTCCGGCGATTCTCGGCAGGTGGCGGTTGCGGGCCCAACGGCCGTTGCCGTCCATAATGACGGCGATATGGCGGGGAAGTTTCCGGAGGTTGATCTGTGCCGGAAGGTCATCGGCGGACACGGGAGGAATTCCTTCGGATGCGGTGGAAGAGAAGACGGATCGGGCGCTCCGGGCGGTCACTCCTCCATGACTTCTTTCTCTTTTTTCGCCGTGACCTCGTCCACTTTCCGGATGAACTCGTCCGTCAGCTTCTGGATTCGCTCCTGGGCGCGGCGGTTATCGTCTTCGCTGATCTCTTTGTCTTTTTCCATCTGCTTGAGCAGGTCGTTGCCGTCGCGCCGGGTGTTCCGGACGGAGACCCGCCGGTCCTCGGCCTTTTTCTTGACGACCTTGACCAAGTCCCGCCTGCGCTCTTCGGTCAGGGGTGGGACGGGGATCCGGAGGGTCTTTCCGTCGCTGACGGGGTTCAGGCCGAGGTTGGAGCGCTGGATGGCCTTCTCCACTTCGGGCACCACCGACTTGTCCCAAGGCTGGATGACGATGAGGCGGCTCTCGGGGACCGAAATGGTGGCCAACTGCTTCATCTGCGTCTGGGCGCCGAAGTAGTCCACTAGGATTCCGTCGACCAGGGCGGTGGTGGCCCTTCCCGTCCGCACGCCGGCGAACTCCTTGACCAGCGAATCCAGGGTCGATTGCATGCCGTCTTTCACTTCCTGGTAGATCTCTTCGATCATTCGTCCAGGTCCTTCACCATGGATCCGACCGCCTCGCCCAGAACCAGCCGCTTGAGGTTGCCCGGTTTTCGCAGGTCGAAGACGGCGATGGGGAGATGGTTCTCCATGCACAGCGAAACGGCGGTGGCGTCCATCACCCGGAGCCCCCGCTGCAAGACCTCCTGGTAGCTGAGCAGCGTCAGCTTTTCCACGTCAGGGGTGGTTTCCGGGTCGC
Organism: uncultured bacterium; assembly: GCA_964423875.1. Classification (GTDB taxonomy): domain Bacteria; phylum UBA8248; class UBA8248; order JACPRG01; genus CAYRGS01. Next base: position 5,843 of record CAYRGS010000090.1, read on the forward strand.
CGGTGTAGACGCCGTCCACCTTGGTGGCCTTGATGATGACGTCCGCGCTGATCTCCACCGCCCGGAGGGCGGCCGTCGTGTCAGTCGTAAAATAAGGATTACCTGTCCCCCCGACGAAGATCAAGATCCGGCCCTTCTCCAGGTGGCGCAGGGCGCGGCGCCGGATGTAGGGTTCGGTGAACTGATGAACCGAAATAGCCGACATGACCCGTGTGACGAGCCCCGAGGACTCCAGCGCGTCCTGGAGCGCCAGTCCGTTCATGATCGTGGCCAACATCCCGATCTGGTCCGCGGTGACGCGGTCCATGCCTTTTTCTGCCCCCGCCACGCCGCGAAAGAGGTTCCCGCCTCCGATGACGATGGCGACCTGGATCTCTAGGCGCTGGATCTCCTTGAGCTGCTCCGCGATGTCCTGGAGAACGGTGGATTCGATGCCCGACGGGTGTTTGCCCATCAGGGCCTCCCCGCTGAGCTTCAGCAGGATCCGCTGAAAGGCGGGCGCTGTCGACCGGATCGGATTGACGGGTTCAACCGGCCGACTCACATTCGTTCTCCGTGTTCGGGCATCCGGAAAAGAAACCCTGCGGCCGGGGGGAATGGATTAGGCGTTGGCAATCTGCTGTTGAACTTCTTCGGCGAGGTTCTTTTCTTCGTGCTCCAGGCCCTCTCCGACCTGAAAGCGGGAAAACCGGCGGATGGAGATGTTCTCGCCCAGCTCGACGATCTTTTCCTTCAACAAGGTTTGGATGTCCTTGTCCGGGTCCTTGATGAAGGCCTGCTCCAGCATCACCACCCCGTGGTAGAACTTGTCGATTTTTCCATCGACGATTTTGTTGAGGATGTTTTCGGGTTTCCCGGTTTCCCGGGCTTGTCCGGCGTAGACCTCCCGCTCCCGCGCGATGACCTCAGGCGGCACGTCCTCTCGCCGGACGCAAAGGGGGCTGGCGGCGGCCACCTGCATGGCCAGGTCTTTGACGAATTCCTGGAACTGCGGGGTCCGGGCCACGAAGTCCGTTTCGCAATTGACCTCGAGCAGGACGCCGATCTTTCCGCCCGCGTGAATGTAGGCGTAGACCAGCCCCTCGGTGGCGGTCCTCCCGGCCTTGTTGGCCGCGTCGGCGAGCCCTTTCTGCCGGAGGTGGTCCAAGGCGTTTTCCAGATCGCCTTCCATTTCCACCAGTGCGTTCTTGCAATCCATCATGCCCGCGCCCGATTTCTCCCGGAGAGTTTTCACCAGCGAGGCGGGGATATCCATACTCATTCTTCCTCTGGGTTGTTCGATTCCGAAATTCCGCTCCGTGCGGGTCCGGACGGCTCAGCCGGGCCGGTCGGAGCGCTATGCCTTCGGCGGCTCCGCCGGCGGAGCGGGGTCTGCCGGGGCGGGGTCGGGGGCTTTGGTTTTATCGGAGACAGCCGTTGCCGGCGCGACCACCTTTGTCTCGGCCGCCGCGTTCGCTTTGTCCGCTTTGTCGCGGCTTTCCTGCTCGGCCTTGAAAGCCTCGGCGAGCTCCTCCTCGTCCTTTTTCCTGGCCTTCCCCTTGATGATCGCGTCGGCCACCACGGAGGAAAACAGACGGATCGCCCGGATGGCGTCGTCGTTGCCCGGCAGGATGGTGTCCACCCCGTCCGGGTTGCAGTTGGTGTCTACGACGGCGATGATATGGATGCCCATCTTCCGGGCTTCTCGGATGGCGATGGATTCCTTGTTGGGGTCCACCACGAAAAGGGCCCGGGGGATCTTGTCCATGTCCCGGATGCCCTGAAAGTATTTTTCCAGGCGCGTGCGCTCCCGGCTGAGTTGCAGGACTTCCTTCTTGGTTTTGCCCTTGGTGAGCTGGGCGCCGGGTCCTTCGCCGTTGTCGATCTGCTGGAGCTCTTTCAGGCGGTTCACACGGAGCTTGATGGTCGCGAAATTCGTCAATGTTCCGCCGAGCCACCGCTTTGTCACGTAGGGCATCTCGCAGCGTTGGGCCTCTTCCTCGATTGCGGTTTGGGCCTGGCGCTTCGTTCCCACAAACAGGACCTGTCCCGGGCTGGCCCCCAACTCCTGTAGGAACTCCTCGGCTTCGTTGATTTTTTCCAGGGTTTTCAGCAGGTCGATGATGTAGATGCCGTTGCGGGAGCCGAAGATGTACGGCTTCATCTTCGGATTCCACCGTTTGGTCTGGTGGCCGAAGTGGGATCCCGCCTCCAACAGATTTTTCAGACTCACTTCCGCCAAATTTCGGTCACCTCCGTTGAATCAAGAATCGAAAAACAGACCTCAACCCCCACCCGCTTTCGCGACTTGTCCGGCTGTTCTCTGCATTATAGGCTCGGCGGATGGCTTTGGGCAACCCAAAATTGAGCGGTCGGTCCGCACAAGCCGGGCGGTCCTCCCCGTAGGCCGTGTCTCAGGTGTGATACTCCGCGTTGATTCGGACGTATTCATAGCTGAGATCGGAGGTCCAGATCGTTGCGGTCCCGTCCGCCACCCCCAGGTCGATCTCGATCTCGACCTCCGGACCGTCCAGCGGTTTCGCCCCTTCGGGGTGGGCCCTTCCGCCGCCGAACGTCTCCGCCCCGTTGAGCTTGACCCGGAGCGTTTCGGGACGCACTTCTACGCCGCTGGCCCCCGCCGCCGAGACGATCCGGCCCCAATTGGGGTCACGGCCGAACAGGGCGGTCTTGACCAGGTTCGAATCGGCGATCGCGAAGGCCGCCGTCCGCGCCTGCCGGTTGTCCGCCGCGCCGTTCACCCGGACGGTGACGAACTTGGTCGCCCCTTCGCCGTCCCGCACAATGGCGTGCGCCATTTTCAGACAAACGGCGCTGACGGCCTCCTGAAAGGTTTCCAGGTCCGCGGGCGCGGACGCTCCGACGCCGGACGCCCCGTTGGCCAGGAGGAGGACCGTGTCGTTGGTGCTGGTCTCGCCGTCCACGGTGATGCGGTTGAACGAATCGTCCGCGGCCCGGACCAGCGTCTTCCGCAAGTCCGCCGGGGCCACCGAGGCGTCCGTCGTCACGAAGGCCAGCATCGTGGCCTGTGGGGGGGGGGGCGCGTCTTCTGGCGCGGCGAGACGGGGGCGGATCATCCCGGATCCCTTGGCCATCGCGCCCACGCGCACGCTCCCGCCGGAGAGCTCCACCTCGATGGCGGCAGTTTTGGGGACCCGATCGGTCGTTAGAATGGCCTTGGCGGCCGCGCCTCCCCCCTGTGTGTCCAGGGACGAGACGGCGGCGGGGATGGCGCTTTGGATCTTCGCCATGGGCAGCCGGCGGCCGATGATGCCCGTCGAAGCGACCAGAACCTGATCATCGCCGTCGAGGCCCAGGGCTTCTTCGGTCCGTCGGGCCATGGCGAGGGCGTCCTTTTCCCCCGACTCGCCCGTGCAGGCGTTGGCGTTTCCGCTGTTGATGATGACCGCCCGCGCTTTCCCCCTGTGGACGCGCTCGCGGCAGAGGTGGACGGGCGCGGCGGCCAAGGTGTTCCGGGTGAATACGCCGGCAACGGCCGCCTCGTGTTCAGAGAACACCAGGGCGAGGTCCAGCCCCTCTTGTTTGATCCCCGCCCTCACGCCGGACGCCGTAAACCCCCCCGGGGCTGTGATTCCTCCTTCGACCCATTGGATGGGGGAAGGGGAGATTTCTCTGGGGTTCATACGGAAATTCCGGATTGGGCAAGGCCCGCAGTTTCCGGGAGCCCCGCCATCAGATTCATGTTCTGAACCGCCGCGCCGGCGGCGCCCTTGGTCAGATTGTCCAAGGCGGAGACCACCACGACCCGTCCAGTGCGGTCGTCCAGCGCGAATCCCAGGTCGGTGAAGTTCGAGCCCCGCACCTGGTCCGTGGAAGGGACCCGGCCCGAGGGCATGAGGCGCACGAAAGGCTCGCCGCCGTAGGCCCGCTCGAAGGACGCGTCCAGCTCGGCGGCGCCGACCCCCTCTTTACGCTGGGCGTAACAGGTGCTCAGGATCCCTCGGTTCATGGGGATCAGATGAGGCGCAAAGGTCAAGGTGACGGCCGACCCCGCGGCGCCGGAGAGCTCTTGCTCGATCTCCGGCGTGTGCCGATGGGCGCCGATGGAATAGGCCCGGACGCTCTCGTTGACTTCGCAGAAGGAAAACTCCACTTTGCCCTGTCTCCCGGCGCCGGAAACCCCCGATTTCGCGTCCACCACAATCGAGGCCGGCTCGATGAGGTCGTCGCGCAGAAGCGGAGCCAGGGCCAGGATGGCCCCTGTCGGATAGCACCCCGGATTGGCCACTAGGCGAGCGTCGCGAATCGCCCGCCGGTGATGCTCGGGCAGCCCGTAGACGGCCTTGTCCAGACGGGCCGCGTCGGTGTGTTTCGTCCCATACCAGGCTTCGTACACGTCCGGAAGCTTGAGGCGGTAATCGGCGCTGAAGTCGACGACTTTTTTTCCGGACGCCAGGACGGCCGGCACCACATTCATCGCGCTTCGGTGGGGGAGGGCGGTGAAGACCAAATCGGCGTCTTCGCCGACGGTCGCCGGGTCCAGGGGCGCAAGCTTCGCTTCGATGACTCCCTGGAAGGCCGGCAGAACTTCGCCTAGCATCCGGCCCGCGAACGTCTCTGAGGTGAGGCGGACGATCTCCACTTGAGCATGGGCGGCCAGGAAACGCAGCAGTTCGCCTCCCGCGTATCCGGTGGCGCCCGCAACAGCAATGCGCAGCATCCTTCCGCGATCCTTTACAGGGCGGGGTTCAGCCCTCCGGGCCCGGGACGGGCGCCGGTCTTATCGTTTAGAGAATTGGAAGCGGGCGCGCGCGCCTTTCAGGCCATACTTTTTCCGCTCCTTGACGCGCGGATCGCGTGTCAAGAAACCGGCGCGCTTCAGCAAGATTCGGTGATTGGGGTCCGCTTCGACCAAGGCTTTGGCGATGCCGTGCCGAATGGCGCCGGTCTGACCTGAGAGCCCCCCGCCCTTGACAGTGATGTAGGCGTCATACTGGCCCCAGGTTTCGGTTGTGTTGAACACCGATTTCAGGGCCATCTGCGCCGTTTCCCGCGGGAAGTACTCCTCGATGGGACGGCGGTTGACCATGATGCGGCCGGGTCCGGCGCTCAACCAGACGCGCGCGATGGCGGATTTTCGTTTTCCCGTAGCGTAGAAGCGGTCGGCCATAATGTCTCTCGCTGTCTTCTCTTTCAGGTCTCGAGGGGCTGCGGCTGCTGGGCCTCGTGCTCGTGGTCCGGCCCGGCGTACACTTTGAGTTTTTTCAGCATGGAGCGGCCTAAGGAATTTTTCGGCATCATCCCTTTGACGGCCATTTCGATGATCCGCTCCGGATGGGCGCCGCTGAGGATCTCTTCGGCCGTTTTGGCCTTGATCCCGCCCGGATACCCCGAGTGGCGGTAATACACCTTGTCCGTCCGTTTTTTGCCGGTCAGGACCACCTGTTCGGCGTTGATCACGATCACGTGATCGCCCCCGTCCACGTGGGGGGTGTACATCGGTTTGTGCTTGCCCCGCAAGATGGTTGCCACGCGGGTCGCCAGACGGCCGAGAACCTGACCCTTGGCGTCAGCCACGTAACACTTTCGCGCCTTCAGGGCGTCTTCTTTTCGTAACGAGGGGGTTTTCTGCGGCATGATCCCACGGTCTCCATCGAATCAAAAAAAGACAAGAGAGGCTAATTTACTCCAGGCCCGGTTGATGTCAAGCGATTCAGGCCATCCGGCTCAATTCCTCAGGAGAGGCTTGCGGCGCTTTGTTGGAACCATTCCACGGTTGTCCGAAGCCCATTCGTAAGCCCCACGGCCGGTTCATAGCCCAAAATCTCACGGGCGAGGCAGATATCGGCCTGCGAGTCCCGGACGTCGCCCGGGCGGGCGGGCCCGTAGTCCGTCTCGACGGAGGACCCGGTGATCTCCCGAAGCAGGGCGAGCAGCTCGTTCAAAGAAGTCCTCGTTCCGCACGCCACGTTGAAGGTCCGGCCCGGGGCCTTCTCGGCCGCCGCCGCCCGCAGGTTCGCGTCCACCGCATTGGAGACGAAAGTGAAGTCCCGGGTCTGCTCGCCGTCTCCGAACACCATCGGGCGCCGGCCGCCGAGGTGGGCGTGAATGAAGCGGGGGATGACGGCCGCATAATCGGAGCCGGGGTCCTGCCGGGGCCCGAACACGTTAAAATAGCGCAGCGCCACGGTCTCGAGGCCGTGCAGGTCGTAATAGATCCGGCAGTACCACTCGCCGGACAGCTTACTCAAGGCGTAGGGCGATAGCGGGTTCGGGGGCTGTTCCTCATGCTTGGGCAGCGTAGTGGTGTCGCCATAGACGGAAGAGGAGGACGAATAGATGACCCTTCGGACACCTTCGGCCTTCGCGGCTTCCAGGACCTGTAGGGTTCCCATTGCGTTGACCGCCTCCGAATCCAGCGGAAACTCGACCGAGCGCTGAACCGAGGGCAGGGCGGCCAGGTGAAAGACGCATTCCACGCCCCGGACCGCGCGCTCGAGGGCCTCGGGATCCCGGATGTCTCCCTCGATGAGCTCGATCCCTTGGCCGAGATCTTTCAGGTTTTCGGAAGACCCCGTGGATTTGTTATCGAGGACGCGGACCGCGTCCCCGCGCTCGGCGAGCCGGGCGGCGAGGTGGGACCCGATGAATCCCGCGCCCCCGGTGACGAGGTGATGTGCCATTTGTCATCTTTCTTCATAGCCGCGGGACGCGCCGCCTCTTCCAAGTCCGCCCCGACGGGGGGGAAGGCTCAGAGCTTGAAAATTTTGCGGTTTTTGAATTTCTTGAACGCGTTGCGGGTGTCCACGATGATCTTTGCGTCCTTGAGGATGTCCTTCAGCGCAAAGGCCTTGTGATCGGTGAGGAGGACGACGCAATCGGCCGCCCGTAAGACCGCCGGCCGGGCCTCCACCCCCTTGAGCCGCTTGTCGAGCACCCGGATTTCCGACACGTAGGGGTCGGTGTAAGACAACCGGGCGCCCCGCTTGGCCAGGAGGGTGAGGACATCCAGGGCGGGGGATTCCCGGATATCGTCGGTGTCCCGCTTGTAGGTGACGCCCAGGGCGTGGACGCGGGAGCCCCGGACGCTCTTGCTCCGTTTGTTCAGGGCCTCGGTGACCTTCTCGACCACGAAGCCGGGCATCATGGAATTGACCGTGCCCGCCAGCTCGATGAAACGGGCTTCAAAGCCGTTCATCTTCGCCTTCCAGGATAGGTAGAAGGGATCGACCGGGATGCAGTGGCCGCCCAGGCCCGGGCCGGGATAAAAAGGCATGAATCCGAACGGCTTGGTGCTGGCCGCGTCGATGACCTCCCAGACGTCAATCTTGAGCTGGTTGCACAGCAGGGCCATCTCGTTCACCATGCCGATGTTCACGCTCCGGAACGTGTTTTCCAGAAGCTTGACCAGCTCCGCCACGCGCGTGGAGGAAACGGGGACGACTTCATCGATGCAGTTGCGATAGAGCGCAGCCGCCAGCTTGCAGCACGCCGGCGTGATGCCTCCCACCACCTTGGGGATGCTCCGGGTGGAGTATTTGGGGTTGCCTGGATCCACCCGTTCCGGGGAGAAAGCGAGATGAAAATCCTGTCCGACGCAAAGCCCGGTCTCCTCCAGAATGGGCAGGACAATTTCCTCGGTGGTTCCGGGATAGGTTGTGCTTTCCAGGATGACCAGCAACCCCCGGTGCAGATGGTCTCGGACATTCTCGGTGGCGGTGACGACATGGGACAGGTCCGGATCCTTTGTCTTTCGCAGGGGGGTCGGCACACAGATGTTAACCGAATCCATTCGCCGAACCTCGGAATAGTCAACGGTGGCGCGAAGCCCCTTCTCCCGGACGGCCCGGCGGAGCGACGCTTCGGACACATCGGGAATGTAACTTTTCCCCTTGTTGATCCGGCGGACCTTCTCGGCGTCGACATCGATGACGGTTACGTTGTACCCGACCAGGGCAAACTCCACGGCCAAAGGAAGGCCGACGTAGCCCGCCCCGATCACGGCTGAGCGAATCTTCCGGTTCTCGATGGCTTGAAGCAGATTCATGGGTGGTCCAACGGCGGCGTCCAAACGCCTCAACACCCCACCATTCGCCGCGACATGTCGGACCGGTGGGGCGATGAGGCACACATTATCACAATTGGTTCGGAAAGAAACGGACCACGCGGCCATCCGGGCTGTTGATTGAGCCCATCGGCGGAGGCCTCCTTTTTCTTGCTCTGATTCCCCAACGTTTTCCCTCTCACCTTGAAGTTGCAAGACCCTCTCTTGGGACGCAATCTGGAGCGGCTAATTATCATTCCGCGAAATATGGTTAGGCGTAATCTGAAGCCAGCGACAATTGAGCCCAATTTGTTCGTCATGCTAGGAAAAAACCGGATTTTAACTTAATCGAGAAAATGTTTAATCTTTTTAAATTCTTGATGTTATGACACAAAACTTATAATATCTTCTGAAGGTTCGCGCTTGATGGGGCGGAAGTGGAAATTCTTGATGATGGTTTCCTTCTTGATTGGGAGGAGAATGAAACGTATGCGGAATGCCAAAAATTTGATGCCCGCTTTCTGGAGCGCGACCGGCTGTTCAGCTTGGATCCGCCTCGGGGTGTTCGGTTTTTTCATGGCATTTCTGTTGATCGCCTGTAATTCTCACTTCATGAGGCCCTTCCGGGTCAAGTCGGGCCCGAATGAAGTTCTTCTGGAGCTCGGGCCTCCAAGCGCAGGGCATTTCAAGGCCGTTGTCATGGCCGATTTCAACGGAGACCGGATTCCGGACCTCGCCGCCGGCGACGTGCGGAAGGGGCGGATTCTGGTCTGGTATGGCGGTCCTCGCGTCACATGGAAGCGGCCCATCGCCATCAAGACCGATGGAGAGGTCAGAGACCTCGTTGCCATCGACTTGAACGGGGACGGCCTCTCGGACATCGCCTACAGCCTGCGCGGCACCCCCGGAGGTGTCTATACTTTAA
>CAYRGS010000091.1:0-14714 GCA_964423875.1 uncultured bacterium
AATGGTGCTCGGCGAGGAGCACCACGTCGAACCCCAGGCTTTCGGCAAGCCGGGCGTCTTCCAAAAAATGCTCGAAGCGGTCGTTCCACTGATACGGCGCGATGGCGAATTTCATGAAATCCCCTTTTCGCGAAACGAAAGTTTTCGAGGGGGGTTCCCAACCCCTTGGAGGGGATTGGGGGGACAGTTTTCAAAATGTCCCCCCAAGGTTTTCACTTCACGAATCCCCAGGACTCGGCGTTCCAGGTGATGGGGGTGTCCGTGCCGGTAGGTTTCCAGTTCCGGAAGCCGGACCTCGTCGCCGTCACGTCCACGCGGAAATAGAGCGGGAGGGCGGGAAGCTCCTCCGTCCAGATCTCCTGCTCCTTGTGGAAGAGGCGCGTGCGCTCCTTCTTGTCGATCACCGTTGGGATCAGCCGGTCGATCCGGTCGATCTCGTCGTTGACGAACCCGGGGTTGTTCTGGCCCTGCCAGTTGTTCTTCTTGGAGGGGATGTTTCCCTTCGTCCAATAGGCCTCGCCGTCGGTCGCGGGGTTGAACAGCCAGGCGTACATGGCGAGGTGAGGGAACTTCCGGTATCGGACAGTCTCGCCGAAATAGACCTTCGCGGGCTGGTTCCGGATGGTGACCTCCACCCCCACCGCCTGCCAGTCGGCCCGGATGATCTGCTGAATCTTCTCGCGCACCTTGTTGCCCGACGTGGTCATGAGGACGAGGCGCATCTCGAGGCCGGCGGCGTTCCCGCGAACGCCCTTGGGGCCGGGCGTCCACCCGGCCTTCTCCAGGAGCTTTTTTGCTCGCTCGGGATCGTAGGGATATTTCCTGACGTTCGGGTTGTAACCATAGTGCCGGGGCGGAAGCCAGGAATGGGCCACCTTCTGCCTGCCCGCGAACAGGGCTTGGACGATCCCCTCCCTGTTGATCGCGTAGGTCAGGGCCTGCCGGACGCGCTTGTCCCGCAGCAGGGGCGAGTCGTGGTTGAAGTCGATGTGCTCCCAGATCATCGCCGGGGTGAAATACGTGCGGATCTCCGCGCTACGGCGCTTCTCCATGTCGAGGGCCTGGTCGAACGTGAAGCCCACAGGGGAGATGCCCTGGACGCCGCCCGCCGCGAGATTCACCTCCAGCGCCCCCGTGTTGGGAATGACCCTGTAGATGATCTTCTCGAAGCCTCCGGGCTTGCCGGGGAAATGCGGGTTCCGCTCCAGGGCGAGCAGGCTCCCCGGCTCCCAGATGGTCAGGCGGTAGGGCCCGTTGCCGACGGGTTTCGTGTTGAAGAAGCTCTCCTGATAGGCCCTCGGCCCCTTCTTCAGGACGGGTTCGAGGATGTGCCGGGGGAGCGGGAAGTGGACGTTGTCGTTGGCCCGGGCGAATCGCTGCTTCCAGGTCACCACGAGGGTGTAAGGGTCCGGGGCCTCCATCTTCGTGACGCGCCGGTCCACGTCCCGCGTGATGACGGGGATCCCCTTTGTCATGATGACCCGGTGGGCGAAGATGAAATCCCCGGCCGTGACGGGCGTGCCATCCTCCCAATTGTAGCCTTTGCGGATTTTCCAGGTGGTGCGCATTCCGCCGCCCGGCAGGAGCCGGAGGCCGTCGTTCTCAAGCGTGGGGATCTCCTCGGCCATGACGGGGCGGAGCGTGAGGGTGTTGTCCCGCATGGCCAGCGTGCGGAAGATGGCGCCGCGGATTTCCGTGCTGGCCATCATCTCGCCGAACAACGGGTCCAGGCTGTCCGGCTCCTGGCCGATCCCGATGACGACTTCGTTCTTGGCCGTCCCCCCGGATTTGGGTGAGTCGCCGCCGTCACACCCGGCGGCGAGGGCGAGGAGGAGAAGCGTGAACGGGAAAAGCCGTCCGCGCCCGCGGAAACGCCGGCGGAGAATTGAAGAGCGTTGGTTCATCCGATATCTCAGGCCGCGCCGCGGCGTGTTTCGGCGTGAAGGGGGGGATGGATGAAGGCGTCCTCCGGCTCCATCCTACTTCGCAAAACTCCACCGTTCGGCGTTCCAGGTGACGGGCGTATTCGTCCCGGTGGGTTTCCAGCCGCGGAACTTCGGATTCGTCACCGAGACCTCGGTGTGGAAGTAGAGGGGGATTGCGGGAAGCTCCTCAAGCCAGAGCGCCTGCTCTCTGTGGAAAAGGCGCGTGCGCGCTTTCCTGTCGAGGGTGGCGGGGATGCGGTGGCTGAGGCGGGAGATCTCCTTGTGGACGAAGCCCGAAGTATTCTGTCCGCTCCAGTTGTTCTTCTTGGAGGGGATGTTTTTGATCGTCCAGACGCTTTCGCCGTCGGAGGAAGGATTGAGGACCCAGGAGTACATGGCCAAGTGGGGGAACTTCCGGTAGCGGACCGTCTCACTGAAGAAGACCTTCGCGGGCTGGTTGCGCAGGGTGAGATCGATGCCCGCCTTGCGCCAGTCGGACCGGATGATCTGCTGGATCTTCTCCCGGAGTTTGTCACCCGAAGTGGTCATCAGGACTAGGTGCATCTTCTTCCCATTTGCGTTCCGGCAGATCCCGTCCGGCCCGGGCATCCACCCGGCTTCCTTGAGCAGCGACTTCGCGCGCTCCAGGTCGTAGGGATACTTCTTGCCGTCCGGGTTGTACCCGTAGTGCTTGGCGGGCAGCCAGGAATGGGCCATCTCTTGTTTGCCCTCGAACAGGGCCTTCACGATTCCCCCGCGGTTTGTGGCGTACAGGAGGGCTTGGCGGACCCGCCGGTCCTTCAGCAGGGGCGATTGGGTGTTGACGTCCATGTGTTCCCAGTACATCCCCGGTGTGAAATGGACGCGGAACTTGTCGCCGCGCCGCTTCTGGACGTCGAGCCCCTGGTCCAGCGAAAAGCCGATGGGGGAAATGGCGTGGATGGCCCCCGAGGCCAGGTTGGCCTCGAGCGTTCCGGTGTTGGGGATGATCTTGTAGATGATCCGGCTGAAAGCGGGTGGTTTCCCGGGGTAATGGGGGTTTCTTTCCAGGACAAGATGATTGCCCGGATCCCACTCCGTCAGGCGGTATGGGCCGTTGCCGATGGGCCGCGTGTTGAAGGCGCCTTCGCTGTAGGCCTTGGGGCCTTTCTTCAGGAGGGGCTCCAAGACGTGTCTCGGCAGGGGGAAGTGGACGTCCTCGTTTGCCCGGTAGAAGCGCTTTTTCCACAGGACGCCCAGCGTGTACGGGTCCGGCGCCTCCATCCTCTCGATGCGCCGGTCGATGTCCCGGGTGATGACGGGCATCCCTTCCGTCATGATGGTTTGGTGGGCGAAGATGAAATCCGCCGCCGTGACGGGGGTTCCGTCTTCCCACTTGAAGCCCTTTTTGATCTTCCAGGTGGTTTTCATCCTGCCGCCGGGCAGAAGGACGATGCCGCCGTTATCGATGGTGGGGATCTCCTTGGCCATGACGGGGCGGAGGGTGAGCGAGTCGTCCCGCATGACCAGGGAGCGGAAAATGAGCCCGCGGATCTCGATGCCCGCCAGCATCTGGCCGAACAGGGGATCCAGGCCGTCGGGCTCCTGGGCGATGCCGATGATCACCTCGTTCTTCCCGGCGTCCCCCGGCATGGCCGAGTCGTCGCCGCCGCAGGCGGACAGGGCCGTCAAGAGAAAGACACAGAAGCCATAGAGAAGTCTGCGCAAGCGTTTACCCCGCCGGCGAATAAAGATCGCGGGTTTCTCATGATCCGATGGATCCGTTCGCTGACATGGTTTTAACAATTTTGACCGCCCTCTTCAATTCGGAAGTCCTTTGTTTAAACAGGAGCGAAACCGATTCACGACCCGGCGCTCGGGGCGAAGGCCCGCCCCCCTGATGCGGAACCCTCCTTCCATTCAGGCGCGGTTCATCTTTTCGGTAGGCGGATGGTTCTGAAAAGAGGGCGTACACCCAGTGGTAGACTGAGGCGCGGGGGATGGCGCACGAGCGTTCCGTCCCGCCCAAGCGGTTCTCATCCGGGAGGTCCCGGCAACATCCAGGTCCCGCTGACGGAAGATGGACGGGACAGCGGCGGGCGGAGCACAGACCAAGATGGAAAGTCGGCAGGTGAAGGCCTCCGAGATTGCCCGCGATGTTTCGCCGTTGAGGGTTTCGGGCTGGAGAGACACGCTCCACGACGAGATCGGAAAGCGGTTCACGGAGGCGACGGGAATCCCCGTGGAGTACGAAAGGGGAGAGACCGGCGAGCGGCTTTCCAGCGCCCTCGCCAACAAAGGCAACCTCCGCGTCGACGTAACGCTGACGACGACCCACGTTGGCCGGCTCTATATTTCCGCCGGGCTTTTCGAAAAGCTCGATCCGGCAAAAATCCTTAACGTGAATCAACTCCGCCCGGAGGCGATGCGCAGCCCCTATCATATCGGGCTGTGGTCGTACATTTACACCGTCGCGTATCTTCCGGAACGGACGCCCTTCCAGCTTACCCAGTGGGCCGACCTTTGGGACCCGAGACTGAAGCGGATGATCGCCATGCCGGATTTCGACCCGAGTCACGTCATTACGGTCAGCGCCCTTCTCTCGGGCGGCGACGAATTCCAGTGGAAGAGGGGCATCCCCCGTTTGTTGGCGCTGAAGCCCAACATCGCGGCCTTCTTCGATACGGACGCTCAGAGCCAGGACCTGTTCAAATCGGGCAAGGCTCCAGTCCAGATTTTGCTCAGTGTGAACGCCCATAAATCCGGCAAGGGGCGCATCCAGGCTCAGACCATCAACCCCGCCGATACGGGGGGGATTGCCGGCATCGACACCATCGGCGTCATGGCGGGAACCCAGCGGCGCGACGCCGCCTACAAGTTCGTCGATATCGCCCTCTCTCAGGCGGTCCAGGAAGACCTGTCTCGCACGCTCAAAGTCGGCCCAATGAATCTAAACGCCGCTGTGCCGGCCGAATTGGAAGGGCGGCCGGGAATCCTGACGACGCCCGACGACTGGAAAAAGAACGCCTATGTCCTCGACGATGAGCAGCGCGCGAAGTCGGTGCCCGAGTGGAAAGAATGGTTCAACGCCAACATCGTGAAATAAGGGCTCGCTTTTTTCGAGAAGAGAATGTTGAACGGCCCGAAGAAAGAGCGTCCCGCGAGGGCCGAAGGTGGGAGGGGGGGGAGGGATTGTGTCAGGGTTCGGCCGAAACGCGTTATCCCCGGTCTTCAGGTTGCCCGGCCGGTTTAGGCTGGGTTTCTCACCAACTTAAACGCCAGAACGGGGTAGGTCGATTGAACCGGGCCGTATCCGGTTTCAGGAATTTATCCGGTCGAGCGCCTCTTGAATCGCGTCTTCGGCGAGGTCGCCAGCGTGGATTTTGTGTTTGGGGAGACCACCCAGGCCCTGGGCGATATCTTGGGCGGAGATTTCCCGGGCCTCGTCCAGAGATTTGCCCTTGACCAGCTCCGTCAGCAGAGAGGCGGCGGCCAGCGCGGCGGCGCAGCCGTAGGCCTTGAACCGGACATCCGCGATCCGCCCGTCTTCAACCTTCAAAAAAAGCTTCAACTCGTCGCCGCACACCGGGTTGGTCACCTCGACGGCGGCGTCCGCGTCTTCCAGCTCTCCCGCGTTGCGCGGGCGGGTGAGGTGGTCGATGAATTCCGGGCTCCGCAGAGATTCATTGTCTTTCAGGGACGGCACAAGCGGTCCTTTCTTCCCTGGCCGCCGGCCGGCCGGCCGGCTCCGGGAGAGCGTCTCACGGGAGGGGGTCGTCAGGTTTTCACCTTCGCGGGGTCCCACTTGCCCGAGACGGCTCTCAGGCGCGCGACGATATCCGGAAGGACTTCGATGACGCGGTCGATGTCCTCATCGGTGTTCCCCCAGCCCAGACTGAACCTGAGGGAGCCTTCGATCAGGTCTTTCGGGACGCCCATGGCCTGGAGGACATGGGAGGGATCGGTGTTGCCGCTGGCGCAGGCCGAGCCTGTCGAGACGGCGACGCCCGCGAGGTCCAGGTTGATGAGCAGGGGTTCGCCGCCGATGGCCCGGAAACTCATGTTCAGCGTGCCGGGGAGGCGGCGCTGCGGATCCCCGTTGATCTCCACCTCGGAGATGCGCTCCTGGAGGCCCTCCTGCAATCGGTCCCGCAGACGCCGGAGCTGCGCCGACTCCTCCTCCATGTGGCTCATCGCCAGCTCGCAGGCCCTGCCGAGGGCGACGATGCCGGCGACGTTCTCCGTTCCCGACCGGCGGTTGCGCTCCTGGTGGCCGCCGTGAATGAGGGCGTCCATCGTCAACCCTTCCCGGATGTAGAGGGCGCCGATCCCTTTCGGGGCGTTCAGCTTGTGTCCGGACAGGGCGAGGAGGTCGATGTTCATCTCCTCGACGTCGATGGGGAGTTTGCCCGTGGTTTGGACGGCGTCGGTGTGGAAGACCTTTGCCCGCTCTTTGACGAGCTTCGCGATCTCGGCGATGGGCTGGACGGAGCCTGATTCGTTGTTCCCGTGCATGACGCTGACCAGGACCGTATCGTCCCGGATGGATTCGGCCACGTCGTCCGGGTCGATCACCCCCGATCGCCCGACGGGGACGTACGTCACCTCCACCCCGCGGGTTTCCAGGTAGGCGCAGGTCTCGATAACGGCCGGATGCTCGATGGCGGTCGTGACGATGTGCGACCCGGTTTTGGCCTCGGTCGCCAGGACGCCCCGGAGCGCCATGTTGTCGGATTCGGTGCCGCAGCCGGTGAAGATGATTTCCCGCGGCTTCGCGCCCAGCAGGGCGGCCACCTTCTCCCGCGCGGCCTCCACCGCCACGCGGGCCTCCTGGCCCTCGGCGTGGACGCTGGAGGGATTGGCGAACCTCTCCTGGTAATATGGGAGGAAGGCCTCCAGGACTTCGGGCCGGATGGGTGTTGTGGCGTTGTGATCCATGTACACGCGGGGCAACGTCGCGTACTCCTTTTTTTTTCGCTCTGCAAATTCATTATCGTTCCGGCTGGAAGGACCGTCAACTCGCGCGGACCCGCTCCGCTCCGCCGGATGGAGGATCCAGCGGAGGAAGCAAGTCCGGCCCTCAAGAAGGGCCGCTCCTGGATCAATTTCTGGATGCGCCTTTCCATCTCTCAAAGAAGATGGGACCCAGGATACCTGAAGGGAGATTATACGGTGCGCTTCCGTTGTGCCGCGTCGGCCCTTGCTGAGAACAGGTAGAAGAGGCCCCCGATCAGACGGATCAGGACGGTCAAACCGAATTCCGCCACCGAAACGGCCAACATGATCTCTCCCGGAGCCCCGAGGGGCCGAAAGAGAGAGACATAAGTCAGGTCCCTGACGCCGAGGCCGGTAAAGCTGATGGGCAATCCTGTGGCCATCAACGCGGGCGGAATCAGGGCCATGTAGTAGCCGAATGCCAGGTCGACGCCCAGCCCCCGGGCCAGAACGAAGACGGCCAGGACGTTGAGGAAATGGCCGGCCGCGGCGACCGCCAGGATGATCGGAAGCCGCCCCGGCCGCCGTCCGAGGAGCCGGAGGCCCTCCTGAAGACGGGCAAGGGTTTGCCGGACCCTCCGGCCGCGGAGGCCTGGAAGGCGCGTCAGCGCCCCGGTGACGCGGGCGCTGCCGAGAAGGCCCAGCGCCGCCAGGGCCGCCAGGCAAAATATCCCGGCGTCAAGCAAGAGACCGCCCGTCTCGCGGCGCAGCAACATCCCTCCAAAAATGGCCCACGCCAGCAGGACGTTCGCGATCTGTCCGGCGAAGCCGATCATGCGATCTATGGCGACGGCGGCGACGGCCGCCTCCGTCCGCTCGTCCACCCGAGAAACTGCCCAGACTCTCCAACCGTCGGCGCCCAGCGTCCCCGGCAGCAGCAGGCTGAAGAACGCCGCCGTCCATTGAACCCGGATGATATCCCGGAGCGAGAGTGGGTTTCCCTGCGTCTTGATCAGCAGCCAGAATCTGCCCGCGCGCAGGAAGACGAGAGCGAGGATGAGGAGGAGGAAACCCAGAAGAAGCGGGAAAAACCGGATCCGGGAGAGGGTGGCCCGAAAATTCCCGAGATCGATCCAACCGAGGACGATGAGAAAGACAACCAGGCTGAGCCCCCACCGCCGCCACGAAGCCCCCTTTCGCTCTTCCGGGTTGTTCGCCGCGGGATTCCCGGCCGTGTTGTCCCGGACCAAGGGCGATATCCTTTCTCACCGGATTATTTCAGCGCCGCCGCCGGGCGGCAAAAGACGCGGCCGATCACCGGCCGTCAGCCGACCGACCGAACCGGAACAGGTCGCATCCGCTTTTCCCGCGCGAGGGTTTTTGCCGCCCCCTCTTCCTCGGGTGTGAGCCCGCCGCGTTCCAGCCCGCCGAACGCCTCATCGAAGCCCGCCTCGAACGCCGCGCAGGCCGCTTCGTAATCCACGGGGCGTCCGCCTAGGGCCTCTGTCACCGAGACCGTTTTTTTTCGGAGGTTCGCCGCGAGGCGCGCCCGCGCCCCCTCGCTCGAGGTCCGGAACAGCGAGCACAGCTTGTCGATCTCCAGATCGAGCGGCGCCGAGCCGTGCTGAAGGACACCTCCCCCCCCGCGCCGCTGGGCGCTTCCGACGATCTTTCTCCCCTGGACCATGACCTCATAAGCGGAGGTGGAGGAGAAACAAGCGCCCGACCGATCCTTCGGGTCCGGCCGGAACGCGGCCGGGGCCAGCGTGGCGGCGAGACCCAGATTCCGCAACCCGGCGACCAATCCCCGGCTGATGAAGGCGTAATCTCTCAGGATGGGCGCGCTCACCGGCTCCTGTTCGGCATCCGGAGTCCCCGGGAGGGGAGCGGCGAGGCCGGTGGCGATTTTGGCGCCCTCCCCGGTCTCGCCCATCGGCCGGTCCCACAAGTATTCCGGGAAGACGACGCTGTACGTGACCTCCCGGTCGTGAAGGACGGCGCGGCCTCCCGTCGGTCGGCGGACCACCGGAATCCCGAGCCGCTCCAGGGCGTGCGGGTCGATGTCCCGCTCGATGGACTGGCCGTATCCCACGGAGAGGGTGGCGGGCTCCCAGGCGTACAGCCGAACGGTGGGCGGACTCCGGCCCTCCTGGACGCGACGCCACAAGACTTCGTCCACAGCCATGTTCCACGCCCCATCCCGCGCGCCGGTGTTCATGAACCGCCATTTCAGCATGGAAGACCTTCAGTGATGACCCAAAAATCTTAGGGGACCATTTTCAAAGCTTGTCCGGCGCGAAGGCGGGGGATGTCCCTCCGGAAATCTTCCCCCTAAGCGGTGGTTGTCTCGAACTCCTCATGCGCCTCGATGATCCGAATCCGGATCTCCTCCGTGGACAGACCGTCCAGCTCCGCGATGGACACCCGGTTCTCCAGGGTGGCGGGCAGCCCTTCAAGCGGCTCGCTCAGGCGGAGATTCTTGTTCGCCGCCAGGTCATCGATCCGGTCCACCGGCGTGAAGTGGGGGACCGTCTGAAGGACCTCGGGGCTCTCAAGAATGATCCGGCGGATCGCCGTCACGATCTCGACGAACCGGTCGAGCTCCGCCTTCGAATAGCTTTCCGTCGGCTCGATCATCAGACCGTACACCTCGGGGAAGGCGATGGTGGGCGCATGCAGGCCGAAGTCGAGAAAGAGCTTCCCGACCCGCGAGATGATATCGGCCCTCTTCGTCCCGGACGCCTCGACCTTCGCGAAGCTCTCCTCGCTCAGGGTGAGGATGAACTCGTGCATCCGGGGGACGTTCTCCGCGCCGAAAGGCAGCGTCGGAAAGGATTCGGTCAGCTTTTTGTACAGATACCGGGCGGAGAGGACGGCCACGGCGGACATACGCCTCACTCCGGCCCGGCCCAGGGCGCGAAGATACGTATAGCAGCGGACCTTGTGGGCGAAGTTCCCGAAGTGGCGGTGGACCGAGCCGATGGATTTCGGGGGTTTTTCGAATCGGAACCTCCCGTTCTCTCGGACCACCTGAACGCCCGGCAGGAAATCCGCCAGCTTTTCGCTCACGGCGACGAAGGCGTCGCCCGGCCCGCCGCCCCCGTGCGGGATTGTCCAGGTCTTGTGCGTGTTGTTGTGGACAGCGTCCACGCCGAGCTTTTCAAGGTCCACCCATCCCGCGATGGCGTTCATGTTGGCGCCGTCCATGTAGACCAGGCCGCCCGCGCCGTGAACGGTGTCCGCTATCCGCCGGAAGTTCGTTTCGAAAATCCCGGACGTGTTGGGGTTTGTCACCATCATCCCGCAAATTCGCTCGCCGAATTGATCGATCAGCGATTTCAGGTGGTCCATGTCCATCCGGCCGGAGGCATCCGCCTCGATCAAAACCACCCCGTGCGCAGCGCCGTCCACGACCCTCGTCCGGAAGCCCGCCACCGTCGCTGTGGCCGGATTGGTCCCATGGGCCGTCCTCGGGATCAGGATAATGTCCCGGTTCGCGTCGCCCCGGTCGCAGTGATAAGCCTGGAACAGCTTGATTCCGACGAGCTCGCCCTGGGCGCCCGCCACGGGCTGGGTGGTCACGGCCGGCAGGCCGGTGACGGCCTTGAAGTATTCCTGCGTCCAGTAAAGGATCTCGAGTGCGCCCTGGGCGTCCTCGGGGGGGGCCTCCGGGTGTAGGTTCGCGAACCCCGGCAGGGCGGCCGCGTAGTCGTTGATGTAGGGGTTGTATTTCATCGTGCACGAGCCCAGGGCATAGATGTTCTCGTCCGGGCTCACGTTCTCTTCGCCGAGGCTGTCGTAATAGGTCCTGAGCTCATCCACGCCGACGCGCGGCAGCGCGAGGGTCGATTTCCGCAGGTGCTGATCCGACAGCGCTTTCGGCGGCGTGGCCGGCTTTTCCGCCTCTCCGAACCTTGACCGGAAGAACTGCGCGAGTTTTCGGCAATCCGCCTCGGTATGCAGATCGGAGAAGGAGATCAGAATGAGCCGGCCCTGGGCGCCTTCAACGCGGGAAGAGACGTCCACGCCTACATGGATGTCCGCTTCCCGCGCGTCGGCGATCAGCTCCGCCGCGGGGCAGGGCAGGCGCAGGACAAGCTCGTTGAAGAACCCGGATTCCGGAAAGGCCGGTTCGACCTCGTCACACGCGGTAAGGGCTTTGAAAGCGCCCTCGGCGTTTCTCCGGGCCGTTCCGCAGGCCTCGGCGAGGCCTTCCGCTCCCCGCTCGAGCAGGGCCGCACCGGCGAGGGTGGCGACGTACGCCTGGTTGGAGCAGATGTTGGAAGTCGCCTTGTCCCTTCGGATGTGCTGTTCCCGCGTGGAGAGAACAAGCAGGTGGGCGTCCCGGCCGCGGAGGTCCTTTCCCTTCCCGACGAACCGGCCCGCGGTTTGGCGGATGTCATTTTTGTTCTCCGGCGTCAGTCGGATGCCGAAGATCCCCAGCCCGGGGCCTCCGTAGTTCGGACCCAAGGCCAGGTGCTGACCTTCGGCGACGAACATATCCGCGCCTTTTCGGCCGAACTCGACCGGCGGCTTCAGCCCTCCCGGACCCATCAGGATCGGGTCCACGACGGCGATACTTTTCACCCCCAGGGATGCGGCCAGGTCGGTCATCCCGTCCACGTCTTCGAGGACGCCCAGGCAGTTCACCTGAGGAAAGACGATGCAGGCCGTTTCGCCTCCGGCCTCTTCCGCGAGCGTTCTCAATGCGGAAACCGAGACCCTCCCCGTCTTCGGGTCCGGCGGCTGGAAGCGGATCTCCAGATCGGTGTCCCGGGCCAGGGTCTCGAGGACCTCGATGTCGCCCGGATAGAGCGACCCCGTGGCGACAGCGACGGTCGAATCCTTCACCAGGCGCTGCGCGCATTTCAGGGCCTCGAACATCGCCGTCGCGCGGTCATAGAGCGAAGCGTTCACCGCCTCGAAGCCCGTGACGGCGGCAATGCAGCATTGGTAAATCCAGTGGGTGATCAGCGTGCCCTGGCTGCGCTCGGGCTGGTAGGGTGTGTAGGAGGTGGTTAGCTTCCGGATGCCCAGGACATGGGGGACGATTTCGGCGACTTTGAACTGCGGCAGACCGTCGCCCAGGAAGGAAAGCCCCAAGTTGTTTTTCCGGGAGAGGTCGTACAAATGTCTTTGAAGGGCCTCGTACCCGAGCTCCTCTGGGAGGTCCAGCTCTCCGTCCAGGCGGCAGTCCGCGGGCACGTGGTCATAGAGCGCTTCGAGATGCTCGACCCCGATGGCCTCCAGCATCGCCTGGATGTCTCCGTCCCCGGCGGATATGTAATGGCGCTTCAACTCGCGTGGGAGCCCGGCCGGGTCATAGCCCAGGGGCGGCATCTCGGTCGTCGGATTCGACATCTATCCCGTCTCCGGTGTTGTTCAACGACGGCTAGGCGTGGGAGGGGGGGGAGGAGGAGCATTCCGCCGCCGGCTTTCGGCGGGCGGTCCGATGAACCTCCAGCAAAGGCCCGGCAATCGACGGGTCTTCCGCCGCCGCGTCTTTTCAGTCCGGGTCAGGCGGCCTCGATTCAGGAAATGTGTGCGCCCCTACTGGCTCTCCTCATTGACATAGGTCTGGTAATCATCCGCGGATAGAAGCTCATCCAACGTCGACTTGTCGGACATTTCGACCACGATCATCCAGCCCTTGACGTAAGGGTCCGTATTGATGATTTCGGGCGTCTCTTCGAGGCTGTTGTTGATCTCTTTGATGGTCCCCGAGACCGGAACGAAGAGGTCCGAGACCGCTTTCACGGATTCCACAACACCGAAGGTGCTGCTGGCTTCCACCTGCGCCCCGGCTTCGGGAAGCTCCACGAACACAACATCGCCCAGTTGGCTCTGGGCGTAATCGGTGATCCCGATGCGCGCGTTGTCGCCCTCGATCGACACCCATTCGTGCTCCTTGGTGTATTGCAACTTTCCCGGATATTCCATCTACTCTCCCCTTTCAGCCAGTGGGCCGTTTCAGCCGGCTCCTCCCGAATTCAGGCCGGAATTCTGAGCGCTGTCCCGGGACACAAAAGCCATCCAAGAAAAATATCGGAAACGCCCAACAGCGGAGATCCCAAGATTCAGGTTTCACAAAATAAATTTCCGCCACAAGCTAATCCGTGTTTTGCGGTTTCGTCAAGGGGTGGTAGGGGTTCAAGACATATGAGACATCGGGGCCGTTGTATCCAATGTCCCCAAGCCTCCCCCCTCCCCTCGCGTCAGCCGTCCCATTGCGGCAGGGTCTCTTTCAGGATGGGCTCGGCCGATAGCCTGAGCAGCTCGCCGGACCCGCCGGCCATCAGGGCCAGGGCGCGCGCGTCGCGAAAGATCCGCTCGGCAGGATATTCGTTGGAGAATCCGTATCCTCCGTGAACCTGTACGGCTTGCGTGCCCGCCTTCAGCGCGGCCTCGGCCGCGAACGAACGGGCGCGCGCAATGGGCGCGGTCGAGCCCTCGAGCCGCAGGCCCCGTCCCTGCGCATCCGCGGCCGCGCGGTAGACCAGAAGCCGGGCGGCCTCGACGTCGAAGACCATCCCGGCGATCATCTCCTGGACGAGCTGGAAGCCGCCGATGGGGCGGCCGAACTGCTTCCGCTCCTTTGCGTACTCGCCGGCGACCTCGAGACCGGCCTGGATCAGACCGACGCTCGCGGCGGCCAGGAAGAGGTCCGACAGGAGGCGGAGGCCTCTCCGGACGCCATTCCCCGAATCCGGGCCACCGGGATCCAATTTATCCGCTCCGTCCACAGCGCATTCGGCGAACGACCATCGGGCGAAACCCAAGGGCCTGAGACCGAGCTTTCCGGTGATTGGCTCCGACTCCACGCCCGCCGCCGCGGGATTCACGAGGAAGGCTTCCACCCCGTCCCCTGTCGAGGCGAACACGGTCCCGACGGCGGCGTCCCGGCCATTCACCACCCAATCGGCCCCGCCCGTTAGCCGCCACTTCTCCCCTTCGGGGGCGGCTCGGATCATGGAGCCCGGCGAACCGTCGTCTCCCGCGCCGTCCGGCCGATCCTCAAGGCTCACCGCGCCGATCTTCACGGTCCCGAGGGTCTCGCCGGAGGCAATTCCGGGCAACCAGCGCCGTTTTTGTCCTTCGTCGCCGCACGCATCCAGCAGGGCGGGCAGGAGGAAGCCGTCATAGACGGCGGCCGCCGCGAGCGACGCGGAGACGCGCCCCAACGCCTCGGCCACCACCACCTGGGTCAGAAGCGGAACCCCGCTCCCGCCGAAAGACTCGGGAACGGCTAGGCCGAAAAGCCCCAGGTCCGCCATCCGCCGGAGGAGGCTCTCCGGGATGCGCTCGGATTCGTCCATCTCCATCAAGACGGGATCGACCGAGTCCTTGCCGAACTGGCCGACCATATCGCGAAGGAGCATCTGGTCTTCCGTGTAATCGAAATCCATCCAAGCCTCATGGCAATTCGGGGTTTCAGCCGGAAGGGATTGCCCTCATACTACCCGTGATCCGAAGGGAAAATCAAAACGGGCGCGGTAGCAGCACGGATCCCCGACGGCGGGGCCCGAAACACGAATTCCGCGGACGAAAGGGGGAGATGAAGTTGAACGGTGGACCCGGAAATTCAGGGCGCGACGACGCCCATGGAAGCGAGACGGCGGGACAGGCCCAGCAATACCGGGCGTTTGGCGAAGACCTCATGGACCGCGGCGAGCTGGCGGCCGCGGCGGAGGCGCTCACCCGCGCCCTCCTTCTGTTTCTCGAGCTGGAGGACAAGGACGAAGTGGTGACCACCGAGCTTCTCTTGACGAAAGTCGTCCCGGACATCGGCCCGTTCGCGTACGTGAAGATCCGCCGGGCCGTCGAGACGGAAATGGGCCACCACCCGATGGGTCCGGACCCCGGGGATGACCCCCA
>CAYRGS010000092.1:0-360 GCA_964423875.1 uncultured bacterium
GGGGAATGTGTTGCAGTGGGTTCAGGATTGGTACGGGGAGGATTACTACCGGAATGCTCCGGATCGCAACCCCAAGGGTCCTGCCTACGGAAGCGGGCGCGTGGTTCGGGGCGGCTCGTGGAGCGACTTCACTCCTATGCACTTCCGCGCGGCGCACCGGGGCGGGATCCAACCGGTGACCACGTACGGCATCTTGGGTTTTCGTTGCGCCAGGGCTCCTCGATTACCTGTTGCCCTTTCGCCCTCTTACCCTTTTGGGGGTCCAGGGGGCTATTCATGAGAAGGATTCTTAGTGCCCCCCCGGGGGGCTTTCCTCACCCTTATCCCTTTGATACCTGCCACGCTTAGAGACCGAATTCA
>CAYRGS010000092.1:370-14640 GCA_964423875.1 uncultured bacterium
TAGCAATGAGTCATTCTACAGAGTGTCCTAATATTTACAAGGAGTTTCCAATAAGGAATCCTAACCGCTTTTCAGCCCATCAACCGGGCCGACCACAACACATTCTACGCCTTTGGCGCCGAGGGATTTCGTTGGCCGGGCTTGTCTCGTCATCAGGGATTTTTTCTTGCGTTACAGTAGAACTCACTAAGCAAGAGATTCCGAGCTTTCCTCATCCTTATCCCTTTGATACCTGCCACGCTTAGAGACCGATCTCACTTTGACCAAATTTTGACTAAAGCGGGTCCAATTCGGGCCAAATCGGGCTAATTCAAAACAGGTTTCGAATCCGTGTAACGCTCCAAAAAACAACGCGGTTCCGGCAACCGTGAGGGTTACCGAAACCGCGTCAATTATGAACCCCATTCAGGTGCGCTACCAGATTGCGCTACGCCCCGATGCGTTTAGTTTGAAGCATTTATCCGAATCGGCTCTTGGTGATGACCCTCCACCTTGACCATATTTTAACCATCCGACCGCAAAATCACATCGCCCAGGCGCGCGATCTCCTCGCGTTGAAGACCCTCCGTGGGGTGAAGGTAACGGTCCGTCATTCCACCCTCACGCGAGGGAGAACGACGCTCGCGTGGATGATGTACGCAGCGCCAACCGAATCTTTGACAAACGTGAGAGCGAACAATTCGGTATGAATTTTTGACGCATTGGGGCTAATATGTGGGAGATTCTTGGTTGTGCCGAGTTCGGCACGCCGCCAATCCGCTCGCCTGGCGCGGGGCAACGGAGGCCGCTCGTGATGTAAAGCGCAACGCCGAGCGCATCGCGCACCTGCTGGATTGCCCTCTAATCGAGCTCGAACTGTGAACGCCAGTCGACGTCCTCCTTCAGCGGGGGCTGGTCTTTCTTGTCCAACAGGAAATCGCCCAGCGCCAGATAATCCATATCCGTCCGCATAAAGCAGAGGTAGGCGTCCGCCGGCGTCCGGACGATGGGCTCGCCCCGGACGTTAAAAGACGTGTTGATGATGACGGGGACACCCGTCCTGGCCTCGAAGGCCTTGAGGAGACGATAGTAGAGGGGGTTCTCCGCTTCAGAGACGGTCTGGATCCGGGCGGAATTGTCCACGTGGGTCACCGAGGGGATGACGCGCTTGCCCTCCCGGACGTCGGCCACCAGAAGCATATAGGGGCTCGGCTGGTCCAGCTCGAACCATTCCGGGCAGCCTTCCAGCGTGACCGTCGGGGCGAAGGGCCGGAAGCCCTCCCGGAACTTGATCCGCCTATTGACGATGTTGCGCATCTCGGGGTCGCGGGCGTCGCCCAGGATGCTCCGGCCGCCCAGGGCACGCGGGCCAAACTCCATCCGGCCCTGAAACCAGCCGATCACGTTCTTCTCTTCGATGAGCCGGGCGACGTTGCTCACCAGCGTTTCCGGGTCCAACTCGCGATACGGCACACCTTTTTCCGCCAGGAAGACCCTGATCTCCTCCCTCGAGTATTCCGGGCCCAGGTAGGCGTCAGGCAGCGGGTGTTTTCGCTCCCGGCCCAGGTAGCGGTGCCAGATCAACTGGGCGACACCGACTGCGCCGCCGGCGTCTCCGGCGGCGGGCTGGACGTAGATGTCTTTGAAAGGCGTCTGTTTGATGATCTTCCCGTTGGCCACACAGTTGAGCGCTACCCCCCCGGCCAGACAGAGGTTGTCGAGGCCGGTCTCCGCGTGGAGGCTCCGGCATAGCCGCAGGACCACCTCCTCGGTCACCCTCTGGATGGACGCGGCGATGTCGAACTCCCGCTGGTTGAGCCACGTCTCGGGCGTCCGCGGGGGCCCCGAGAACAGGTCGTTGAACTTCTTGTTGATCATCGTGAGCTTGTGGGTGTAGGCGAAGTAATCCATGTTCAGCTTGAAGCTGCCGTCCGCCTTCACATCAATCAGGCGGTCCATGATGAGGTCGAAATACACGGGCTTCCCATAAGGCGCGAGGCCCATGACCTTGTACTCGCCGCTGTTCACCTTGAAACCCAGATAATAGGTGAACGCCGTATAGAGAAGCCCCAGGGAGTGGGGGAAATGGATCTCGTGCGTCAGGGTGATCTCCCCCCCCCGGCCGATCCCTTTGGCGGCCGTGGCCCATTCGCCGACGCCGTCCAGCGTCAGGATGGCCGCCTCCTCGAAGGGGGAGCAGTAGAAAGCGCTGGCGGCGTGGGATTCGTGATGCTCGGAGAACAAGATGTCCCCTTCATAGCCGTCCAGCTTCTTCTGGATGGTCTTGCGCATGAAGATCTTCTCTTTCAGCCAAAGGGGGATGGCCATGACCCAGGACTGGATGCCGCGGGGGGCGACGGCAAGATAGGTCTCGATAATGCGCTCGAACTTGATGAACGGCTTGTCGTAAAAGCCGACGTGATCCAGGTCGGCCGTTTCAATCCCGCCCGCTTCCAGACAGTACCGGACGGCGTTCAGTGGGAAATCGGCGTCCTGCTTTTTGCGCGTGAAACGCTCCTCGGAAGCAGCGGCAACCACCTCGCCGTCCCGGAGGAGGCAGGCGGCGGCGTCGTGGTAAAAGCAGGAAATTCCCAAGATGTGCGTGGCCATCGATTTCCCTCTGAACTGGGCCTTTCGGTGTCAGCTAGAACTGCCGCAGATAGGATTGCGGATCAAGAGGAGACTGCGCTTTCGGCTTCCAATACGTCTCGGTCCCGGGTTCGAGGCGCTGGGAGAGCAGGTCTTTGCCGAACAGACGCATCACGACCGCCACGGGGGTGATCACCACGAAGAAGAACAAGACGAGGAGGATGCGGGTGTTGACCCAGCCCAACGCGTTGGCGAAGGCCATCCAGCCCTTGAAGAGGAGTTTTCCGAACCGCACGATTGCCTGGATCATCGATCCCTTTTTACAGTCGTTCCGGTTTCGCCGCCGCCGCCCGCCCCGTGGGAACAAGTCGATTCTCCAAGAGAAAGGCGTGGAGAAAACGGGCGATCAACTCGTTGCCGTAGGCGTTAAAGTGCTTATCGTATCTCAGATACAACTTCTTCTCGTTAAAGGGGTCCAGCTTTTGGACCAACTCCAGGCTCAGGACTTTCCGGTCTTTCAGCCATTTGCGCAGATGGAGTCCGGTGCTGGCCCCTCCAAGATAGGCGTACTTGGGCACCAAAACGGTTCTATGCGACTCATACAGATGCGGGATCAGCAGAACCGCCAAAGGGATATTTTTCTCACGGGCCATCCGCAAGATGGCCTCAAAGAGCCCCATCCCCTTTCGCCAGTTCTCCCGACTCTGCTCATCAAGTTTCTTCCGGATGGCCTCCGGGCTCAGCCCCCGCTTGCGCAGGCCGTCCGCGGTGAGCTCCGCGGCATCGGCCAGCCCGACCCATGAGGCCAGATTCAGATTCTTGCGCAGCCTGTACAGGCGCTCGCCCAGAAAGTGGTAGAGGTGCGAATTCGCCCTCAGAAAGCGCTTGACGCCGCCGGGAAGCACGTTGAACCGAAGGGATTCCGGCCGAAGGGTTTTCTGGCCCTTCAATCGGACGCGGCCCTCGGCGTCCACAAACAACGCCTGGCGCAGCCCGCCCGGCAAACCGTTTTTTTCGTCCACCCAATCCTGCTTCGCCAGGTCCCAATCGTTCCACGGCAGAATTCCCAGCAGGATCAGATCCGGGTCATAGCGAAACACGATGTCCCGGAGGACAAGATAATAGTGCGCCAGGTTGTACCCGGGAACACCGCCGTTAATCACCTCGAACCGGAGGCCTTCTCCCGCCCCCTCATTCAATTTGGCTTCCAACCGGGCGGGATACGTCTCGTGGTTTTCCACGCCCAATCCGAATGTGGTTGAATCCCCCACGATGAAAATACGGAACACTCCGGGCGGTTTTCGAACCTCTACCGCAGGGCTCCGAAACCCATCCTGGTTGACCCGGACGGTGACCCTGAAATCGCCATAGGGGCTTTGATGGTCATAAACGGTTCCCGAACGGAGCTCAAAGAGCCACTTGGCGTTCGCACGAAAGATGGGCGGCGCAAAGTTTTTCCGGGAATGCGGAAAGCTGAGCACCTGGGGCTCGTGGTATCGGACGAACACCTCGGCCCCGACCAGAACCAGCGACACGGAGAGCAGCAACAAGACAACATTCTTGATCCAGCCCGAGAACGAGTGTGGCTCTCGAGACCGGTTGTTTCCGCCGTCCTTCATTGCTCTCTCAGGGGACCACCGACGACACGACCGCCCGAACCGCTGCCAGCGAACGTAGCATAACAATTTTTCATCATCCTGCCATGCACCGGAACCGACCGCAAGAGCCGGAGAATCGGCGGACACCCCCTCCTAGCCGGACGGTGTACGTGGAATTCCGCGTTGACAAATCTCAACCGCGGGGGCCAACTTGGATGTGGACCGCAACAACCCGAGGAGAAGAGAGCGATGGACTCATACCGCCTCTTCCTGAATGGCGTCGCCATCGGTGTTTTAATCACGCTCGCCGGCGGGTATCTCCTGGTTCGGCTCAAACAATCCCGCGAAAACCGCTCCAAAAATGACATCGATCGGTTGATCGAAGAATTCCAGGACGATTACCGAAAGGTAGAAGAAGGAAAGCTCGACCCATACGATGATCGGGGTCTCTGAGGGTCCTCCCAGCCCCCCCCCTCCGAGCGGCTATGACCACACCAGCCGACCGCCGTCTACGACCACCACTTGGCCGGTGATGTAAGAGGATGCCTCCGAGGCCAGGAAGACAGCGACCCGGGCGATCTCCCTCGGTTCTCCCCACCGGCCCATCGGGATTGGCCGCAGGGTGTCCGCGTAAACCTGGGGCAGATCCTTGACATATTCCACCAGGGGCGTGTCCACGTATCCGGGCGCGATCGCGTTGGCCGTGACGCCGTACTCCACCCATTCCAGCGCCAGGGTCTTCGTCAAGGGAGCGATCGCCCCCTTCGAAGCGGCGTAGGCGGCCAACCCCGCGGAGGTCACGGCCAGCCGGACCGACGAGAGGTTGATCACCCGGCCCCATCCTTGGCAGATGAGCGTCGGCCCGAAGGCCCGCGCCGTCAGAAAACATCCCGTCAGGTTGGTGCGGATGACCTCGTCCCACTCCGCCAAAGAGAGCTCCAAGACGGGCTTGCGCACGGTGATACCCGCGCTGTTCACGAGGATCTGAATGGGACCGAAGGTTTCATCCACGTTGTCGCGAAAGCCGGTGACCGACGCCTCGTCCGACACATCGACCGTGGCGGCCAATCCCTTTCGGCCCAGCGACGTGATTTCCCCGACCACCGCGTCCAGGGCGTCACGGGTGCGGCCCGCGGCGACGACGTCAGCCCCGGCTTCGGCCAGCCCTACGGCGATGGCCCGCCCGATGCCGCTGCCGGCCCCCGTCACGACGGCCTTTCGGCCCTCGAGGCTGAAATCGCTCAGGATAGACATGCGGCGGCGCCTTCCGGGACGGAAATTATGCCGAGCCTCCCTCGGGAGACCACCTAGGCTCCCCCTCCCGGTAAAAGTCATTGGAGCCGCGAATCGTCGGCTCCAGGTATCCGTCTATGCCCTGTAGGTGAGTCGTCACATTCAGATAATGAACCGCCCAACCGAGCCTTCCGTACTCCAGCAGGCTGACGCCCGTGTATCCCTGGCGCAATTGACGGAACCGTCTGAGCGGCAGGTCGAGCAGCCGACACAGGGCCGCCACGATGGCCAGGTTGTGGCTGACCACCGCGATGGTCTCGTCGGGATGGACCTCCGCCAGCTCCTGGACGGCCTTCCAAACCCTTTCCTGAAGCTGCCCGAGGGATTCCCCGCCGGGAATGACGATCGAGCTGGGATCCTGTTTCCAGGACTCCAGGAAATCGGGGTGTTGGTCGCGGAGCACCTCGAACGTCAGCCCCTCCAGGAACCCCTGATTCATCTCCCGCAACCCGGGGCGCGCGCGAATCTCAAGCGCATGCGGCCGGGCGAGCGCTTCGGCCGTCCGCAGCGCCCGGCTGAGGTCGCTGGAATAGACGGCCCGAATCGGCCGGTCGCTCAGCGCGTCGCTCAACGCCTCCGCTTGCCGCAGACCCGTTGGGGTCAACCCGATGTCCGTCGCCCCCAGGATGCGCTGCTCCGCGTTCCAGGGGGTCTCCCCGTGACGGATGAGATAAATGAACATTCGACGCCTTTTGGATGCCGTTCAATCGGGAAAGCGCTTCACAACTTCGACCACCGATGATACTTCGACCGGCGAATGACACTCAAGCTTGCAACGGGCGCCCCGGAGGGGCTTCCCTGCACAATGCACCGGCGCTTCATCGAACACCCGTACACTGCCGAGCGCTTCTCAGCGGCCTATCGGAAATTCCTGAAGGGCGAAAAGTCGGCCATTGGAGCGACTCGTCCAATCCAGACGGAGATCCATCTTCAACAGAGCGGCGCGGGCGGGCCGGAACCCGTCTCGAAGTGCCGGACAATGGCTTCGGCGAGGGCGGGGACGGTGTAAGGGTCCGCCTCGATGCCCGGCGTCAACCCCAATTTCTCGATCCGGTCCCGCGTGATGGGGCCGATGACGGCAGCGACAAACAAATCGAGAAACCTCGCGTGTTCCTCCTCTCTGAACAGGACGCAGAAATTCTCCACAGTCGATGGGCTGGTGAAGGTCACGACATCGATGTCTCCCGCCATGATCTGCCGCCGCACGCCGGGAGGGCCCTCAGCGGGCACGGTCCGGTACACCGTGACCATATCGACCCGCGCGCCGGACTTCCGCAGCGCCTCGGGCAACACCTCCCGGCCGACCGCGGCCCGCGCCAGGAGAATCCGTATCCCGTCCAGGTCCCTGCCCGCCCACGCCTCCAGGATGCCCTCGGCCTGGAACTTTTCTGGGACCAGGTCCGCGACGATCCCCCCCCTCCGGGAGCGGAGCGCCTCCGCCGTTGCCTGGCCGATGGCGCAGACCTTCAGGCCCGATAACTCCCCACCGTCCCGGCCGTGAAATGAGAGGCGATCGAAAAACCCGCGCACGCCGTTGACGCTCGTGAAGATGACCCAGTCGTAGCCGGCCACCCGCCCGAGGGCCGCGTCCAGCGCCTCGAAGCTCTCGGGCGGGCGGAAGGCGATGGTCGGAAACTCGAGCACCTCCGCACCGAAAGAGCGAAGCAGGTCCGCGAGTTCGCCCGCCTGTTCCGCGGCTCGGGTGATGACGATCCGCCGGGCCGCGAGGGGTTGTGGGTTTTCTCGATTCAAAAGACGATTCCTTGCGGCTTAGACCTCCGGGCGGATGTCCTGAAGGATGTCTTCGCCGCCGCGGTTCAACAGGTCTTCCGCCAGGCGGACCCCCAGCGCCTCCGGGTCTTCTCCGGACGCCTCGCCCCGGACGGTCTCTCTCCCATCCAGCGAGGCGATGACGGCCTCGAGGCTGATCGCCCCGCCGCGAACCCGGGCCAGGGCGCCCACGGGGACCTGACACCCTCCTTCCAGACGCCGGAGAAGGGCCCGCTCCGCCCGCACGGCGCGATTCGTCTCCGGGTGATCCAGCCCGGACGCACAGGAGAGGGTGTCGCGATCTTCGGTCCGGCATTCCAGACCGAGCGCTCCCTGCCCCACC
Organism: uncultured bacterium; assembly: GCA_964423875.1. Classification (GTDB taxonomy): domain Bacteria; phylum UBA8248; class UBA8248; order JACPRG01; genus CAYRGS01. Next base: position 7,943 of record CAYRGS010000092.1, read on the forward strand.
GCCGGCAGGCACACCCTGGTGGACAGGAGCTCGGTGATCCGGTCTTTCCAACCCAGCCGGGAGAAACCCGCCGCCGCCAGGACAATGCCGTCCATCTCGCCCGAATCGAGCTTGCGCAAGCGCGTGTCCAGGTTTCCCCGGATGTCCACCATTTCCAGGTCGGGCCGGAAGGCGCGGAGCTGGGCCCGCCGTCTCAGACTGCCGGTGCCGATCCGCCCACCGGGGGGCAGGTCGGCGAGTCTCGTCGCGCCGTCTTTCGCGATGAAGATGTCCCGGGGGTCTTCCCGCCGCGGAACCGACGCCAGCGAGAGACCCGGCGGAAATTCCGTCGGCCGGTCCTTGAGGCTGTGGACGGCCAGGTCAATCCGCCCGGCCAGGAGGGCGTCTTCGATTTCTTTGGTGAAGACACCCTTCCCGCCAATGGCCGTGAGAGGCTGATCCAGGATCCGATCCCCTTCGGTGCGGATCTCGACCAGCTCGACCCCGACGCCGAGCGACTTCAGGGCATCGCGGACCTCTTCCGCCTGACACCAGGCCAGGGCGCTGGCGCGCGACCCTACGCGAAGGGGTTTCCCGTCCGTCCGGAAGCGATCGGGGGGGAGAGGGGAAGGGGAGGAGGAGGGGGATTCGGGCGGACCGGAAGGCCCGGCGGGATCGGGGACGCCAAGGCGTCGGGGGTCAGTCATCAAGACCGAATAGGCTTCGGGTGACGCGGAGGAAGGTGGGGGCATCTTCGCCGGCGGCGCGGCGCTTGAGCTCGGTGATGGGGGGATGAAGAAGCTTGTTCACCAGAGAAGCCGTCAGGGCGTCCACCGCCTCCTCCGCCTCCGGACTCAGGCCCTTCAGCCTCGACCGGAGGTCCGCCACCTCCTTGAGCCGCACCGCCTCGGCCCGCTCGCGCAGCGAGACGATGGTCGGAACCACTTCCAGGGTCTCCATCCACCGCAGAAAAGCGCCGGATTCTTCATCGATCAGGACCTCGGCCCGCGCGGCCTCGCGCTCGCGCTCCTGGATGTTGGCGGCAACCACGTGCTCCAAGTCGTCGATGTTGTACAGGTACACGTTGCCGATGTCCTGAACGCTCGGCTCGACGTCCCGGGGGATGGCGATATCGATGAAGAACATGGGCCGGTTCCGGCGGTGCCGGATGACCCGCTGGACGGTTTCCCGGTGGATCACGGCATACGGCGCGCCGGTCGAGCACAACACAATGTCCGCGCCGACCAACTCGGCCTCGATATGATTGAAATCCACCGCGCGCCCGCCGAACCGATCGGCCAACGCCTCCGCGCGCTCGAGGGATCGGTTGGCCACCACCACGCCGCGCGCGCCCAGTTGAACCAGGTGCTGGGTCGCCAGCTCGGCCATCTCCCCAGCCCCCACGAGCATCACGCGCTGTGCATCAAGGTCTCCGAAAATCTTCCGGGCCAGCTCGACGGCCGCATAGCTGACCGAGACGGCGTTCTCACCAATCCGCGTCTCGGTCCGCACCCGCTTGGCCACGGCGAAGCTTCTCTCGAACAAATGGTTCAAGTAGATTCCCGTGGACCCCGCCTCCTGGGCGACCCGGTAGGACTCTTTCACCTGCCCCAGGATCTGGGGCTCGCCCACCACCATCGAGTCCAGGGCCGACGATACGCGGAAAGCGTGTCGAACGGTCTCCCTGGTTTTCATGGCGTAACCGTGCTCTTTCAGGATCGCCTGGGGAACTTCATGAAACTGACCGATGAACTCCTGGATGGACGAGACCGCCTGGTCGAAGTCGTCCGCCCGGGCGTACACTTCCATCCGATTGCACGTGGAAACAAGGACAGCTTCCTCGAGCTCTTTGCGGGCCTTCAACTCCAAAACCGGCGTTCGCAGGTCGCTCTCATCGAAGTAGACCCGCTCACGGATCTCCAGCGGGGTCCGCTTATGACTGATTCCGGTGACCAGAAGGTCCATCGAACACCCTCACAAATGCAGGATGTAAGAGATGAGCACGCCGACAAATCCGATGACCGAAAAAATCGCCACCCGCCGGCCGCGCCACCCGGCCGCTACCCGGCCGAATAAGAGCAGGCCGTAGGCCCCCCAAATGATCACCAGCGGCAGGGTTCGCTCCAGGTTCCAGCTCCAATAGGACCCCCGGGCATAGGCCGCCCAGACCGAGCCCGAGATGAGGCCCAGCGTGAGCATCGGGAAACCCAGCGCCAGGGCCAGGAAACTTCCCCCGTCCAGGACCTCCAGGGACGGAAGACGGTAGAACCACGTTCCGAACCTCTTTTTCTTCACCTGACGCTCCTGGATCATGTACATGATGCCCATGCCGAACAACAACACAAAAACGGCCGCCCCGAGGAAGGCCATGACGACGTGGATCGTCAGCCAGACGCTGTCAAAGGGGGGCGGATCAGCCACCCCGGCCCGGGGCTGAAGGAAGGCCGCGGCCAGAACCAGGAAGATCACCGGAACCACGAACAACCCCAGATGGGCCATCTTCAACCGCAACTGCGCTACGCCGTAGGCCAGGACCACCGCCCACCCGAACACCATCAGGAAGTCGAACAGATGTGTGACCGGAATCGTCCCCAGGTCCGCGAACCGCGAAATCAAGGCGGCGGTGTGAGCGGCGAATCCGATGACCACGCCAATCGTCGCCACCCAGAGAATCCGGCTCCGGCGATAAAGAAAATAATAGACGTGCCCCACCGCGCCGGTGAAGTATCCCATTAAGGCCAGCGAGACAAAAAGCGTCTTGATGATGAACGGCGCGTTCATCCGGAATCCTCATCTCCCGCCGGTTCAATTCCAAGTGTTTTGTGCTCCAATTCAACATTATATGATGCCGGCCACATTGCAAGAACATTCGGACAGGGCGCGTCGTCGCCCTTAATTGCATCCCGGCGGTCGGCCCGGCCTCCCTTGGGGAGCCGCGTGCGGGGGGGAAAGGCCCTCCGGGTCGTTGTCCCTCCCCCCCAACACCCCCACAGGAAGAATGCAATCAGCATGCCCCGTCTATGCCGCCCGGCCGTTTCGTGGTATATGAGGGCCTCTGTCGGAAACCCGCCGGCATTGGCGCCTCCCCCGCTCCTCAACGCGAGACCCGCATGCACCTGGACCTCGATCCCCCCATCGTCAACGGAAGCGGAATTCTCAGCTTCCTAGACATCTTCCAGCTCCTGGACCGCAAAGGGGCGTCCATCGGGGGTTACATCACCAAGTCCATCTCTCCCGAAGAGCGCCTGGGGAACGAAAACCCCATCCTCGTCGAGTCCGGCCCGGATGATCTTCCCAAGCTGAACTCCCTGGCCCTCCCCTCCCAGACGCCGGAGGAATGGCTCGAAGAGCTTCGGGAAACCCGCCTGGTCCGGTCGAAACTCATCGTCTCGGTCAACGGCGTCAGTCCCGAGGGGGTGAGCCGGATCGTCGGCATGACCGATCCCTACACCGGAGGGTTCGAGCTGAACCTGAGTTGTCCGAACCTGGTGCCGGGCGAAGAGAGCGTCAACGCCATCGTCGGACAGCACCCCAAGGCCGCCGCCCGGGTGGTCCGCGCCGCCAAGGGAGCCACGGACAAACCCGTCATCGCCAAGCTTTCCCCCAACACCGAGTACGTCGAGGTCGGCCGGGCCTGCATCGAGGCGGGGGCCGACTACCTGGGCTGCGGCAACACGATGCCCGGCATCGCCATCGACCTCCACGCCCGGACACCGGTCCTCGCAGGCGGATCCGGCGGGGTCTCCGGACCGGCCCTCAAGCCCATCAATCTCAAGATGGTCTACGACGCCTATGCCGCCCTCGGATGTCCCATTGTGGCGTACGGGGGAATCGGGAATTGGGAGGACGCGGTGGAATACTTCCTGGCCGGGGCAAGCGTCATCGGCCTGGGAACGTTCTTCGCCCACCGAAACACGGCCGACATCGTCCGGGATACGGCTGCGCTGTGGAAGGGCGTCCGGGATTACCTGAACGGCGAGCCGTTGGAATCGATCGTGGGCACCGCCCAAAGGGGTTGAAGGCGGGCAGGATGCCCGCCCTACCTGTTCATGACCATTGGGAAATTCGATGCACGTCCACTGCAAGGTCACGGAAAATCGGAACGACGGCGGAAACAATCGCACCCTGTTCCTGGATCGCACCTTCAACGTCCGGCCCGGCCAGTTTGTCATGGCCTGGGTCCCCGGAGAGAGCGAAAAACCGTTCTCTCTCTCCTACGAGAACGCTTTCACCATCAAAAACCTCGGCTGGTACAGCGAAAGCCTGCTCGGCCTGAAGGCCGGCGATTCCGTCTGGCTGCGGGGACCGTACGGGACGAGCTTTCCCGTCGGCGAGGGGGCGGTCCTGCTGGGGGGAGGGGTCGGCATCGCCGCGCTTCTGATCCTGGCCAAACGGGCCGACCGCCCAACCATCCTCCTCGGCGGACGTACGGCCCATGACATCCTCTTTCTGGACGAGTTCGAGCGGGCGGGAACGGTCCACGTGACGACGGAGGACGGTTCGCTGGGGACGCGGGGTCTCATCACCAACCTGTTGCCGCGGGCGGGGAGCTACTACTGCGTCTGCGGACCCGACAAGATGATGGCGGCCCTCAAGCCGCTGCTTCCCCCGGACCAGGCGTTTTTCTCGCTGGAGCGGTACATGAAGTGCGCCGTCGGCCTTTGCGGGCAATGCACATGCAACGGCTACCGCGTCTGCACGGACGGACCGGTCTTCGACGGGATCACCGCCCGGGAGATGACAGACATCGGATTCAGGAAAAGAAGGAAAAGCGGGGGGTGGGAATACGAGATGGGTGCGCCAAATGGAGCCCGACCGGGCGCTTGAGCGTTACACTTTCGCGGATTCCGGCAACGACCGGGCGATCTCGATGACGGTGTTCAGGTCGGCCCGCATGCGGTAGTTTCTCGGCTTGAAGACCCACCGGACGATCCCGTCCACATCGGCGAGGATCACGCCGGGCGTGGCGATGTCCCGCTTCTCCAACGGGTGCCCCTTGAGGTGAAGCAGCCCGACGCGCTCGGCCGCGCGGGCTTCCACGTCGCAAAGAAACCTGAATTCCGTCCCGAGCTTCCGGCGAACCTTCTCGGACTCCTCGGGCCGGTCGGCGCTGACGAGGAGAACCTCAACGCCCGCCTCCTCGAAATCCGAGGCCCGACGCTGGAGCTGGGCCAGCTCCACGATGCAGACCGTTCACCAGCCCCCCCGGTAAAACACATACAGCCCCGCCCGACGCCCAGCCAGATCGCGGGGCCGAAACGCCTCCCCTTTCGAGTCCCGCGCCTCGAAATCTGGCATCGGCTCCCCCGGCCGCACGCGAAGCTGCCCCGGGGTGACGGAGTAAACCAACATCCAGTAAAGGAAAATGCCCGTGAGGGCCAGCATCGCGCCCCATGAGACCCAGCGTTGAATGTCCGGTGCAACAACGACCGCCGCGGCGCCGAACCCCAGGCCGGCGGCCATCAAGAGGTACGTCCAGACCGGGTGAAGCCGGTAGATCCCCCGTCGGAGATCGAAAAAGTACCAGACCGCCCCGGCAAGCCAAGTCACCCATCCCACGATAAACATACCGGCCTCCTTCGCGGCGGGGGGGGGGTCTCTCGGGTTCCGGAAACGGGACCCCGGCCGGGGATCATTCAGGCACACTCATCTTCGAGATCAACCAATTTCCGCCAATCTCCCTCAGGGTGAAGGAGACCTTCCCGGTTCGCCCTCTTTGCCGGGGCTTCTTTCCCTTGTCCTTGACGATTTCAGTTTCCTCTATCTCGTACTTCCCCCGGACCCGAAGGGTGAACGGGTTCACCTCGCGGAAGTCCCGGTCCTTGACCTTGTATGACGTCACGCGGACGCGCCGGAAGTAGTTCTGTAGATGCCTGAGATAGGCCCGCCGGTCGAAGTGACCGTTTACACGGACGCCCCGGAGCATGAGCCGGGAGATGTCTTTGGTGTTCCCCTTGAGGAATGCCTCGACGAAGCGGCCGATGATCGCGGCGGCGAGCTCCTGTTGGCCGCGTCCGGATTCTCTTCGGATAAGATCCTGGGCCAGGTCCTGAAAGAGCATCCATTCTTGCAACAAGGTCCTGAGCTCTCCGGAAGCCTTGGACCGCTTCGCGGCGAGCGGCAGGATGGAATGGGAAAGATTCCGAAGGACCAATAGGTCGTTCATTCTCTTGGAGAGCGGGCTCTTCTCGCGGTAAAGCCTACGCAGCCGGTCGAGAACCTTCCCCTTCTCCCTTTCCAGCGAAAACAGCCGCTTATCGATGGATTCCTCCTCCAATCGATGCCGCACTATTCGTTCCCATACGTCCTGTTCCCTCTCCCAGAACTCCAGCCACCCCATCTCCATGAGCTGGCGGCGGCGCTCCTCGATGACCTTTTTCAGGGCGGGGTCGATCCGGCGGGAAAAGCGCTTCAAAACGCTGTCGAGCGGGGGCGCGATGAGCGCCGGTTTGTTCTGGGCGAGGGCCTCCCCCGAGACTCCCCAGCAGAGCACGGCCAGCAGGAGACCCGGCCAGAGAGCCCGGGGCCGTTTCTGAAGATTCAAGACAACGCCTCCACCCGGGATTGCTCTTCCGCCAGCTCAACGACCCGGCGGGCCTGATCCACGACGGCCGGGTCCAACATCCTTCCCTCCAGCTGGGTCACGGCCTCGCCCCTTTCCCGGGCGGCCTCGAAGGCCGCGACCACCTCCCGCGCCCGCCGGGTCTCGATGGAGCTCG
>CAYRGS010000093.1:0-14595 GCA_964423875.1 uncultured bacterium
AGGGGGGGGGGGGAATGTTCTCCGGTGACGGAAAACGCCCGGAGATGAGTGCAACGAGCTTCACCCGCAGCTTGGCCGGCACGCAAAAGTGCCCTCACAGGTGCAAATGGCTCTGGGCCTGCTCGACGATGTCGATTCCGACCATGTCCGACCACGCGGCGAGGAGGCGGTCGGTGATCGGACCCGGGATGTCCGAGGGGAAGTCCACACCGTTCAGGCTGCGGGCGGGCACGATGGTGGGCGAGGTGCCCGCGAGGAAGGCCTCCTCCCCGGTGAGGACGTCGTACACCGTGTAATCCCCTTCGTGATACGCAATGCCGAGCTTGTCGGCCAGTTCGAAGATCGTTTCCCGCGTGACCCCGGCCAGGACGTTCCGCGTCGTCGGGGTGAAAAGCTCCCCCCGATCGACGAAGAAGAAGTTGGACGAGCTGTTCTCGGCGATGAAGCCCTTGTGGTCCAGCATGAGCGAGAAGGCCTCCGGGTCGGCGGCTTGGGCCTCCCGGTCGGCCAGGATGTGGTTCATCTTGTTCGAGACCTTGGCCTTGGGGTCCAGCGACTCGGGCGGGTTCCGGCGAACCGAGGGCGTCACAAGGCGAATTCCATCGGTGAAAGACTTGGCGTAAGGCTTGAGGTTGATGTTGATGCAGTACACCGCCACTGTCGGTCCCGGCCTTGGGTTCGCGTCACGGCCCAGGATGCCGAGGCCCCGGGTCACGTTCATCCAGAGGGCGTAGTCCTCTTTCGGCCCCAGGAGGGGGCAGTTCCGGTCGAGGACCTCAAGGCAGACCTTCTCGAACGCGTCGGGTGTGAGACCCGGGTCGAGGCGCGTGTACGTCATCGACCGGTAAAGCCGGTCCACGTGCTCCCGGAGCTTGAAGGGTCGGCCGCCGAACGTGCGGGCCACGTCGTACACCCCGTCGCCGATCCGGAACCCGACGTCAAACAGGGAGACATGGGCCCGGCTCTCGGGCAGGAACTCGCCGTTTAGATAAACCGTCCGTTCGGTCATCGCTTCCTCCGTCCTCCGTTAACTCCCTCGGCGAGGGTCCCTTTTTCAGGGAAAAGGTTGTCCAGCCTGCGTACATGAACAAAACCGTCCGCGTTGACGCCGATCACCGTCCGGGCGTACGCGTCGAGGAATATGCGTCCCGGCGCGGCGCCGCCATTCAACTCGACCCAGGCGCGAAGGGGGGCCGGATTCGTCCCCAGCAGTTCGACGATCATCCCCGGCCGCAACCCCAGCCGCGAAGCGACGTTTTTTCCCGGGACGCAGACCCTCCGGCCGTTCACCAGGCCCTCGCCGCCCAAGGCTTCGGCCAGGCCCACCTTGGCGCGCGCCTTCCGGGCGAGCGTCCGCTTTCTCGCCGCCGTGCGCCGCTTGTCGATCGTGCCTCCGGCCGTGAACACCACGCCGTAGGACCGCTCCGCTTCTTTCCGGGAGATGTAACCCGCCAGGACGTCGGCCTCCACCTCTTCGACGGGCCGGTTCAGGGGGTCGCCGAATCCTCCGCCCCCGCCCGAGAGCATGACCAGTCGGTCCCCCCGGTTGATCGGGAGGTCGTGACATTTCCCGGGGGTCGCCACGAGGTGCTCCCGGCCCTTTCGGAGGACGGTGGCGGCGGTCGGCTTCCCCAGGTGACCGCCACCCAGGCCGTAGCTCGGCAGAACGGCCCGGTCCGCCAGCAGCGAGTAAGTCCCCTCGGTCAGGATGCGGACCTGACGCTTGACACCGAGGCCGCCCATCTGCCTTCCGGCCCCACCGGAATCGGTCCTCAGGACCGAGCATTCCATCTCGACGGGGAACTCGGTCTCCAGGGCCTCGGCCGAGTGGATGCACCGGGTGTCCCCCTCGTCGAAGGCGGCCATGACGCTCTGTCCGTCCGAGCCCGCGTAACCACCACTCCCCCCCTTCGGCCACTCGTAGTAGACAAAGCGTCGCCCAGTCCGGCGGTTCATCCCGCCGATCATGTTGTGGAAAACGGTCCCGTATTGGTCCGCCGGGACGCGATCCGGGATGGCCTGGGCCAGCGCCCCGAGGACAAGGCCCGTGGCCCGCTTTTCCACCTCGCAGCACCCGCCAACGGGGGCGGGCCGGCGCGCGTTGAAGATCGTCCCCTCCGGCACAATCACCTGGATGGGCCGAAAGCTCCCGTGGTTGACGGGATAGTCCGGGTCGAGAATGGTTTTCAGGGGAATGAAGACCCCGCTCGCCGTCACCGCGTACGAACAATTAATGGGATGCCCGACCTGGGGGGACGTGCCCGTGAAATCGGCGGTCACCGAGCGGTCTTTGACCTCCAGGCGGACGCAACACCGAACGGGGACGAACCTCCCTTCCTCGAAGCTTTCCAGGTAGTCCTCGTAATGGTACTCCCCCGGCGGGATGGTCGCCACCTGTTCCCGGGTCCGTTCCTCGGCCCGGTCCAGGGTCCGGCGGATGCACGCCGCGAGGGTCTCGACGCCGTAGCGCTCCGCCAGCTCGACGACCCCGCGCTCCGCCAGCTTGCAGGCGGACAGGCCGGCCCGGAAGTCTCCCCTTCGATCCTCGGACAACCGGCAATTGGCGAACAGCAGGTCGAGGGCGGCGTCGTTGGGCCGGCCTTCGTCATAGACCCGGATGGGAGGGATCACCATCCCCTCCTGATAGATCTCGCGCGCCGCCCCGGACAGGCTCCCGGGGACCATGCCGCCCACGTCGAGCCAATGGGCGCGGACCGCCGGGAAGAGAAACAGCTCGCCGTCCGCGAAGACGGGCATCGCCACCATGACGTCGTTCAGGTGCGTCCCGCCGTAGGTGGGGTCGTTGACCAGGAACACGTCTCCGGGCCGGATCTCGTCTCCGAACCGCTCCACGATTTCCCGGATAGACCAGGACATGGGCAGGACGTGCATGGGGAGGTCTTCGGACTGCGCGATGAGCTGCCCTTTGGGGTCGAAGAGACCGCAGGAGAAATCGTGCCCCTGGCACACGACGGAAGAGTATGCCGTCCGGATGACGGTGACCCGCATCTCGCGAACAACACTCAGGAAGGCCTCGACGATGACCTCCAGCGTGACGGGGTCGATCCGAGGCCCGCTCATGGCCGGGTCCTTTCGAGAACCAGATTGCCGACCGCGTCCACGCTCGCCGTCCACCCGGGGGGCAGGACCGTCGTGGACCCTTCTTCATCCACGATGGCCGGACCCTCGAGCCGCGCGTCGGCCCCGAGGTCTTCCCGCCGGAAGACGGAGGCCGGAAGAAAGCCCTCGCCGAAGTAGACCTCCCGCTCATCCGCCAACCGGGACGCACCCCCGCTTTTCGGAGGCAGGAACGCGGGTTTCGGAAGGGAGGCGTAAGCGGAGACCCGATAGTTGACGATCTCCGTGCTCTCCGCTTCGTCACAGTGGCTGTAACGCTCTTGGTGCAGACGATGGAAGTCCTTCTCGATGTCCTTCGGTTTTTCCCAGCGCGGGTCGAACGGGACGTCGATCTCATACCACTGGCCCATGTACCTCAGCCCCACCGATCGGCCGACCGAGATCTCGCCGGGTTCACGCCGGCCGTCGTCGAACAACCGGGCCCGGCCCTCCTCCTCCAGCTCGCGCAGGGTGTCCGTGACGAGCGAGAGCGGCGTCTCGCGCGCCGGCGCGGGCCGCGTCCGGACCAGATTCAGGCCGTGGTCGGCGAGGAGAAGGCCGAGGGCGGAGAAGTTCCCGGGGGCGGGCGGAACCAGGATGCGGCCGATGGCCAGCTCCTCGGCGATCAGGACGGCGTGCATCGGCCCGGCCCCGCCGTAGGTCAAGAGGGTGAACTCCCTGGGGTCCAGCCCCTTGCCGACCGTGATGGCCTTGATGGCGCCGACCATCCGGGCGACGGCGATCTTCACGATCCCGTCAGCCAGGCGGATTTCATCCAGTCCGGGAACCTGCCGGCTGACGCGCCGGACGGCTTCCTCGGAGAGGCGGGGGTCGAGCGCGACCCCGCCGGCCCGGAGGGAATCGGGCGCGAGGCGGCGCAGCAAGAGGTTGGCGTCGGTCACGGTGGGCTCGCCGCCGCCCCGCCCATAGCAGGCCGGCCCGGGATCGGCCCCGGCGCTCTTGGGACCAACGGCCAGGACCCCGCCCCGATCGACCCAGGCGATGCTCCCCCCGCCGGCGCCGATGGTTTCGATCTCCATCTGGAGGGTCTTGTTCGGGTGGCCCAGGACCTCGCTCTCCGTCGTCATAGAGGGCGCTCCGTCCCGGACAAGACAGACGTCGGTGCTTGTCCCGCCCATGTCGCACGTGATGAGCCTGGGCTCGCCCGTGATCTGGGAAAGATGGGCCGCCGCGGTCACCCCGCCGGCCGGACCCGAGAGCAGGAGACGGACGGGAAGGCGGGCCGCCTCCCCCGGGGACATCACGCCTCCGCTGGAAGTCATCACATGGAGGGGGCCGTGGAACCCGCCTTCCCCCAGCCCGGCTTGAAGGCGTCTCAGATACCGGTCGATGGGCGGCGCCACGTAGGCGTTGAGCACCGTCGTCGAGAAGCGCTCGTACTCGCGGAACTCGGGCACGACCTCCGCGGAGGTGGAGACGAAGACCCCCGGAAGGCGGGACTCAATCAGGGAGCGGGCGCGCTCCTCGTTCTTCGCATTGGCGTAAGCGTGAAGGAAGCAGATCGCCACGGCCTCGATCCCCTCGTCGGCAAGCCACCGGGCATGGGGATCGATCTTTGCGGGCGTGACCGCCTTGGCCACCCGGCCGCCGGCCAGTGTACGCTCATCCACCTCCAAGCGAAGGGGTCTTGCGACCAGGGGAGGCGTCTTCCGGTAATCGATCCGGTAGAGGACCATCCGGTTGGCGAGGCCGAGCTCCAGGACGTCCCGGAACCCCCGTGTGGTCAGCATGGCCGTCCGCGCGCCCTTCCCCTCAAGGAGGGTGTTGGTCGCGATGGTCGTGCCGTTGATGAATCGGGAGACGGAATGGAGAAGAACCCCCGCCTTGTCCAGCCCCTCGAGGATGCCGCGTGTCAGGTCTTCATGGACGGTGGGCGTCTTGACGGTCTTGATGGCGTGGGTCCGCTCGTTGTAAACGACCACGTCCGTGAAGGTCCCGCCGATGTCCACGCCAACGCCCAACAAGCTCATCCCCGAGCCTCCGCGGGTTCGACGGGCCGCACGATGGAGCGCACCGGTCTACTTCCGCCTCTTCAAGGAAACCGCGCTAAGATCTTGCGTAAGAGGGCCCCGCGGTCAACCCGCGGGGCGCCTCAATTCCTTGTTGAGAGCCCGTCGGTCAAAGGCTCGCTTTTCCCGTCGGTCTCTCAACCCATCGCCCCTCAGGGGCAGAGCTTGCAATCGACTTTCTTCCGTTTGGGAAAGAGCTTGGGAAGAAACTTGTTCGAATAAAGCTCGGACACTTCAGGGACCCGGGGGGTCTTGAAAAACCCGGTCACTACGTCACGGGTCGTCTTCATCTTTTCCGCCGAGATTTGACCGAGGCCGTGTTTCTTGGCGTAAGACGTAAGGATGTGGTCGATGAAGACCTGGAACTCGGCCAGCGCGACTTCATAGGAAGCCTCGGGGTGGGTTTTGACAAAGCCGCGGACGGCCTTTTCCGGGTGCTCGATGCTCCAAGCGAGGGCTCGGTACGAGGCGTTCAAGAAGCGGCGAACGTAGTCCGGGCGCTTGTTGATCAAGGAATCCATGGCGGAAACGGCGCCCGAATAGATATCGAACCCGTGGTCGCTGTACAACAAAACGTTCACCTGCTTGCCTATCTGCTGGGCGCCCCGCTTCACGGCGGCGTATACCGTGTGGAACGTCGACATGGCTTTGACTTTTCCGCTCAGAAGGGACGGGATCAAGGCCGCGTGGTCCATGGTCGCCCAGGAGACCTTGTCATTTGCAATCCCGACCTTTTTGGCAAAGACGGGGAAAATGACGCGGTCCATCGAGTAGCTGGTCCCGCCGATGGTCTTCCCTTCGAGATCGTTGGGCCCCCGGGTGCCGGTCCCTTTCAGAGAATAGAGCACGACGAGAGACTTATCGTGGAACATGCCGAGGGTTCTTGCGATCAGCCCTTTGCTTCGCCGGACGATGAGCTGGTCGGTTTCGGCGATGATGAAATCCGCCTTTCCGCCGGAAAGGAACTTCAGGGTGTCGGCGCCGAAGCCCCGTTGAATTTTCACGTCCAGGCCGGCCTTTGCATAGAACCCCTGTGAGATGCCGGCGAACAGGCCCGAGTGCTTTCCATAGGGTATCCAGTCGAGCGCGAATCGAACGGATTCGGCGGCGATGGAAGAAGCGACCGAGTAGCCTATCAAGGTCAAGACGAGAACCATCAAAGAGAAAAATCGTGCGATCGATTTCATCTGCTTTCCCTCCAAGGTGGCATGCCGGGCCCACCAGGGGTGAATCCCGTGTGGACCCTCACGGCTTGGTGAAAGGTTTATGTCTATCTAGAGCGATTGAAAGTAGACAATGGATTCCCGAATAAATCAACCGTCCTGCCTGTTCAGCCTCCGCAACCGGACGGAGTCCCCCCGTTTCACGCCGAGGACCGAGCGTGCGGCGGCGTCGAGGAAGATTCGCTCCTTCGAGACCTTTCCCCCGAGGCGGATCCATGTCCGAAGCGGTATCCCTTGGCTCCCTACAAGCTCGACGACTTCTCCCGCCCTGAGTCGCAGGCGCGCGCGGACACCTTTCCCCGCGTAGCAGACCCTGCGGCCTTCGAAGAACCCCTCCAGGTCATACCTTTCGGTCTCCTCGACCTTGGCGAAAGACCCGCGTCCGAGCCCCCGCCTCCGCGCCCGGGTGCTCCGCCGGTCGACCTTCCCGCTCCGCCCGATGACCACGCCGTAGCGGTCCGCGGCCTCCCGGCGGGAGATGTACCCGGCCGCGAGGTCCGCCTCGACCTCGCCGACGGGGCGGGCGAGGGGGTTTCCGTATCCCGCCCCGCCTCCCGAGCGCAGGACCAGCCGGTCGTCCGGGCGAAGGGGCATGTTCTGGCACTTTCCCGGGGTGTCGAGACGCATCTCCCGGCCCCGACGAATGACCTTGGCCGCCGTGGATTTTCCCGGCCCGCCCCCCAGGAGACCGTAGCCGGGGAGGACCGCCCGGTCGGCCAAAAGAGAATAGACCCCCGAACAGAGAAGGCGAATCCGTCTTTCGACCCCCAGTCCTCCCCGCCATCGTCCGGCCCCGCCCGAATCGATTCGAAGCGCCGATTTTTCCATCATGACGGGAAATTCCGTCTCCAGGGCCTCGGCCGAGTGAATGCAGCGGGTGTCTCCCTCATCGATAGCGGCCATGACGCTCTGCCCGTCCGCGCCTGAATAGGCCCCGTTTCCACCCTTGGGCCATTCATAGTAAACGAAAGGACGGCCGGTCCGCGGGTTTACGCCGCCCACCATGTTGTGGAATGCGGTCCCGAATTGATCGGCCGAGACGCGCTCGGGGATCGCCTGCGCAAGGGCGCCCATGACGAGGGAGATGACCCGCTTGCGTAGCTCCACGAACCCGCCGACCGGCGCGGGACGCCGGGCGTTGACAATCGTCCCCTCGGGGACGATCAGCTCAACCGGCCGGAAGGCGCCGTGGTTGACCGGAAAATCCGGGTCGAGGATCGCCTTGACGGGGATGAACACCCCGCTCGCCGTCACCCCGTAAGAGGAGTTGATGGGGTGAGGGACCTGGAGAGAGGATCCGGTGAAATCGGCCGTGACGGAACGATGCTTGACCTCAAGGTGGATGCAGGCCCGCACAGGCTTAAACCGTCCCCCCTCGAATGTTTCGAGGTAGTCCTCGTAAAAGTACGTTCCCCGCGGGATGGTCTCGATCTGCTCGCGCATCCGCTCCTCCGCCCGGTCGAGCGACCGCCGGATGCACCCGGAAAGGACCCTCGAATCATAACGCCCCAGGAGCTCCTGAATGCGAAGCTCGGCCTGTTTGCACGCCGCGAGGCAAGCGCGAACATCCCCCTTTCGGTCTTCCGTGAGACGAACGTTCGCGAAGAGCAGGTCCAGGGCGGCCTGGTTCGGACGGCCCTCGTTGTAGACCCGGATCGGCGGGATGACAACCCCTTCCTGGTAAATCTCGATGGCGGCGCCCGAGAGGCTCCCCGGGACCATCCCCCCTACGTCCACCCAATGCGCCCGGACCGAGGGAAAAAGGAAGAGCTCCCCTTCCGCGAAGACGGGCATGGCAACCATGACGTCGTTCAGGTGAGTGCCTCCGAATGTGGGGTCGTTGAGCATGAACACATCGCCGGGCCGGATCTCTCCTTTGAAGGTCTCCATCATGTGTCGAATGGACCACGACATGGGAAGGACGTGCCCCGGGAGGTCTTCGGACTGGGCCACGAGCTGACCCTCGGTGTCGAAGACGCTGCAAGAGAAATCGTGCCCCTGGCACACGACGGAAGAGTATGCCGTGCGGATGACCGTCACCCGCATCTCCCGGACGATGCCCATAAGCGCCTCGATGACAACTTCGAGGGTGATGGGGTCGATGGCGCGGTTTTGAGAATTATCCATCATCGGATCCTGAGGGGGGGGGAGCCAATCGCAAAAATAGGATGCGAAGCGAACGGGCCTTCACGGCGAAGGGATCATACCAAATCCAAATGCGGGGATGGGGCCTCGCCGCGATGGGGGATCGGGAAATCCACGTCATGTCCATACCCGACGGCGGTCAAACCGCACCGATGCGAGTCTTGAGAATCTGTTGACAGTGTTGACCGAAGAAGTTCAAAGAAATCTTTGAAGCTTGCCGGACCGCAGAAGCGTCGGGAAAGCATCATGGTGGTCGATGTCGATCCGCGCTCCAAAACGTTCGGCAACATCCTGATGGACATCCCCCTGCCACCGGACTTGCTGGCCCACCGCATCTTTTACAACGAGGACATGACCAAGGCATACCTCACGGCCCTGGGGAAGCCCCTGCTCCACGTCATCGACATGAAGCGCTTCCTTACCGGCTCAAACCGATCGCCGTGCCGACCTGCAAGATCGGCGAGGATCTCGTTTTCTCCGACGACAACAAAACCTGCTACCTCACCTGCAAGGGCTCGCAGAACGCGATCGTCGGTAACGCGACGACGGACAAGGTCAAAGGGGAAATCAAGCTGCCGAAGCCGTATCCCCACGGATTCGCTGTTCATAACGGCATCGATCGGGCGCTTGTGACGAGCACGGTGTGGGCTTCGGATTTGGGCGACGCCGGTGAGACCATTACGGGTCATCCAAGCCAGCACAAACCGGGCCCTGTCCACCCACAAGGTCTCCAACAAGCCCTCGCCCTCGCGCGAGGCTCCGGTGGAGCTACTTTTCGTGCCGCGCTCGAATCCGCCCGTTGCTTACGTGACCAACATGTTCGGCGGCAGCGTCTGAGCGGCCGTCTGGGACCCGGCGAAGAAGGACTTCAAGGTCCGGGAGGCGTTTAATATTGGCAAGACGAAAGCGGGCGTGCCGCTTGAGATCTACTTCAACAAAAAGGTGGACCGCTTTTACCTCACGACGGCGAAGCCCGGACGTTTTCACATCTGACATCTCCGTCCCGCCCGCCCCAAGCCCCTGAAGACGCTCCCCGCGGTCGAGGGCACCCACCAGGTGGCATTCACGAAGGACGATACGCCTTCGTGCAAAACTCCCTCCTCAACCTGCCCGGGAGGAGCGACGGCTCGATCACGGTGGTCGATCTCCGGAAGGAAAAAGTCATCGGCCGGATCGACACCCTGAAAGACCTGGGGCTGAATTCCAACAGCATCGTCCTGTTGCCGGAGTGGAACCACCTCGCAGGCCATTAGGCTGGGGGTTCCCACAATGATGACCCTGAGGCCGCGTTAGACCATCGGGCCGGTTTTGCAAAACAAGGGGCGGGAACAAGCGTCAATCGACTCTCGTCTCGCCCGGCTTCAGCTGAAACCGCTTCGGTGGGTGATTCCCCAGCCGGGGACCCCTCGGCCACTCGGGTTGTCAGATCAGGTCAACCGCCGGCGAAGGTAGGAAGACAGGAAGTCCACGGCGGTGACGAGGACGAAGATCACCGCGATGAGCACCAGAAGCTGATTTTGCAAAAAGAGGCTGATGGCGATGTGAAGCTTCAGGCCGATGCCGCCGCCGCCGATGATCCCCAGGATGGTCGCCGTCCGGATGTTCACCTCCCAGCGATAGAGCGTGTAGGCCAGAAGCTGGGGGAACGCCTGGGGCAGCAGCCCGTAAAGAAAGATCGAGAACCGGCCCGCGCCGGTCGCCTGGAGGGCCTCGATGGGCCGGGGATCGACGTTTTCCAGGACCTCCGCGTACAGCTTGCCCAGGACGCCCCCGGTGTGCAGGCCCAAGGCCAACACACCCGCGAAAGGCCCAAGCCCCACGGCGAAGATGAAGATGATCGCCAGGACAATCTCCGGCACGGACCGCAGGACAGCCATGGCCGTTCGCGCCGCCCAATAGCTCGCGTAACGCAGCCGCCCCGCCGGGGTCCCGGCGCCCGCCCTCTCGAACAACACCCCCCGAACCATGAGGTTCTCTGAAGCGAAGGCCATGAGGACGAAGGCGATGATCACCGCCAGGACGGTCCCCATGATTGAGATCGCCAGCGTCTGGACGGCCGCCCAAGCCGCTCCCCCGAGGAACTTCAGGCTAGTTTCCGGCGGCCATAGACCCGAGACGAATTTCCACATCTGGGATCGGCCCTCTTCGCCGATCAGATCTCTGAAGTTGGCTTCCGTTCCGGAATAGCTCCACACCAGGACCGCCAACAGAAGCAGACCACTCCCCCAGGTCTTCCACGAGACGCCCGGGCGCTTCGGGATTGCGCCGGAGAACACCGGTCCGCGGCTCACAGCACCCGCCTCCGGACGAACGCGCACAATCGGTCAACCCCTGTCACCATGACCAGGAGGATCAGGATGAAGGTCAGGGTCTCGTGCTGGTTGAACATTCGCATCGAGATTTCGATCTGCTGGCCGATCCCCCCGGCCCCGACGAACCCCAGGATGGCCGCCGCTCGGATGGCACACTCCCACCGGTAAAGGGCATAGGAGGCAAGGTTGGGCAAGGCTTCGGGGAGGAATCCATACAGAAACGTCGAGAACCTGGACGCCCCGGTCGCCTGGAGGGCCTCGGCGGGCCGGGGGTTCACGCCCTCGAAAATCTCGGCGAACACCTTCCCCAGAATCCCCCCGTAGGCGACGCCGATGGCCAACACCCCGGGAAAGGGACCCAACCCCACGGCCCGGACGAAGATCAACGCCCAGACAAACTCCGGGACCGCGCGCAAGACGTTCAGGACGAGCCGCGCCGCGAGGTAGGGGATGAGCCGCAACGCCTTGTGCGCCGGCCTGCCCTCAACCTCCCTGTCGTGGAGCACGCCTGTGAACGAGAGGTTGCTCGCGGCGAAGATGGCCAGGGGAAACCCGATCACGACAGCCAAGGCGGTACCGAGGACGGAGATCTGGATGGTCTCCAGGGCGGGCCGCAACGTGAATCCGAGGAACTCCGCGGACAGATCCGGAGGGAACATCTCCCCGAGAAATGAGAGGAACCTGCCCCGCCCCTCGCCAAACAGCAGCGCTCCGGGGCGCACCTCGGCCATGCGCCAACTGGCCGCCACTGCGGCGAGGAAAACAAAAAAGGCGACGAACCGAAAAACGGATTGGGGGGGTCTAGCCGGAATGGCCGCCGGAGATGCGGATGGGCTCACTGTCAGGGACGGCGGCCAAGGAGAGAAAGTCCCGCCGCGCCTCCTCCATTTTCGGGGGGTAGAGCGCTTCAAGGTCCGCCGGGGAGATGTCCTCCGGCGCCCGATCGAAAAGGATCCGCCCCTGGCGGACGCCAACCACCCGCGGGAAATGTTCAAAGGCCAGGTCCACGCCGTGGAGGTTCATAGCCAGCGTCTTGCGGCCCTCCTCGCTCAGGCGAACCAGAAGCTTCACAATCCCCTCAGCAAGGGAGGGGTCCACCGAGGAGACCGGCTCGTCCGCGAGGATGGCCGACGGGTCCTGGATGAGGACCCGGGCGATGGCGACCCGCTGACGCTCACCGCCGGAAAGGTCATCCGTCCGCGAAAAGAGTTTCTCAAGAATTCCGACGCGCGCGAGGACCGCCCCGGCGGATTCGAGGTCGGCGGGGCGGATCAGCGACCGCAGCGCTCGAATCGCCCCCCAACTCCCGAGACGCCCGGCCAGGACGTTGTGAACCACCCGGATCCGTCCAACGAGGTTGTGGTGCTGGTAAACGGTCCCGATCTTCCGCCGGGTCTCCCGCAAGCGCCTGCCCCGAAGACCGGCCACATCCTCTCCGTCGATCCGGAACTCGCCGTCCGTGGGCCTGAGTGTGCAGTTGAGGACGCGAAAAAGGGTGGTCTTCCCGGCCCCGCTCGGGCCGATGAAGGCGACCCGCTCCCCCGGCCGGATTTCCAGGTCAATCCCGTCCAAGGCAACTTCGCCGGCCCTGAAACGCTTTGTCACCCCCCGTAACGTGAACATTCAAACCTCTTTAAACACCGAGGACCTTGGGGGGACTTTCACAAGCTTCCACCCTTCCTTAGGAGCCCCGCGGCGATGGCGGCCGACTCAATGCCCGCGAAATCATCCTCGGTTGCCAGCAAATAACCCTTCGCCCGCTGGAGGTCCATGACCTTTCGGTGTTCCGGGTTCGCGTAATCCAGGCGCAGGAACGCGCGGACGATCTTGCTGATCAGCCGCCGGTCCAGACCGCCCCGGGCCGTCCAGTTGTAGTCCACGTATCCGGGCGTCGTCCAGATCACCTTCACCTTGCTCAGATCGACCTTTCCGGCCTGGACCAGCCTGTCCCACACGGCCTCGTTCAGGGCGCCGGCCTGGACCTGTCCGGCCTCCACCCATTTGGCCGTGGCGTCGTGCGCCCCGCTGAAGCTGAACTTCTTAAAATCGCGCTCGGGAATCAGCCCAATCTTTTGGAGGAAGTACCGGGGCATCAGGTGGCCGGAAGTGGAGCTCACGCTTCCGAAGGCGAAGGTCTTTCCCTTCAGGTCCTTCAGACGCCGGACGCCCGAGTCTTTGTGGGCGATGAACTTGCTGTGGAAGTCCGCGTCGGAAAGCCGCATGATCAGCGCAATGGCGTTTCCGGTTCGCTTTCGGGCCTGGACGTGGGTGAAGCCGCCGTACCAGGCCAAATCGACCTTCTTCGCCGCCAGGGCCTCTACCGTCGCCGCGTAATCGACGACGGGGATGAACTTGACCTTCATCCCGAGCTGCTTTTCCAGGTACCTCACCAGGGGTTTGTTCTTCCTGAGCAGCTCCGTCGGGGCCTCATCCGGGATGGCCGTCACCCGGAGGACCTTCGGCGTATCGGCCGATCCCGTCTGGACAAAATGGAAGAATATCCCCGCGAGGAGCGCCCATCTCACCGATCCCAAAGCACGTCTCATCACTTTTCCTGTCCCTAAACACACAGTCGTTGGAAAGCGGAATCACGGCATCACCGGATGAAAACTCTTGTCATTATATATCTGATATACCTATGCGACAAATAGGAATACCCAATAAATTGGTTCAGATCTATAGAAATCTTCGATTCCAAGCTTTCATCTCATACCTTGAACCGGAAGAGGATGACGTCTCCCTCTTGGATGACGTACTCCTTTCCTTCAAGTCTCAGGAACCCCTGCGGCCGCACGGCCGCCCAGGAGCCGGCCCGCATCAGGTCCTCGTACGAAACCGTCTCGGCCCGGATGAATCCCCGCTCCAGGTCCGAGTGGATCGCGCCTGCGGCCCTCACGGCGGGCATCCCTTTCAGGATCGGCCAGGCGCGGCTTTCCGGCTCCCCGGTCGTCAGAAACGTGACCAGCCCGAGGAGGTCATACGTCATTCGGATGACGCGCTCGCGCGAGAAAGTCTCCACGCCCATTTCCCGGGCGAACTCCTCGATCTGGTCTCCCATTTCCAACAGGTCCATCTCGAGCGCCGCGCAGAATGAAGTCCAGGCGGTCCGGGGCTGAGAAACGGTTTCTTTTCGGTCCTCCGGGAGATTGAAATCCCGCTGGTCTTCGCCGGTGTTGAAGACAACCAGCAGGGGTTTTGCGGACAGGAAGGCATACCCGCGCAGGCGTTTTTCGTCCTCCGCGCCGAAATCGAGCGTTCGCAGAGGAACGCTCCCTTCCAAGGCCTCCCGGCACCGGACCAACACGTCCCGATCAGGGATGAGGTTCTTTCCGCCTTTGCCGATCTCCGCTTCGAGTCGCTCCATTCGCCCTTCGATGATCTGAAGGTCGGAGACCATCAGGTCCGCGTGGACCGATTCCAGCTCCGCGGCCGCGTCGGGGGGCGGCGCGCCGGGGGCCTCCGGGAAGGCGCGAATGACAAGCAGAAGGGCGTCGGCGTCCCGGACGCCGGACAGGAACCGGTCGTCCATCTGCCGCCCGCCTTCCCCCAGTCCGACCAGGTCGGCATATTCGATGGCGGCGTAGGTTTTCTTTTTCGATGACGACAATTCGGCCAGCCGATCCACGCGGGGGTCGGGGACATGGACGACGGCCAGGCGTGTCTCGGCCCGTCCGCCGGAGCGCAGGTCCGCCCCGGCTTCGGTGAGGGCGTTGAAGACTGTGGTCTTGCCGCTCCCCGGCAAGCCGATCAAAGCGATTTTCAAATACA
>CAYRGS010000094.1:0-14450 GCA_964423875.1 uncultured bacterium
GCGGGATGGGGTACATGAAAGACCTCCCCATCGAGCGCATGTACCGCGACGTCCGCTACACCCGGATCGCCGACGGCACGTCGGAGATCCTCCGCTTCCTCATTGCCCGGGGGATCTTGAAGGGGGGGTAAGAAAATCAGGTGCCACTGGCAGCTTGTCTGCCAGTGCTTCCTCTCATCTCTTCCCTCCCGCGTTCTCATCGATCTCGATTCCATAATGCGCCCGGGCCTTTTCCGGGGAGAGGATGCCGTCCCGGACGTCCTGAAGGACCTTGGACGGGTCCCGCCCGGCGGGGTCTCCCCATCCGCCGCTGCCCGCGGACTGGACCCTGAGGACCCCGGAGCCGACTTTCATCACGCCGTAAGCGGGAAGCGCGCTTTCCGCCTTGCCTTCGGGACGGAACGAGACCCGGGCGGGCGCGCCGGCCTTGCCCCCGGAGGCCCCGTACCCGCTGGGGGCGCCCTGGCCCTCGCCGCGCAGATACAACGTCCCCGGGGCCAGAAGCTCCACCTGATAATCCACGCCCGTTCCGCCCCGAAACTCCCCTGGTCCGCACGAGTCCCGCCGGACCTCGTGCCGGACGAACCGGACCGGGTTGAGGCGTTCGAGGGATTCCAGGTTCGGGATGATCATCCCGCCCATATTGATGGGGGTCCCGATCTGGTCTGTGCCGTCCTTCCCTTTCGCGGCGCCCGCGCTGGCCAGCCCGGCCAGGTTGAACAGGACGAAGACCCGGCCGTTTCGGTCCCGCCCCGACAGGACGGGGTTCGCCATCTTCCCCCAGCCACCGCACACCCGGTCCGGGTCGGCCAGCGCCAGGGCCTTCCAGCAGCAGTGCATGATCTCGTGGGCCGGATGGATGGTGGCGAAGCTCACCGGCGCCGGCTCGGTGCAGTTCACCACTGTGCCCTCGGGGGCGATGACCCGAATCGTCCGGTACATCCCTTCATTGTGCGGGATCTGCGGGTCCACCACCGTGGCCAGGGCCGCGTAGACGGCAGAGTAGGTGTTGGGCAGGTTGCTGTTCTTATAGGCGGGGATCTGCGGGTCCGTCCCGGTGAAGTCCGCCTCGATTTCGCCGCCCCGGACGGTGAGGCGGAGGCGGATGGAAACGCTCCGGTCGGAGAAGCAGTCGTTGTTCATCGCCTCGGCCGCCTCGTAGACGCCGTCGGGGATGTTCTCCACCTCCAGCCGCATCCGGTGCTCCCCGTAATCGAGCAGGGCGTCGCAATAGGTCCGAAGCCTGTCCCAACCGTGTTCCTTCAGGAGGTCTTCGACCCAGCCGAGGCCCTTCTTGACGGACCCGACCATGGCCCCCAGGTCGCCGGCCAGGATGTCCGGGCGTCGGCCATTGATCTTGAGCAATTCCAGGACGTCGGCTCGTGGGACGCCGCGGTCCTCAAGCTTGAGCGGCGGGATGCGCAGGCCCTCGTGAAAGATTTCCTTCGCCTCGGGATTGTACGTGCCCGCCGCGCCGCCGCCGATGTCGAATTGATGAGAGCGGATGCACGTGAAGGCCACCGGGTCGTTTCCGGCGAAGACCGGGGCGAAGATCGTCCAGTCGGGCAGGTGGTTGCCGCCGCCGGTGTAGACGTCGTTCGACACGAAGATGTCGCCGGGGCGGATGTCCTCTCCGAAAAAATCCAGGAGGGCGCGCACGGCGAACCCGCCGCCCCCGGTGTGGATGGGAATGCCCTCCGCCTGGGAGAGGAGCCGCGCCTGGACGTCGGTGAGGAAGCAGGAGAAATCATGCGCCTGGCTGGCGATGGCGCTTCGGGCCGTCCGGGTCATGACGGCCCCCATCCGGTGGGTGATGCCGTCCAGCTTCTGTTGAATGATCGTCAGCGTCGCCGGGTCGATGGAGGCACGTTGGGCGGTCATGGTTTCGCCCCTTTTTTCGTCAGCACGAGGTTGCCGTAGGCGTCCGCCTCCACCGCGTTTTCGGGGGCGACCCATAACGTCGTATTCGGCTGTATGATCACCGCCGGACCGGAGAGCGATTGTCCGGGCGCCATCGAGTCGCCCGGGATCGCGGGCGTGGAGACGGCCGGACCCGGAGCGTCCAGGAACACGTCGCGGCGGGGGGGGCGGGGCGCGCCGCGTGCCGACTTCGCTTCATCCGGCGCCTCCCGTTTCCGGACCGCCAGGGGCGGCGTGGCCGCGATGGCCGTCACCCGGAGGCCCGAGAAGTCGATGGCGCTTTCCGGGTCCCGATGGCCGTAGAGGGTCTCGTGCCGGTCATGAAACGCCGCCGCCAGCGACTTGAGCGCGCCGGGATCGTCGATGTCCGCAATGACGACAGGGATGTCCCAGTTCTGACCCTGGTAGCGCAGGTCGGCCTTGAATTCGAGCCGGATTTGCTCCGCGGGAACGCCGGTCCCGGCGACTTCCTCCGCGGCCAAGTCACGCAACCGCCCGAACGCCTCCTTCAGGGCCTTGGGGGGTGTTTTCTCCAGCTCCCCAATGAAGGTCTGGACGTAGTCCCGTCGAAGGTCGGCGTGGAGGAGGCCGAGGGTGCTGAAGACGGCGGCGTCCCGGGGAACGAAGACGCGCTCGACCCCGAGGGCCTCGGCTAGGGCGCCGGCGTGAAGCGGTCCGCCGCCGCCGGCGGCGATCAGGGTAAACTCTCGCGGGTCCCGTCCCTTTTGAACGCTGATCATCTCGATGGCGTCGATCATGTTCTGCGTGGCGACCCGGACGATGGAGAGCGAGGCCTCCGCCGTCGAGAGGCCCAGGGGTTCGGCGATCCTCCGGTGGACGGCGTCCTCCGCCGCCGCCCGGTCCAGCGTGATCTCCTCCCCCAGCACGTCCCCATCCCCCAGCCGGCCCAGGACGAGGTGGGCGTCCGTCACCGTCGCCTCCCGGCCCCCCCGCCCGTAACAGGCCGGTCCGGGGTCCGCCCCGGCCCCGTGCGGTCCGACCCGCAGCATCCCGCCCGCGTCCACAAAGGCGATGGTCCCTCCGCCCGTTCCGATCGTCGAGATCTCCAGTGACGGGGCGGCGAGATGATACCCTTCGATTTCCAGGCCGTCGAAGAGGGAGACCTGTCCGTCCGCGACGACCGTGATGTCGCAGCTTGTGCCCCCCATGTCGAAGACGATGAGGTTGGTCGCGTCGCCGCGTCCCCCCCCTCCTCCTTCCCCCCCCCGTAGGCCCTCTCCGGCCTGAAGGGCGGCCGCCGCGACCGCGGCCGGTCCGGACAAGATGAGCTGTCCCGGCTGTGAGACGCTCCGATTGATGTCGGTGACCCCGCCGTTGCCCTGCATGATGAGGGGCTGAACGCGCAGCCCCCCGGTCCGCAGCTCGGAATCCAAAGCTTCGAGATACAATCCCGCGCCCGGGGCGACGTAGGCGTTGATGACGGTTGTCGAGACCCGCTCATACTCCCCCATGACGGGGAGGACCTCCGAAGATATCATGACGGGGATCCCCGGCATTCGGGCGAGTGCCCGCGCCTTGATCGCCCGCTCGTGCTGGCCGTTCGCGTAGCCGTTGAACAGGCAGACGGCGATGGCCTCGACGCCTTCGCCCTCCAGCGCGTTTAGGGCCTCGGCCGCGCTCTCCCCGTCCAGGGGGACGAGGGGCTTGCCGAAGCAATCCATCCGCTCGCGGACCCCGCGCCGGAGATGGCGCGGGACGAGGCTCGGCGGGGAGGGCGTCTTCATGTCCCAGATAGAGGCCCGGATCCCCCGGCGCAGCGCCAGGGTGTCCCGGAACCCCTCCGTCGTGATGAGGCCTACCTTCGCGCCCGCTCGCTGGACCATCAGGTTGGTGCACACGGTGGTCCCGTGGACGAACGACGAGGCATTCGCCAGGAGGCCGGGCAGGTCTCCTCCGAGCCGGGTCGCGGCCTGGAAAAGCCCGTGGAAGATTCCTTTCAGCGGGTTATTGGGTGTCGTGGGGGTTTTGAGGGACAGGACCTCCCCCCCCCCCTCGCGCACCACGACGACATCGGTGAATGTCCCGCCGACGTCCACGCCGATCCGCACGGGTGAGGTCAAAGGATGCTCCTTTCCACTTCCCGGAACTGGACGGTAGACCATCCATCGCGGCATAGCTTAAACTATGGCCGCGGAAATCGAAAAACCCCGTATACCCGAACCCACCTCGCGATTCCGGGCCGAGCCCCGGATGATCGACGTTTATGGAGGAGGATGTCAACTGTCGCCTTTGCTTATGGGAATCGGTGTTTTTCCAACGGAAAGCAAACACTCCGCCGGAAAAGTCGTCGAGGCCGTCGAAGAGGCGGAACGAGCCGGCTTTGATCGGGCTTGGCTCGTGGATTCGCAGGGGCTGTTTCCGGAGGTGTATGTCACCCTCACCCAGTGCATCGCGCGGACGAAGCGCATTCACCTGGGCACGGGCGTCACGAACCCGCTCACCCGTCACCTCTCCGTCACGGCCCGGGCCATCGCCACGCTGGATGAGTTCGGGCGGGGGCGCGTCCGCTTGGGCCTGGGGGCCGGGGACACCTCGATGAAATATATGAGGCTCCCGCCGCTTCGGCCCGATGAGTGCGAAGAGGCGGTCCGCTGCCTCCGGTCTTTGTTGGCCGGTCGGGAAGGGACCTTTCGGGGGGAGACCATCCACCCGTTCGATCATTATGAACCCCGGGAGATCCCCATCCACTTGGCGGCCAACGGCCGCCGGATGTTGCGGACGGCCGGCAGATGCGCGGACGGCGTCATCGTCTCCGTGGGCGCCGATCCCGCAATCATTCAGTATGTCTTCGATTCGGTGAGGGAAGGGGCCGAGAGCGCGGGCCGCGATCCGGCCGAGATCCCCGTTTCGCTCCACGTCGGCTGCGATGTCTCCGAGGACCGGAAACAGGCGCGGGAGAACGTCAAGACCTATGTGGCGCGGCGGCTGATCGCCCCGCTGCCGCGTTCGCTGACGGGGTTCACGAAGGCGGAGCAGGAAAGGGTCAAAGAGGCTTACTCCCTGGCGGGTCATCTCCAGGTGAATTCGTCCCACGCCCGGCTGGTCCGGGAGGAATGGATCGACCGTTTTTCCCTGGCGGGGACGCCGGAGGAGTGTCTGGAGAAGGTGCGGCTGTTCGAGGCGTTGGGGGTGAGCGAGTTGTTCCTCCTGCCCACCACTTCCAGCGCCGTCGGGCTCATCCGGACCTTCGCCGATTCCATCCTGCCGAAACTTCGGTCGTTCGCCCTCGACTGAGCGACGGCTTCCTTCCTACGGAAGGGCCGATTCGGCCGCAACGGAGAGGATTTCACCATGTCCGATCTTCAGCCGCTTCTGGCGCCGCGTTCCATCGCGGTGGTCGGAGCCAGCGATCAGCCCGGCACGGGCAAGGCCGTTCTGGCCAATTTGCGCGTGTGCGGATTCGGCGGAGAGCTGGTCCCCGTGAACCCCAAGTACGAAACCGTGGATGGTCTGCCCTGCGTCCCGGACCTTTCGCGCCTGCCTCATTCGGTGGACCTGGCCATCATCGCCATCCCGGCGGCGCACGTCGCGCGGGCCCTGGGGAGCGTTTCCCCCGGCGCCGTCCAGGCGGCCGTCATCCTTTCCGCCGGGTTCGGTGAAACGGGAGCGCGCGGCAAGGCGCTCGAGGCGGACGTCCTGACCGCCTCGCGGGACCAAGGGATCCGGTTCTGCGGTCCGAACTGTCTGGGGTTCATCAACGTCCACGGCAGGGTGGCGGCCTACAGCGCGTCCCTTCGGCAGCGGCCCCGTCCGGGCGGGATTGGGATTGTCGCCCAGAGCGGCACCGTATGCATCGGGTTGGTCAACGCCCGGGGCGACCTGGGCTTCAGCCACATCCTGTCCACCGGGAACGAGGCGGACCTGACCTGCGACGAATGCATTCGGTTCCTGGTGGAGGACTCCCGCACCGAGTGCATCGGCCTCTTCCTCGAGGGCGTCCGGTCCGCCGAAGGCTTTCTGAGTGCCTTGGAGCTGGCCGGGGAGGCGGGCAAGCCCGTCGTTGTGCTCAAGGCCGGCCGCTCGGACACCGGTCGGCGCGCGACCCTCGCGCACACCGGCTCGCTGTCCGGCTCGGATCGGGTGTTCCGCGGTCTCTTCCGGCAGAAGGGGGTCATCCAGGTTTCCGACATGGACGAGCAGCTCGCGACCCTGGCCCTGCTTTCCGGAAGCCGCCGTCCCGCCGGAGGGGGGCTCGGGGTCACGACGGTTTCCGGCGGACAATGCGCCCTGATCTGCGACGCAGCGGAGGATATCGGTCTGGAGCTGCCGGACCTTGCGCCGAAGACGGGCGAACGCCTGGCCGCCGTCCTGCCTGAGTTCGCGGCAGGTGCGAACCCGCTGGATACAACCGGGGTGGGGGTCGTCCGGCACGACCTCTACGAGGAGTGTCTGCGGGCCCTCGCGGATGATCCGGGCGTCCACTTCGTCGCCGCCCTTCAGGACATCCCCGCCGGTTTGGGTCCTTCATCCCGGAAGAATTACCACGAGAATTGCGGGTGCCTGGTGAAGGTCGCCCGGTCGACCGATAAGCCGGTCGCGCTGTTCACCCAGTTCGGCGGCGCGATGGACCCGGAGATGGAAGAGACCCTGCGGGAAGGCGGCGTTCCGCTCTTGCAGGGGCTGATCCCCGGCCTGCGGGCCATCCGGAATTCGGTTCGGTGGGCCGAGAGAATGCGGACCGGCCGGCCGGGGCCGGCTGAGCCGCGGGGAGATCCGGACGAAGCGGTGGCCGCGAAGCTCCTGGGGGCGAACCGCCCCCTTTCCGAGCGGGAGAGCAAAGAGGTCCTAGCCCG
Organism: uncultured bacterium; assembly: GCA_964423875.1. Taxonomy (GTDB): domain Bacteria; phylum UBA8248; class UBA8248; order JACPRG01; genus CAYRGS01. Next base: position 6,735 of record CAYRGS010000094.1, read on the forward strand.
TTGCGGCGTCTCCGTGACGCGGGAGGCCCTTGCGAAGTCCGAGGCCGAGGCCCTGGAAGCGGCCGAGTCGCTGGGTTATCCCGTGGTGCTGAAGGTGGACTCCTCCGATCTTCCGCACAAGACCGAGGCCGGCGCGGTCCGCCTCGGGCTGGATTCTCCCGACGGCGTCCGCTCGGCCTACCGCGACGTCCTCGATTCCGCCCGCCGCTACCGGCCCGACGCCCGGATCAACGGGGTCCTCGTTTCCGAGCAGGCGGAGCCGGGCGTGGAGATGATCATCGGTTTGTCCACGGACCCCCAGTTCGGAAAGACCGTCCTCGTCGGGATGGGCGGGATTCTGGCGGAGGTCCTGGAGGACGCGTCCGTCCGGCTGGTTCCGATCACCCGGCGGGACGCGGAGGAGATGCTCGACGAGCTCCGGGCCTCGAAGATCCTGAAGGGCGTCCGCGGACGCGGACCCTCGGACCGTGAGGCGGTCATCGGGGCGCTGCTGGCGCTCTCGGAGTTCGGACGGCGCTACGGAGACCTCGTCGAGGAGGTGGACATCAACCCGTTGATCGTCGGACCCAAGGGCTCGGGGGTCCAGGCCGCCGACGCCCTCGTCGTTCCCCGCGCCTGACGCGGATTTCTCACCCGTCCATCGGGGCATGGGTTAGGCGGGGGTTCGATGTCCAATCGCGATGGGTCCCGCCCCCCCCCCTCGCTTCGACCGTCCATCCCCGGGCCGTCTCGGGGTCCCGGGGCCGGGTTTGGCCGCTTGATCTATGGGGCGGACTTGAAGGGGCCGTCGCGCTTTTCCAGGAACTTCTTCAAGCCGTGCTTCCGTCCGTAACGGGCCCATTCCAGGCTCTCTTCCGTGGCGTGGATGATGCTTGCCGTCTCGACGTTGTAGGCCAGGGCCTGCCGGAGCCCCATCATGTCGTACGTGCGGTGGATGGCCTCTTTGTTGATCCGTAGCGCCTTGGGCGGCACGAGGGCGAGGCGGTTCGCCAGCTTCAGCGCTTCGTCCTGGAGGGAGTCGTGGGGGACAACCCGGTTGACCAGCCCCAGCCGGTGGGCCTCCCGGGCGTCGATCAGGTCTCCCATGTAAAGGATCTCCTTCGCCTTTTTCAGTCCGATGAGCCAGGGCAGGATGAGGGTGGGGGGAGCCGAAGAATGGCGGATCTCCGGCTCGCCGAAGCGCGCACGGTCGGAGGCGACGGTGAGGTCGCACACCATGCTGAGGTCCATCCCGCCTCCCACGGCGTACCCGTTCACCGCCGCGATGACGGGCTTTACGCAGTCCCAGACCTTCATGACGTTGTTGAAATCATCCTTCATCTTGTCCCGCCATTCATCCACCGTTGCAAGGGTCTTCTTCTTCGAATCCTCGGTGTCATAATTCACCGAGATGTCGTAACCCGCAGAGAACGCTCGGCCCGCCCCGGTGAGAATGACGGCCCGGACGTCTTCGTCGGCCACGGTTTCATCGAGCGCGGTTTCCATTTCCCGCTTGAGGTTGAAATTCAGCGCGTTGAGGACCTCGGGGCGGTTCAGCGTGATGCGAACGACGGCGTCAAGCTTCTCGTAAATCAATAACTTGTAGGACATCATGGGTCCCCGGATGTTCTTGAGCAGGGCGTCCCGATGGAGGATTCGGGTCGGGTGCGTTGTCTCTCGTGTCATTATGCGCATGGACGGTTAGCCGTCAACGGCGTCCCGGGGCGGAGCGCTTCCCCCGCGTTGAGGATCGCGGCTTCGGGTGGGGCAATACCGATCTATAATGCCTCCGAAGTCCGCAAAGAGGGATTGTTGATTCATGCCGGGTTCAGGATGAAGACCGGCTTCACCGAGAGGAGGCGCGGACCATGTCCGTTTCCGAACAGACGCAGGCCTCGGCCGGGATGAGCCTCATCGGCCGTCCCGTCCCCACGGCGGGCTCCCCGGACAAGGTGAGCGGCGGCGGCGCCTACGTGGGGGACCTCCGTTTTCCCCGGATGCTGCACGCCAAGGTTCTCAGAAGCGGCGTTCCCCACGCCCGGATCGTCGAGATCGATGTCTCGAAGGCCCTCCGCCTGCCGGGTGTCAAGGCGGTCATCACCGGAAAGGACCTGCCGGACATTCTGTGGGGGGAGATCGTCAAAGACCAGCGCACGCTTCCCACGGACAAGATTCGTTTCGCCGGGGAAGACCTCGCGGCGGTGGCCGCCGTGGACGAAGCCACCGCCCTCGACGCCCTGGAGCTGATCCGCGTGGAGGTCGAGGAGCTTCCCCCCGTTCTGGGCATCGAGGAAGCCATGGCGGAGGGCGCGCCTGTCGTCCACGACGGGGTCCCGGACAACGTGGTGAAGCGGTTCACCATCACCCGGGGGGACCTGGAGGCGGGGTTTCAGCGGGCCGACGTGATCCTGGAGGAGACCTACCGCACCCAGCGGCACCACCAAAGCTACATGGAGCCCTTCGGGGCTGTTGTGGAAGTGGATAACTCCGGCCGCCTGACGCTTCACGCGGGCGTCCAGGGGATCTTCCATTCCCGGGATCACGTGGCGTGCGCCCTGGGGATCTCCCCGAGCCGGGTTCGGGTCATCCAGTCCTGGGTGGGCGGCGCCTTCGGGGGGAAGCAGACCTTCCGGCCGCTGCCGATCCTGGCCGCCGCGCTCGCGCGGAAGACGGGCTGCCCGGTCCGTCTTCTGAACAGCCGGCAGGACGAATTCCTGGGAGGAAGCCCGCGCCTGCCCGTAAAGATCCACCTCCGGATGGGGGTCCGGAAGGACGGGACCCTCACAGCCAAGCACGGCCGGGTCATCGGGGACGCCGGCGCCTTCGCCACCATCTCGCCCGCCATCCTCCACACGGCGACGATGCGGATGGACAACCTGTACCGCATCGAAAACCTCGTGAACGAAGCGACCCTGGTGTACACCAACCACGTCCCGTGCGGACCGTTTCGCGGGTTCGGGACCGTCCAGGGGGCCTTCGCGATGGAGAGCCTTCTGGACGCCCTGGCCGAGGCCGTCGACATGGACCCGGCCGAGCTCCGGCGCGGGAATTTCGTCCGGACCGGCGACACCACGGTCCACGGCTGGCATCTCGGGAGCTGCGGGATCCAGGACTGTCTGGACACCGCCGTGAAGGCCAGCGGATGGGAGGATCGAAACGGCCGGGACGGCGGGGGCCGGTTCCGCCGGGGGCTCGGTCTCTCGGCCGCGACGCACGTGAGCGGAAACCGCCACTACGGCGACCTCGACGCCTCCACGTGCATCCTGAAGTTCAACCAGGACGGCAAGGTCAACCTCATCAACGGCGAAGGGGAGCTCGGGCAAGGCGCGGCCACGGTGCTCTCCATTTGCGCGGCGGAAGAGCTGGGCCTCCGCCCCGAGGACGTGACTGTGGCCCAAGCCGACACCGACACGTCGCCTTTCGCCATCGGCGGTTACGCGAGCCGCGTGACCATGATCGCCGGCAACGCCGCGCGCTTGGCGGCCCTCGACGCCCGGCGGCAGATTTTCAGTCGGGCGGCCGAGATGCTGGAAGCGCCTCCGGACCAGCTGGCGCTTGCGGACGGTTTCGTCTTCGTGGAGGGCGCGCCCGCCCGGCGGCTTTCGCTCTCCGAGGTGGCCCACGGCGAGCTCTTCCGGCGCGGGGGGCGGACGATCATCGGCGTGGGTGAATACGACGCGCCCACGCGGATGTACGACGGCGAGACGCGCTACGGGAACATCGCGCCCGGGTACGAGTTCACCGTCCAGGTGGCCGAGGTCGAGGTGGATACGGAGACGGGGGCTGTCCGCGTCGTGCGGATCGTCGCGACCGACGACGCCGGCCGCATCATCAATCCGCTGACGGCGGAAGGGCAGGTTCAGGGCGGAATCGTCATGGGCCTGGGGATGACGCTCACCGAAACCATGAAGTACGAGGGCGGCGCCCTGTTGAACGGCAGCTTCGCCGACTACAACCTGCCCCGGGCGGATTCCGTCCCGCCCATCGAGTCGCACCTGATCGAGACGTCCGAGCCCAACGGGCCCTACGGCGCCAAGGGGGTCAGCGAATCGTGCATCGATCCGGTCCCGTCGGCGATCACCAACGCGATCTATGACGCCGTCGGAGTCCGGGTCACCGAGCTTCCGGTCTCTGCCGAGAAGGTCTTGCGGGCGCTGCGGGAGAGAGGATGAGCGGGGAGGGGGGGTAGGGAAGGGGCGGCCGCGACGGTCCTCCCCCTCCCCCTCAGTGCGCCAGGTAACCGCCGTCGGCGACCAGGTTGTGGCCGGTGACGTAGCTCGAGGCGTCTCCGGCGAGGAACAGGCAGACCTCGGCGATCTCCTCCGGCCGGCCCATGCGGCCCATGGGGACGTCCGCCAAGAGGTTTTCGAGTCTCTGGGGGTCCTCCTGGAACCCGCGATTGATCCCGGGCGTGTCGGTCGGGCCGGGGGCGACGGAGTTGACGCGGATGTTCCGGTCGGCCAGCTCGAAGGCCAGGGCGCGGGTCATGTTGACCACGGCCCCCTTGGACGTGCAGTAGGGCGAGTACTCGGGGATGACCACGAAGCCGAGCTGCGAGGAGATGTGGATGACGCTGCCGCCTCCCCGCTCGATCATGTGCGGAACGACCTTTTGCGTGAGAAAATAATAGCTGGTGACGTTGACTTCCAGGACCCGCCGGAACTCCTCGATCGTGATGTCCAGGAACTTTCCCCGAACCCGGTGGACGATGGTGTTCACGAGGATGTCGATGCCGCCGAAGGCCCGGGCCGTCTCGGCGACGAGCGCGTCCATGACGCCGGGGTCCGCCGCGTCCCTCTCCAGGACGAGGGATTTTTCGCCCGTCTCGCCGCACGCGGCTTCGGCCTCGGCCAGCCCCGCGGCGTTCATGTCCACCAGCGCGACGTTGGCGCCCTCCCGGGCGAAGCGAACGGCCGTGGCCCGGCCGATTCCCGACGCGGCCCCAGTGACGATGGCGGTCTTGTCTTTCAGGATCATTTTTCCCCCTCAGGCTTGCGCGGCGTTGTCGCGAGGATCATGACGGCCGGTGGGTCTACCGGCCCTCATGTCCGCCCGGTTTGAAATCAACGGCGAATATGAAATCTCCGGCCGCGGCGCGTCCCGCCGGTCCCTCAGGCGTCCACGCCGACCTCCCGGAGCCTCCTCCGGTACGCCAGGGCGATGCCGTCCGGGCCTTTGACGTGCAGCTCCTCGGTCAGGTCGAGGGGCAGCTCCTCGGGCCGCTGGTTCTCGACGATCACATAATCCTGCTCGAAGATGAGGTCGTGAAGGTTGAACAGGTCCTTGACGGTCGAGTCGAGGACGCCGGCCCGGATCTCCTTGTTTTTGATGATGACCGGCCCGTGGGCGACGTCCGTCGCGTCCAGGTCGTAGTTGCGCGCGCCGAGCATGTATTCGGTCGTTTCGTTGGCCGAATGGGCCGTGTGCGCCGTGTAGAAGACCTTCGCCTTGCCCTCGGGCTCCTCCTTGCGCATGTGCAGGGTGAACGGGCGGTAGAGCCGGTAGCTCCGCCGGTGGACGAACGGGGCGGTCTTGTCCGGGATGTTCTGGAACCAGAACCGCAGCATCTCGCCCTCGCGCTGGATGTGGACCTCCGGGGTGATGGGTTGGGCGCGGTCGCCGAGGAGGCCGTTGTGGATCCAGGCGAAGTGACCCAGGTCCACGAAGTTCTCCATCACCCGTGCGGCGCAGCCCTTCCAGCGTTTGCTCTGGATCATGAACATCCGGTAATCGGGTTCTTCAAGCTCGGGAAAATCGGGGATGGGCGCGACCGGCTCGTCGGCCAGGCAGACCCAGACGAGGCCGTACTTCTCCTGTGCGGGGTAGGGCGTGAGGCGGGCCTTTTTTGGGATGGGATGCTCGGGCGGGATCGATGGGATCCGGACGCACCGGCCGTCCCCCCCGTAGGCCCAGCCGTGATAGGCGCACACCACCTTCTCACCCTCGACCCTTCCCAGGGAGATGGGGCAGCCGCGGTGGACGCAGAGGTCGTAAAACGCCTTGACCTCTCCCCCCAGCCGGCAAACGGCCAGACGCTCGTCCAGGAGCCGGACGGCCAGCGGCTTGTCGTCCGGCACGTCCGCCGACAGGGCGACGGGGTGCCAGTAGGCCCGCAGGAGGGGCCAGAGGTCGGTTTCCTTCGTTGCGCGCATGAGGAGTTCCAATTCTGAATCGAGTGTTCTCAGTGTCGAACGGCCAATCGCGATCATACCAGCATCCGCGACGGTTCCGCATCTCGGGCGCGCGGCGCGGCGTTTCGGTATGCGTATGACCGTGCGGCAATGCCGGCGGCGAGACCCTCGGGTCGGTTGATTGTTGCGGGGAAGTTTGGGTAAAGTCGTTTTTGAATTATTGACATTCCAGGTTCGCGACAGCCCGGCCGGATGTTCCTTGCCCGGATCGAGACGACTCACAATCGGGAGGAGGGTGAAAGCATGCGAGCACGGCGCTGGATATTGATCGGGATTGCCTTCTGGCTGGCCGCCGGGACGGTAGCTTCTCAGGCCGCGGAAAAAGTGAAGTTCGTTTCGAGCTGGGTGCTGTACGGTCCGGACGCCTATCTGTACGCGGCCCGAGAGAAGGGGATGTACCGGAAAGTCGGACTCGATGTGGAGATCAACCGCGGTCGAGGCTCGGGGAATACGATTAAGGAAGTCAGCCTGAAGCAGTTTGATTTCGGTTTTGCGGATACGGGGTCCTTGGTCGCGGGGCGGACCCGAACGGCCAAGGCGAAGGAAATCGCCATCCTTTATGGAAAGGCGCCGCACGCGGTGGTTTATCGGAAGGACTCCGGCATTCGGACTCCGAAAGACTTGGAGGGGCGCATCCTGGCGGACCAGCAAGGTGCGGCGACGCAACGGACGTTTCCGGCATTCGCCGAGCTTGCGGGATTCGACCGGTCCAAGGTGAAGTTTATTTTCATGGATGCCCCATCGCGCTTGCCCAGTGTCCTGGCCGGCCAAGCGCACGGAATGCCTGTGTATGCGACCGAGTTCCCGCTGGTGGAACAGCAGAGCCGGAAGCAAAACCAAGAGGTGGGGTACTTCCTCTGGGCGGATTATGGGTTTCACGTCTATTCCAACGGGATCATCGTCCATCAGGACACCATTGAGAATAAGCCCGATCGGGTCCGTCGTTTCCTCAAAGCGACCCTCCAAGGGTGGGCCTACGCCGTGGACAACCCCGAGGAGGCGGTTCAGTTCTTCCTGAACTTCAATCCCGAACAAACCAAGCAGATCGTCGTCGCGCAATGGAAAGTGGCGGCCAGCTTGAGTGAAGCGCCCGAGGCCAAGAAGAACGGGATCGGCTGGATCGACCGGGCGAAGATGAAGGCGACCCGAGACATCATGTTCAAGGCCATGGGTCTCAAAGGCCGCGGGGAGCGGGAAGACCTCTACTCGAACCGGGTCAACCCGAAGATGTGTCCGAAGAGCTGGAGGCAACGGGGCCTCGGTTATTGAAGTGCCGGAAACTGAGGATAACTCAGCAGCCTACGGATCGGTTGACCCGACGGGTCGGTTGACTGGAGTGGGGAAGCTTGGGTAAGGTTTGGTCTTGGATTGTCGACAGCCCAGACCCGCAGGGAACGGGCCGGCATGGAAGCTTGGAGCGAAACCCGAGGCCTCCTTCAAAGCCCGTCAAGATTCTTAGAGAGGATCCAGTGAAAGAGGGTTGCGCGGACCTGGTGATTGAGGGATTGAAGGAGGCGGGGGTGAGCATCGTCTGCACCCTGCCGGA
>CAYRGS010000095.1:0-3188 GCA_964423875.1 uncultured bacterium
TGGCCGGGGCCTTGTTGATCTTCCTGGCCTTCCACCGCCGCCAGGTCGTGGACCTGCTCGTCGGCCTCCGCGTCCTCAAGCCAAAGCCCGAAACGCCGGAACCCAAAAACCCCCAAACGGAGGATTGAGCAAACCTAGCCCTCGCGCTCCCCGTCCCGCAGGGCCCGGATAACCGTCTCGGCAAGGTCCAGCTTTTTCTGCCGGACGTAACGGCCTAAGGGGGCCGGCACGTCCGGCCGCCACTTTACCTTCTCGGGGGATTCCGGCCACGCGTAGGGCAAGTGGCGGTAGTGGTTGGGGGAATCCGCCGACTCCAGCGATTCGAGCGCGGCGTCACAGACCCGCCGCTGTCCGGCCCGGTCCCCGACGTCCCCGAGCACCCGGCCGAAGGGATGCTGAATGAACACCGCTCGCGGGACGGCCACCCGCTCGGTAATTTCCGGCACGTTGCTGACGGACACCGTCGCGATCCCCGCCTTTTCAATCTCACGCTGAAGCAGTCCGACCGACCGCGGGCAAATGGGTCAGACGGGGATGAGGAAAGCGGCGTCCACCCCCTCTTCCTTCATCCGGGCAATCAGGGCCGGGGCGGTCTTCTTCAGCAGGGGATGGAAGTTCGGGATGTAACCCATGATGGAATAGAGCGTATCCGCCAACCGTCCGATTCTTCCCTCCCGCCCGTAATCCTCGAAGATGTCCACGGGCCAGGCGACGTTCCGGTCTTGTTCCAGGTAGGAGGTGTCGATGTGGAGATGCGTGTACGCGGTGTCATCCTGCCCGGCCGAGCGGGGGATCTCCCGGTGGGTGGGGTCGCCCCAGGTGGGCTCCCGGCGCTCCCGCTCCAGGTCGAACGGGGTGTCTCCCTTCCGGTGGATTGCGGCGGAAGAGACCAGCGTGACCGTACACTCGGCAAGCGGCTTCTCCAATGGCGTCCAGGGTGTGCCGGCGGGGTCGGCCAGCTTCAGGGCCAGGACGTATTCTTTCATTCCAGGATGGAAATGGAAGCTGTCAACGCGCGTGATGGTCATGGCAAATCATCTTCCCTTTGCGATTGGAGAACTCAAGAACCGCTGCCACCTTGGCACATTTTCCCCCGGTGCTCCATACAGCTTGATCTTTATCCGCCTATCTCTCAAGTCCCCAACTGACGGGATCAACAAATTACTCTATACTTCGAGGCAAAGGGTCAGGGAGGCTGATCACTCAAAGAATCACCAAGAATTGTTGACCGCATCACGCTTCGAAAGCCGGCAAGGGACAACGAAGAGCAGGCCGCCCGGAGAGGAATAAGAGAATGACGAATAAGATCGAATCTCCCGGCCTTTATGCGAGGCGCCAATGAGGCCGGCAACCTTCACATTCCCGAGGAGATCCCATGGAGGAGATTGCGAAGGGAGTCTTCATCGAGACAAACATTCCGGGGTGTAACCCGGGTTATGTGGTAACGCCAGAAGGCGTTGTCTTGATCGACACACCCGAGCCTCCATCGGTTGCCGTCCGGTGGCGGGAAGACCTGCAAAAACACGGGCCCGTGGCCTACATCATCAACACCGAGCACCACATCGACCACATCCTGGGAAACTCATTTTTCGAAGGGGAGATCGTGGCGCATGAGGGAACGCGGGAGTTTTTCCACGAGCTTTCGCCAATTTCGGGCGGGCAGATAGACAACGCCGCGGATTTTGTCGCCAAGAGCGACCCCGAGGGCCTTCCCTTCATGGAGGGGTACGTCCCGAGGGAGCCCACCCTGACCTTTTCGCGGCGTCTCACCCTCCGTTTGGGAGGAGAGGAAATCCGGCTCGTGAACCTCCCCGGTCACCTCCCGAACACCACCATCGTTCACCTGCCGCGCCACCGCCTCGTCTTCACAAGCGACCTGATCTTCAACGACCTCATGCCCTGGCTCCACCAGTGCATCCCCCGCCTTTGGCTGGAGGCCCTCGATGTGTTGGAAGAGATGGATGTGGACGTCCTGGTTCCCAGCCACGGGAAGGTCTGCGACAAGTCGTATCTCCCCATCCAGCGTGCGACCCTGACGGAGATCTTCAATACGGTGAGAGACGCCATTGATAACGGGCTCACCCGGGAGGAGGCGGCCGAGCGGATCACGTTCATCGACCAGCTCCCCATCCCTCCCGAATATGAAACGATTGCGCCGGTCGTCCAGAAGCGGAACATCGAGAGGGTCTACGACCAGATCAAGAACGAGGGGGGTCTTTAGGCCGTCCTCCCCCATCCCCTTTCAGGATTGCGGTCAAACCCCTTTGGACCCTGGATATCCGCTTGCGCGCTTCGCTGACCTCGAAGCTCGGAACCGTGTCCTCCGCTCGACGGTGATATCGATGAAACCGCTTGGGGGAAGCCGGATTCTGTCGTGCGCAAGGATTGTGATACGATGTGAGGCCGTTAGGAACTCCGCGGACGCTATGTCCGCACTCAAAGGCCGCCGAACCGTGAAAATGCCCGGCCCAACGAGGGATTTCCACCGCCCGGCAGACACTCGATGTCACTTCCTGCCCTGAATAAGTTTATCCACGACCTCCAGTTTCCGGAAATCCGTGAACGATACAGCGCGGACGCCACCGCGTTTCTCTCCACGTATGACCTGACCGAAGAGGAAATCGCCGCTGTGGACAAGGCTGATCTTCGCACCCTGTGGCTGCTGGGGGTGAACCCGTACCTGTTGCGCTTTTTCCAGCACTGGAACCACATCACAGACAACGAGTTTCGCGCGGCGCTGGAGGGCCTTTCCTTTCTCGGCTCGACGATCCAGGGGGAACATCGTGGCTGAGGTAATCGCCGTCTTCGGTGTCAGCCACGCGCCCCTCCTCATCACCCGGGCGGAGGAGGCCCCCGCGGAGGTCAGAGAGAAGGTCTTCTCGACCTACGAGCGGGTGGGCCGGACATTGAGCGAGCGGGATGTCGAGGCGCTGATCGTCTTCGGCAACGACCACATCCAAACCTTCTCCCCTGACTGCTTCCCGGCCCTGGCGGTGGGGGCGGCCCCAAGGCACCTGAACGTATCCAGCGAGGGATGGATGCCGAAAGTGAATGGGGGGCGGAGGGGCGACGCGGACCTCGGCCTCCACCTGGCGGTGGTCCTGTTGGACAACGGGTTCGATCCGCTCCTGTGCCGCGAGATGGACCTCGACCATTCCGTCGTCACGCCGATTCACCGAATGGGAGAC
>CAYRGS010000095.1:3198-14439 GCA_964423875.1 uncultured bacterium
CCTCCGATCCCCCTCGTCCCGATCTTGCAAAACACCGTCGCGCCTCCCCTCCCGCCGGCGGAGCGGTCCTACGCCCTCGGCCTCGCCGTGCGGCGCGCGCTGGAGGATTACGACCGGATCGATCGCGTGGGGGTGCTGGGCACCGGCGCCATGTCCCACTGGATCGGCACGCCCGAGATGGGCCGGATAGACGAGGGCTGGGACCGGGCGGCGATTGCACTCCTCGCCGAAGGCCGGGCCGACCAGCTTGCGGGGTGGAGCCAGAAAAAGATCGATGCCGGCGGAAACGGGGCCAACGAGGTCCGCAACTGGATCGCGGCGGCGGCCGTTGCCGGAAACACCCGGGCGGAAACCTGGGTCTACGAGCCGGAGCCGGTGTGGTTCACGGGCATCACGATCATGGAATGGCCCGTCGGCGCGGCGCTGGAGCCTGATCGGTCATCCTAACAACCTCCGGACGAAACTCGACCCCTACACCCATAACGGCCGACCGTTCAGCGAAGCCTCCTGAAGCCCATGAGCACTGCTTAATCACCGCAGCCCGATAAATGAGCGCTACAGCGCTATCCCCGCCAAGCCTGATATCGTCCCGCAAAGATCATCCCAACCGATCTTGTTCAACGTTCTCCGATACAACAACGCAGCATTCGATTCCGCCACCTTCGCTCAGACCAGGGGCAGGAAATCCTGAAGAGGCGGCAGGCTGGTGGCTACAACCTCCCAGGTGTCTCCATCCGGACCGGAACGAACAATTCGGGCTTCCCGCGTGGGGGGATCCATCGACGGTGAGATATTCCCAGTGAAATTGTAATAGGGAAGCGGCGGATTGTACCCGTCGTCGTTGTAATACCGGGCCGACGGTCCATCCTTCGGGGGCTCTGTGGGTGGAAGGAATGGGCTGATGGCGAACAGCACGCCCCCCGGCCCAACAGGGTCCGGCCGAATCATCGGGACGTAGTTCACCGTGGGTAAGTGTACACCCGCGTGGGGCGCCGTCCAGGTCGCTCCCCCGTCCTCGGTTCGCATGAGCGTTCCGCCCGTCCCAGTCGGGTTGTGCCAGTCACCCGGTGCGTAGGGATAGGCGACGACGTGGAGAACTTCCGGCCGCACCGGGTCGATGCACATCCGAAGCGTATAGACCGGATGCGCGTCCCGGTAACGGAACTCCCAGGTTTCGCCCCCATCCCGCGACCAGTAAACACCCGGCCGATGGGTCGAACCGAATCCAGTGCTGACGTAGAGAATAGCTGGATCTTGAGGATGGAGTCGTACATCGTGCGTGTCCCGGTTCACATCGGTCGTGAGAGGCCGCCACGACTCGCCGCCATTCCCACTCTTCATGACGCCGCCGAGCTCTACCGTCGCGTAAATGGTGGAAGGGTCCGACGGGTCAAAGGCAAAGGAGGTCGTTCGTGCCTTGTGTGGGGGCGGCGGAAAAACCCAGCCTTCCGCTCCCTCAATCTCTCGGAAGGACTCCAGCTGCTCCCATGCTCCGCCGACCAAGGACCGGAAAACGTCCGCCGGCCACGTGCCGGCATATACCGGATGGGGCGGCGAGGGCGAAACAGCAAGAGCAGTGAACCGGTTGCGGGATTTACTCTGGAACTGAAGCGTCCAGGTCGTCCCCTGGTCCTTGCTTTGATGAATCCGTCCCGCAGCAGTCGAGGCATAGATCACGCCTGCCTCGGGCGAAGCGGCCAAGGCGGTAATCCGCTCACCCACCAGGCCAACGCGTTCGCACCGGGATGGCTCTGTGGCCCATACGCCGTCGGCCGTTGCAATCAAAAGGGTTTGCATCACACCTCCAGCCATCTTCCCGGCGAACTTAATACCAACATCGCAGTCATGAAACGGGAAATTAATCGCCGATTCAGGGCTTCGCGGAGAAGTTTCCGCACAATCGATGCTGGCTGGCCGGAATGCAAGCTACCCCAATCCCCCTCGGCGATGGACCCCACCTTCCAAACCCATGCGGGTGAAAATGCACTCAGGAACAGCTACAGGAAATCCTCTAGGTTAATCCCCGGCCAAAAACCAATCCGCTCCATCTCCATGCGCCGCTCCGGCCGGCCCATCGTCGAGCCCCGCGTCGCGTCGATCAGGATCTTGGGACCCGTGCACGTGTACGGACTGGTTCGATCCCTGGCCGTCGGGTTCAAAGCGTTGCTGGGAAGTCCCTCCAACGTCATCAGGTTCTCTACTGGGTCCGCGTTCGTCGCCAAGACATTGAAGATGTCTCGGGGGTCATCGATGTCGACGTCGTCATCGACAATGACGACGAACTTGGCGACGGCGTTGCGGGCGCAGGCAGTGAGGAACATATCCCGGGCTTCCCCGTCATAGCGCGGCGTAGCCTTGATCACAAGGAGCAAGCGGCTCCCGTAGGGTGGAAAATCCACGTCGTGGACCTGATGCCCCTTGCTGATGAGGTCAGTGTAGATCTGCACCGCGTGGGGTGTCCCTGTCAGAACCTGATGATCGGTAAACCGGGTCGCGTTGAGGTGGCGATAGATTGCGTCCTCGCGCCGGAGGATGGCGGTCACCCGGGAACCATAGCCGTTTGCGTCATAGCCATAGTGAATCGTGTATTCCCCGAACGGACCGTTCGGGACGTGTTGGGTGAGGTCCATCTCGGCCTCGATCACGATCTCCGCATGCGCTGGCACCTTGAGATTCACAGTCTCGCACTGGATCAGCTCGACCGGCTCCCCCAAGAGATTTCCGGTCATCTCGTGCTCGGAGTAGCCGGGGTGATTGAAGCTGGCCGAAGCCGAGAGATCGAAGGCGGGATGGTGGCCTATGCAAAGGGCAATAGGCATCGTTTTCTGGCCCTGTTCTTTGTGCAGGGCAACGTTTCGCAACGTATCGGGTCGGAAGAGGCCAGACGAGATGAGGTTCTTGCCCTTCAACTCGGTCCGGCTGAAGGCCGCGTTGAGGTCACCCGTCTCGGGATTCACTGAGACCAGATGCGCCGCGGAAAGGAAGCGGCCGGAATCCTTGGGCGAGGAAACGACCACGGGAAGGGACTCCAGATTCACCTCTTTGCCCTTGGCGACTCTCTCCTTAACGGGGGCGTGGTCCACTGTCACTGCTTCGTGGGCAGGCGGTCGGAGCCATTTGTCCCGCAGGTGCTCGAGCATCCCGTCAACGGGAACTCCCGCCGCAAGCGCCACGAGCTCGCGTGACGCGAACAGTCTGTCGACCACCTTCCACCCTTCATAGCCCTTGACATTTTCAAACAGGACGGGTTGCTCGACAAGCTGACAGATGCCGCCCATTTCCGTAAGTGGATCGGCGGGCTTTTGAAGGTAAAGGATTCGGTCCTTGATATGAGCGAGGAAACTCCGCAGGTCTTTTGCCATGCTCTCTCCTATCCCAACCCGGCCGCGGCGTGAGGAGAAACGGTCGTCAACACACGCGGAACTCCTTCGTCCCGGGAGCCTCCGCTCCCAGAGTCCCAGTTTCGATGACGCACATCCATTCTATCCAAATAGGGGGTCACGAAGAAACGCTTTCTTATCCCCGGGGAGGAGGACACCTTTTATCCCCCTAAAAAGGTTCTCCACTCCGCCGGGGACAACGGTCACCCCTAGCACCCAAAAGAAGTTCTCAGCAACTTGCCGAGGGACTACTCTGGTCCCTTCGCCTTATCCGTCCCAGCCTCGAACCGTCCGAAGATCACCGGCCTCCCGTCCTCCACCATCTTTCTCCCTCGGGCGTAGACCGCTTCGATTTGAAGGTCCCCATCGAGAATCACAAGGTCCGCGTCCGCCCCCGCGGTGAGGCTTCCCTTCCTGGGATAGAGCCCCAGGACCTTCGCCGTGTTCTCGGTGACGGCGGCGAGGATGTCGGGGATCGGCAGATCCCATTCCGTCACGGCCTCGCGGAACTGCTCGTGGAGGGCGGAAAGAGGCCATTGGATGAAGTCCCGGGAACCTTCCGGAATGAAGATGCCGTTGCCGTCCGTGCTGAGGGTGACGCGCTCGAGGGGGACCCCTTCCTCCCGCAGATAGACCAAGGCCTCGGCGGCGGGGACGGACGCCGGAAGACCCCGGGCCGGCGTGAAGGAGGCCGTCAGATCGATGGGCCCTCCCGCCTTCGCGAACATTGCCGCATCCTCCAGAAGTTTCCGGGTGCGATTCAGATGCGTCGGGAAGAGCTGCGTGATCGGCCCCCCGCCCCCTCCGCAGACCCCGACCAGGGGCTTCAACCCCGCCTTCCCCGGGCCCACGTGCAAATGAAGCAAACCCGGCTTTCCGGCCAGACGGCCGCCCATCCGGGCCTCGGACGCGAGACGCGTCAATTCCTGGATTGTGGGTTCGGTCGAGCGAACGTCCGAGATGGCAACCTCCCCCACGCCCAGGACCTTCTCGACCAGGACCAGGTCCCTCCACACCGATCCCGTGAAGGTGGGCGGAGGATAGAAATAGGCGCCGCTCCAGAGATGCGTCGTGATCCCCTCTTCTTCAAGCGCGTGGGCCTTGGCCAACAGGGCGGTCAGGTCTCTCGTGACCCCGTCCGTCCCGATGACGCCGACGACGGTTGTGGTTCCGGCCAAGGTGATCTCGCTCAGAAACAATTCGGGGCCGCGGGTCTGAAATCCGCCTCCGCCCCCCCCGCCCAGGATGTGGACATGGGGATCGACGAATCCCGGCGTGAGAACCCTTCCCTTCAGGTCCACGACCTCGATCCCGGGCAAAGAGGCAAACGGGTCCAGGTCCGGCGAAACCTCCGCGATCCTTTCTCCCGCGATCAGGACGTCTCCCTGTCCCATCTCCGAGGGTCCAAAGAGCGTCGCTCCCTGAAGAAGCTTGAAGAACGGCAAGGCGATTCCCCTTGCAACAGGCCCACGGCTCAGACCGCCGGAGCCGAGAGACCCTTCATCGGTTGGATGACGTGCTTCCCGAAGGGGGCGATCAGGTCATCGGGGAGGGCGTACGTGCTGTAGTTCCGCAAGAACACCTGCGTGATGCCGAGCGATTCGAGCTCGCGGACGCGGGCGAGCGCCTCATCCGGCCTCCCCACCAGGCATAACCGTTCCACCGCTTCATCCGGAATGAACGCGGCGGCCTCCATGGCCTCCTCGATATCGAGCGGGTGGAACAGGTCGGGGAACACCTTGGCGGCGGGCTGCCGCTGGGACACCTTGACTCCGGCCAGCTCGACCAGGTGCGGCGCGGCCGCGTAGAACCAAGCCGCCAGGGGCTTCCCCCGGGCCACGGCGAGCTCCCGGTCTTCGTCCAGGGAGCAAAACGTCGAGGCAACGAGATCGATTTCTTTGAGAGACCGCCCCGCCTTCCGGGCGCCCTTCTCGATGTGACCCAGCGCGGACTCCACACACCGCCGGTCGATCCCGGACTGGATGATGATCCCGTCGGCCAACTCTCCCGCCAACTCGAGCATCTTCGGACCCGAGGCGGAGACATAGACGGGAATCGTCGGCAGGGGAACATCCAGTTTCATCGGCACGCCCTGAAAAGCGCACTCCTCGCCGGAGAACAGCGATTTCAAGAAAACCACCGATTCCCTCAGGACCTTCCGCCGCTGCGTGTGCGTGCCCTCCATCTTGGCCAGGGGGCTCCCGATGGTCCGCAGTGCGCTCCCGCCGGTCCCCATCCCGAGAACGGACCTCCCCCCGGAAAGCTGATCCAGCGAGACCATCCCGCACGCGGTCGCCGCGGGATGGCGGGTGAACGGATTGCACACGGCGATGCCAAGCTTGACCCGTCGGGTCGTCCGGGCGCAGGCCGAAAGGCAAACAAAGGGGTCCATCAGACGCCAAGCGAGAAGCTGGGAATCCATCGTCCACACGAAATCGAACCCGCATTCCTCGGCCAGGGCCGCACTCTCGGCCACCCTCTGGGGAGTCGCGCACGGCGGAAGCCGAATTCCGAAAATCAAATCGCGATCTCCTCTGTAAGGGGCTCACGGGGAAACGGCGATGCCGGATTCTCCGCCCGATCGTATCGCATCCCGCGCGGCGATCCCCCGGGGTCCTGTCATCCCGCCGACGCTCCGGCCCGGCTCGAACCCTCTCCGCTCACGAAGGGCCATCGAGGCTCGATCCGAAAGGGAACCTTCTCCAGCAGTCGCGAGCCGATTGCCTGGGCCCTCGAAACGAGGGCGTCTTCATCCGTGAACATGATCTTCCGGTCCTGCATCAGGATCTGTCCATCCACCATTGTAAAGGCGACGTCCGCCCCGTCTCCCGAATAGACCAAGTTCGGGATCAAAGAAAAGTCGTAGAACGGACTCAGGTTGGGTCTGTGCAGGTCCACCGCGATGAGGTCGGCCCGCTTCCCCGGCTCCAGGGAGCCGATCGCGTCCTCCCACAGCAGCGCCTTGGCCCCCCCCAGGGTCGCCATTTCCAGGACGGTCTCGGGCGGGAAGAGGTCCAATCTCAACCGCGCCTCCTTGTGCACCAGGCACGCGAGATACATCGCCCGGAACATGTCGAGACTGTTGTTGCAGGCCGCGGCATCGCTCGCAAGGCAGAGCGAGATTCCAAGGTCCGCCATCTCGGGGAACTTGCCCCGGCTGACGGCGCCCCTGGCGTTGTGCATGGATGAGCCGGGAGAGTGACAGACCTTGACATCCCGGTCCTTGAGAATCGGGAACTCGCTCTCGTCCACCCAACCCATATGGGTCAGGAGCCAGTTGGGACCGAGAACTCCCAGGCTGTCGAGATACTCCACGGGCCTTCGACCCGTCTGATCGATCACCCACTGGACCCGGCTTTGTGAAACGGCCAGATGAATCTGCACGGTGAGGCCGCGCTCGCGGGCCCGCCTCCCCACATCGAGGACAAAGGCTTCCGTGGCATTCATCAATACGCGAATGCTGTAACCGCACCGGACCCGATCCCCCCGGGCGCCGTGCCAATCTTCAATCAGTTTCTCGGAGGCGCCAAGCGCCCACCCGGTGGGATCTTCGTGAAGGGCCGACGCCGGAAGCGGGAACCCCTCGGACCACGTGTCCAACCCGCCCACGGAGAGCACGGCCCGGATGCCGGATTCCGCGACCGCCTTCGCCACCGGGTCCATCAGAAACCCGCCCGGATCGGCGAAGCACGTAACTCCGTTCCGGACCAGCTCCACCGCCGTGAGAAGGGCCCCCGTGTAGACGTCTTCCTCTTCCAGAATAGCCTCCCACGGATAAATCCGGTCCCAACCCCAACGGACCGTGACCTCGTCCACATCGTCCGCCAGACCCCGGCCTAGCATCTGGGTCGCGTGCTCGTGGCAGTCGATAAATCCGGGGAGAAGGACGTGCCGGTCGAAGACGAGGCGCTCCGCTCCCGGGGCCCGGGATTGAAGCGCCTCCCGTGGTCCGACGGCGGAGATGGTGTTCCCCTCCACCAGGAGTGCTCCCCCCTTGAGGACCCTCCTTTGCGTATCCATCGTCACGATGTACGGCGCTTCAAGAATCTTCGCCCCGGAACGGCCGTCACCCATCGGCGTCGATCCGACCGATCACATCGTCCTCAAGGTCCTTCATCGAACCTCTCCCGGGCGGTCCATCCGGCTCTCCGCCGCCTCCGTGATCCTGATGCCAATTCCAGTTAACAGAGGTTGATTCTACAGCATGCCGTTGGTTTGATGGAGGGGATTCCGGCGAGAGCCGATTGTCCCTTGCCACGGGCCGGAATATTGTTGGCCGGGGCATAGCTGGCGGCCGCCCGGGGCGCACGAATCCGGCCGGACGCCGCCCATTATCGGCTGAGCTTGACCTGAGCGTTCCGGTAAAGGCCTTCGCACTCCTCTTCCATGACGCCGGTGATGACTTGGACCTTCGAGCCGACCAATTCCGCCAGGCTCTCGACAGAGTACTTGTGGAAATTGAAGGTCCCTCCCACATACTGACTGGAGCTGAAATTCTCGCCGGGGAGTTCCCGCAATTTTGCGTGACGCGCGCCTAGGACTAGGGTGGAGACCTGAGAGTTCAGGATTGCCCCGCAGCACATAGGACAGGGCTCGCAAACCGAATAGAACGTACAACCGGCGAGGCTGTTTTTCTTCAAAACCACCGTTGCCAATCCAACCGCCCGGGTTTCCGCATGGTCCGTGATGTTGTGGGTACCCACCTTGATGCTGTGCGCTTGGCAGATGACCTCGCCGTCGCGGACGACGCACGCCCCGAACGGCTGCTCGCCCTCTTTCACCCCGGTCAGGGCTTCTTCCATGGCAATGGCCATGAACTTCTCATGATCGCTCATTACAACCTCCATTCGCCTTCTGGTTTTGAAATGACGGGTGAGGCGGAATTGAGTCAATCGGCAAATCGACGATCGGCGCCCTGACCCGCCTCTCTCACGCTTCCCCCTCAACTCCCCGCCCGGTCTTAGAGCCGGTCATCCCGATGAAGCTGATCTGAACCCGGGCATACTGCTCCCGATCCCAAGAATCTCTTCGGCTATTGATCCCTGTATTATTAATGACCTAACTACGTATCGCGTGGTGGGGGCCGGTACAGAGCCCGGCCCCTACATGTCCATTGCAGAATCGTGCGTAGGGGCGGGGCTCCGTACCCGCCCAGGAAGTATCGGGGAATCCTCCGGACTTTTTGTTGAGCCGCTCCATGTAGGATATTATTTATGCCATCCTCAATAGCCGACGGCCGCCAGAAGCTCCCTCGGCCCCTTCGCGCGGATGCCCAGCTTCTCGAGCGTCCTCCCCTTCGCGCGATAGTCTACACCGTTCATCGCCGACGCCATCGCGATCAGCCCGTCGATCAGGGGGACATCCACCCCGGCCACCCGGGCGATGGAAGAGATCAGGACGAGGGAATAAGGCACGTCCTCCGTCACGTACCGGGTTTGCAAGGCGTCCGGGCCGCACGGGTACCGGCTCGAGGCAAGGGCGCTGGCGTGGATAGCCTCGTACGTGGTGCGCCGCCTTTTCGCGAGGAACCCTTGCTCAAACAACCAGTGGCGGTAGGGCGTCCGGTCTTTGAACCCCAAGGCCCCTCGGATCGCCAGGATCTCGTTGTCCACCGTCTCGATGCACCGCGCGACCGAGGGCGTCGCGCCCTCTCCCCACAGGAGCATGTTCGTCGTCCGGCTCTCCAGATGGCCGGCGTTGGCCAGGACCGTGGCCACGTGGTCGATGGCGTTGAAATTGACCAGGACGGTCTCCAGGACATTCGTCGCCGGGCGGATGTTCGGGTAAAGGGCATGGACGGCCGACAGGAGGTTGGTGTTATCCAACGCCGGCAGGGCCGCCGCGAGCACGCCTCCCTTTTTTTTGCGCCGGATGTTTGCGGCGCCGGGACCCGTGATCCGCGCGGAATAAGGTAGGGTGTTCGTCTCCCCGACGACAATGCCCTTCCCCTTTCCGAGCTTCTTCCTGACCGAATGGAAGACCAGGGCGCCCCCCCCCTCTCCCATGAAGACGACGATCTGATCCCTGTTGAGGCGGGGGACGAAGGTCTTCGCGAACCATTCATGGCCGAAGCAGGGGACGACGATGATCACGACTTCCGCGCCCTTGACGGCCCGGCCGGGATCGGCCGTCACCCCGGCCAGGGGCACAACCTCCCCTTGGGCGTCCCCCTCGATCAGGAAGACGCCCCCTTGCTTGCGAATGGGATCGAGATTCTCCTTGAACCGTGCCGCTTCGAACAGCGTCCCCCGGTGACCGGCCCGGGAGAGGTCCGCCGAGATCGACAACCCCCCGGCCCCCGCCCCAAGGACGCTGACGGATAAAGTCATGACCCGCTCCCCCGCTCCAAGGAATCCGCCAATCAAGAAACCGAGGGCGTTTTTTACCCCCCCCCGGGCTTGCTCCTACTTCCGCTCCTCAAACGGCCGGCCGCCGCCCATCGTGAGGGCCATCAGGGCCTTGGCCGTATGAAGGCGGTTCTCTGCCTCGTCGAACACGACCGAATGCGGGCCATCGATGACCGCGTCCGTCACCTCGCTGCCCCGGTCCGCCGGGAGGCAGTGCATGTAGCGGCTCCGCTTGTCGGCCAAGCCCATCCGCCGCTCGTCGCAAATCCAGTCCGTGTGCTTCTTGCTGATCTCCAGGGCCTCTTCGGGCTTGTGGAAAAGGGACTCGATTCCCCAGCTCTTGGGGTAGACCACGTGCGCCCCCTCGAAGGCAGCGTCCATGTCGTCGGTCACCTCGAACTTCGTTCCGTGCACCTCGGCGTTGGCCCGGGCCTGTTCCATCACCGGCGACATGAGATCGTACTCGGGCGGGTGCGCCAGGGAGACATCCATCCCGAAGCGGGTCATGAGGAGGATCAAGCCCTGGGGGACGCTCATGGGCTTGGCGTAGCTGGGGGCGTAGGCCCAGGAGACGGCGATCTTGAGGCCCCGCAGGTTCCGGCCGAACTGCTCGCGGATCGTCATCAGGTCGGCCAGGGTCTGGCAGGGGTGGTCGACGTCGTCCTGCATACTGATGACCGGGACGGAGGCGTGCCCGGCGATTTCCCGGATGTACGCGGCCCCCTCGCCCGGAACCAAATCGTGCCGGATGGCGATGCCGTGGCCGTAGCTGGAGAGGATGATCCCGGTGTCCTGGGGGCTTTCGCCGTGGGAGATCTGCATCATGTCCGGGGTGAGGTTGTGGGCGTGGCCGCCAAGCTGCGTGACGCCCGCCTCGAAAGAGTTCCGCGTCCGGGTGGATTTGTCGAAGAAGATCATGAAAAGCGTCTTGTCGGGCAAAAGCCGGTGAGGCTCGCCCAGGGCCATCTTCATTTTTAGGTAATCCGAGACTTGCAAGGCGGTCTCGATCTCCTGATCCGACCAGTCCTGCGTGGAGATGTAATCCTTCCCCGTCATGTTCGTTTTCATGGCTGTTTTTCCATCCTCTTTTCAGATACTGAACCAATCCTCCAGGGGGGACATTTTGAAAACTGTCCCCCCTGGAACCCCCCTCGAAAACTTTCATGTCGCGATAGCGTGCGGCCCTATGGGCCGCACGCTATCGCAAGAAACTGGCGCCTTGGCCGGATACTGCGGCCGTCGAAGACAAACGGGCCTCCGGCCAAAGATCCAAACCATCGGGGGTCACAAACAAACAGTCCAGCCTACCCAACGCCCAACCCCATCAAGGCCCGGCCGCAGTGCCGGGCCGCAAGAAGTTTTTCGGGGGGTCCAGGGGGGCGGTTTTTCAAAAAAGCCCCCCTGGGAAGTGTGTCGTCCATACCGTGATCCCATTAGTCATTGTCGCCTTTGACCTTGAGATAGGACCCCGGAAAAGCCGCGTAGAAGGCCATCGCGTTCACCAGGTGGGAGAT
>CAYRGS010000096.1:0-14298 GCA_964423875.1 uncultured bacterium
ACCGGGAGAATCCCCTTCGTCCCGGGATCCCCAAGGAGGAGCTGCGAAGCCGATTTCCCGGCCTGCTGCTGGATATCCGCATGCCCGGCCAGAACGGCATTGAGGTTTTGCGAGAAGCCAAGGCCAAGGACCCTGAGCTGAGCGTGATTATGGTCACGGCGGTGGCGGAGAAAAACATCGCGAAGGCGGCGTTGGAGTCGGGGGCCGACGATTACGTGACCAAACCCATCGACCTGGATTACCTCCAGACCACCATCCTGGTCGAGCTCACAACGCGTTTGAACTAGGTGCGCAAATCGCCCGACGGACTCCGTCTTCTCTCAGCCCGACTCGGGTTCCGCTATCCGGTTCTTCTTCAATCCGGCCCGGGCCCTTGGCCGCCGCCTTTGCGGCCCACGCCGCATTGACACCCACCCGAACCCCATAGGAAAATCATCCTCGCCGCTCGGTGACCGGCGAATTCGGTGGGACCCCCATCCCCTTTGGACGCATCCCGGTGAACAAGAACCGACAGGACAAGCTTCGCGCCCTTCCCTCCGTGGACGAGGTGCTCCAGGCCCTTCGCCGGATATCCCCGAACGGTCTCCCGGCCGAAGCCGCAAAGGATTGCGTCCGGGAAACCCTGGCCCGCATGCGCCGTAAAATCCTGGAGACCGACGAGGCCGCGGACGCCCTGGACATCACAACGGACGCCGTCGCCCGCCACGTCCTCCTTGCGTTGGACCGGGCCCTCGCCCCCGGGATTCGCCGCGTGGTCAACGCAACCGGCGTCATCCTTCACACCAACCTCGGCCGCGCCCCCCTGGGCCGGGAGATCCTCGGCGAAGTCGCCGCCGCCGCCGCCGGGTACCTCAATCTCGAATACGACCTGGCGAACGGCGAGCGCGGAAAACGAGAGGCCCCCGTCGAGGGGCTGCTTCAGCGGCTCATCGGCGCGGAGGCCGCGGGCGTCGCCAACAACAACGCCGCCGCCGTCCTCCTCTGTCTTTCCGCCCTGGCGGCCGGAAAAGAAGTCGTCCTCTCCCGGGGGGAGCTGGTCGAGATCGGCGGGGGATTCCGCATCCCCGAGGTCATGCGACAGAGCGGCGCCTTGCTTCGCGAGGTTGGGACGACGAACAAGACCCGCCTCGAAGACTACGCCAGCGCCGTCGGTGAAAACACGGCCCTGCTCCTGAAGGTGCACACCAGCAACTACCGGATTCTCGGCTTCACCGAGGAGGTCTCCCTCCCCGACCTGGTCCGCCTGGGCCGGGAGCGAAACGTGCCGGTCATGGTGGACCTGGGCAGCGGCTGTCTCATCGACCTTCGCCGCCACCGGATGACCCCCGAGCCGACGCCGGCGGACCTCCTGGCCCAGGGCGCCGGTCTCGTCACCTTCAGCGGGGACAAGCTCCTCGGCGGCCCCCAGGCGGGCCTGTTCGCCGGCCTGCGCGAGATGGTCGAGCGGGCGCGCCGCCACCCGTTGATGCGCGCCCTCCGGCTCGACAAGCTCTCCCTGGCCATCCTGGAACGAACGCTCCTCGCCCACCTCGCCCCAGACTCCCTGCCCGAAAAGGTCCCCGCCATCGGGTTGCTGCTGGCGGGGGAGACCGAGGTGCGCGGCCGGGCGGAAGGGCTCCTGTCACGCCTATCCGACCCGGCCCGAGACCGACTGCGTCCCGAGGTGATCGCCGGCGCCTCCCGGGCGGGCGGGGGGACGCTACCGACGGAAGAGATCCCCACCGCCTTGATTCGCCTTCCCCGGAACGCGCCCCGCGGCCTGAGTCCCGAAGAGATGGAAGGGCGGCTCCGGACGGGTGAGCCGCCCATCATCGGCCGGATCCAAGACGACGCGCTCCTGCTGGACCTTCGGACCGTCTTTCCGGACGAAGAGGTCCACGTCCAAACCGCCCTCGAGGCCCTGGCGCAAGAACCCACCCCTTGAAGGTGCCGCCGCCCGCCCCGGGCCCGCCCGTACGACGGAGAGTCCATTGAAGCAAGTCGTCCTCGGAACCGCCGGCCACATCGACCACGGAAAAACCGCCCTCGTCAAGGCCCTCACCGGCGTGGACACCGACCGGTTGAAGGAGGAGAAGGAGCGCGGCATCACCATCGACCTCGGCTTCGCGTCCCTGGAGCTGCTGGGGGACATCCGGGTCGGCGTGATCGATGTCCCCGGCCACGAGCGCTTCGTCCGCAACATGCTGGCCGGCGCGGGGGGGATAGACTTGGTGATGCTGGTCATTGCGGCCGATGAAGGCGTGATGCCCCAAACCCGCGAACACCTCGCCATCTGCCGGCTCCTGGAAATCCAGGACGGGATCGTCGCCCTCACCAAGAAGGACCTGGTCGACCCGGAGTGGATGGAGCTCGTCACCGACGATGTCCGGGATTTCCTGGGCGGGACCTTCCTGGAGGGTAAACCGATCATCCCGGTTTCCTCCCGGACGGGCGAAGGGCTGGAGGAGATCCGCGCGGCCCTGACCGACCGCGCCGCGAACGTGTCGAACAAAAACGCGGACGGTCCGTTGCGTCTGCCCATCGACCGGATTTTCACGATGCGGGGATTCGGCGTGGTCGTCACCGGGACCCTGTTTTCCGGCCGCGTCCACCTCGAGGGGCGCGTCACCCTTCAGCCCAAGAACGTCACGGCCCGCGTTCGAGGGCTTCAGGTCCACGGCGAAAACCTGCAACAGGCTACGGCCGGGCAGCGGACAGCCGTCAACCTTCAGGGTCTGGAAAAGGAAACCATCGAACGGGGAGATGTCCTGGCCGCGCCCGACAGCCTGAAGCCTTCCTACATGCTGGACGCCGCCCTCCACCACCTGGCCGACGCCCCGCGGCCACTCAAGAACCGGGACCGGATCCGCTTCCATCAGGGCACCGTCGAGGCCATCGGGCGCGTGGCCCTCATCGGGACCGACGCCCTTCCGCCCGGAGAGAAGGGATTCGTCCAGTTCCGTCTGGAACGGCCCGTCGTGGTGCGACCGGGCGACCGATACGTCATCCGCTCCTACTCGCCCGTTGCCACCATCAGCGGAGGGAAGATCCTCGACAGCCATCCCCCGAAACACCGCCGCCTCCGCCCGGAGACAACACGCCGGTTCGAGACGCTGGCCGAAGCGGAAAACCGGGCCCGGGCCGCGCTGTTCCTTAAAGAGGCCGGGGGCAAGGGCCTCTCCTTTCCCGAGCTCTTCCCGCGCACCTCCGCCGGCCGCAAAGAGCTCTTGGAGATCCTCGAGGCCTTCCACCGCGACGGCACGGCCGAGTGGGTCGATGCCCAGGTGGGCTGGGCCGTCCACCATCAGGCCCTGGAAGGGCTGGAGTCCGAGATCAAGACGCTCCTGGAAAAGTTCCACCGGGAGAATCCCCTTCGTCCCGGGATCCCCAAGGAGGAGCTGCGAAGCCGATTCCCCGGCCTGCCGGAGAAGGTGTTCGGCATCTTACTCAGGCGGATGGAGGGGGGGGAGGTCGCGGCCGAGGGCGACGCGGTCAGGCTCGCAACCCACAAGGTGAGCTTGGGGGCCGACCAGAACGAGCTCCGCGAGAAGATCGATCGGTCCTACCGGGAATCCGGCTATCAACCTCCCCGGATCGGCGAGGTGTGCGAGACACTCGGGATCTCCCGCAAGCAGGACCGCGAGATCGTTCAGGTCCTGGTGGGCGAAGGCGTCCTGGTCCGGATCAAGGACGACCTCCTCTATCACCGGAAGAGCCTCGAGGAGATCAAGAAGACCCTCGCCGACCATCTGAACGAAAAGGGCGAGATCTCGGCCTCGGGATTCCGGGACCTGCTCGGGATTACGCGCAAGCACGCGATCCCGCTGCTGGAACACTTGGACTCGACCCGGTTCACGATGCGCGTCGGCGACAACCGCGTCCTGCGAAAATAGAACGGCAAAGTCCCAGGGGGCTTTTTTGAAAACTGCCCCCCCAGGACTTTTGGCCTCTAAATAGCCGTGCCGACCTTGGAGGAATCCATCGTCTTCCGGACCGGTCGGGAGGGGTCATCGGCCGTGACCATCTCCGCCAGGACCTCATCGACCGAGTCGGCGTCCAGCCATGTGGCCTTGTACTCCACCTTCCCATCCATGTTGACGATGTAGACGAAGTTCGGCAGGTTTCCGAGCTCGATGTGGTTCGTCTCATCCATCCCGTCCACGAGGACCGGGAGCGTCAGGGCTTTGACCCTCGCCAACTCGCGGGCGTATTCCATCTTGTGCACGTAGCTTTCGTGTTTCCGGTATGGCTTGAAACCTGTTTCACCGGCGTGGTGCTCCCGGACGTAGAGCGCGAAAAACACCACGTCCCGATCGGCGTACTTCTCTTTTAGCTCCTCCATGAGCGGCAACTGCCGCCGGAAGGGCGGTCACGTGATGGCGCCGGTGAAGAGGACGAAATGCTTCTTGCCGCGCAGGTCGGCGGTGCGGACGCGCGCGCCGTCGGTGGTTTCGAGCGCAACGTCGGGAAATTCGGCGCCCGGCGGAAAGAGGGAGGGAAATTTTTTATAGAACCCCTTCACCCGTTTGCTGGTGATGAGCCTCAGCGTCTTTAATTTATTGAGGTAGCGCCAGGACCACAGGCCCATCAGCGGGCCCGGCGGCCTGGGCAGCATGTGGTTTCGGTCGACCATCCTTGCCTCTTCAAACGAATCAGGGCCATCACGGAAAAGGCGGTGGGACTTTTCGGTCAGACAGCCCGGCGGAAATCCCCCCCCCCCGCGTAGGCCCTCTCTTGTTCGGAGAAATTATACCATCCGCATGATCCGCGTCCAGAACGCATGGCCCCGGGCATCCCCTTTTCGAATGAAACGGAAGGGGAAATTCCTCCGCCCAAGCTCACTGTCCTAAGCGCGATTCCCGCCGAACTCCTCCGCGTAGGCGATGCGTCGTGAAATGGACGGGTGGCTGTAAAACAATCGCTCCACCCAGGCCGGGGGCGACTCCTCGGCGAGGTTCAGCCGGGACAACTTGCGCATCGCGGAGATGAACGATCCGGGGTCCTTCGTCGCCCGCAGGGCGTCGTCGTCGCATCTCCGCTCCATCGCCCTGGAAACCGAATTCGCGAAGGGCGCGGCGAGCAATCCGGCACCCCCCAATACAAGCAGCGCCAAGGGAAGACCGGCGGGGTCGGCCGCGCGATCGACACCCAGGCCCGGACCCCACGCGCGCAGGGCGAACACCACCCCGTAGAAGACAACCGTCCCAAAGACCGCCTGCGCCGCCATGAGCTTCGGAATGTGCCGCCTTCCGTGATGGGCCAGCTCGTGCGCGAGGACGACGGAGATCTCCTCGTGCGAGAACCCTTCCAGGAGCGTATCGCTCAACAGGATGCGGCGGGTCTTCCCGAGGCCGGTCAGAGCGGCCGTCGCGGTCCGGCTCTTCCGGCCCAGGTCGAACTGATAGACCCCTCGGACGTTCGCGCCGGATGCCCGGGCCAGCTCCGCCAGCCGGTTCTCGAGCCCGGCGTCCTCGACCGGCCGCGTTTTGAAGAAGACCGGCATCAGGAGGACCGGAGCCAGCCAGCTGACCAAAATCAGGAAGCCCAAGAACGCCGCCCCCGCCCATAGGGGAAAGGTCAACGGCCCCGTCCCCCTCAGCAGCCCATACCAAACCTCAGACGCCAAAAGCCCGAGGGCGAGGCCAATCCAGGCGCCCTTCAGGCGATCCCACAGCCAACCGGCCGCGTTCTGGCGGGAAAGACCGAAACGCCGGGCGAGCCGGTACCCCCCGAGATAGTCCAGGGGCAGCGTCAAGACCTCGAAGCCAATCATCAGGACCGCGCAGAACAGGGCCATCCCCAACCACGGATTGTCCGTGAGGGCCCGGGTCCAATCGGCGAGGGCGATGGAGGCCCCCGAAAAGAGAAGCCCCCCCAGAAAGAGAAAACCCAACGCCGCCCGGACGATTCCAACCCAGCGTCCGGTGCGGTGATACCGACGCGCCTCGTCATGATGTGAGCGGGATTGCCGCGGGTCATCCGCGGAATCCCGCGCTCCCGGAGATAATCCCGGCGCGTCGCCCGGGGAGAAATCGGCCAAGGGTTCGGGTTGTCTATCGTCCATCGGTCCATGCCCTCCCGCGATGTCGCGGACCCCGGCCGGGGTCGCGGATCCAATCTATTCCCCGCTCCGGGACAGCGCAACGCGGCGGCGGATTAAGGGGTTGAAACCAGGCGGGAACACCGAGACAGACCGACGACGATAACGGTATGCTATGGACATGGCAGAACACGAAGAGGCCGCCGGAAATCCTCCTTTGCGCGTCGCGGACATGGGCGAGTTCGGTCTGGTCGGCCGCCTGGGGTCGCGGCTCGGCCCCGCCCGGGGGGGGGGGGCATTGTCCTGCCCAATGGAGACGACTGCGCGGGGGTTCTCTTCACCCCGGGCCGGTGGGTCCTGGCGACGAGCGACATGATGGTCGAGGGCGAGCACTTTCTCCGGGCCCACGCCACTCCCCGGCAGATCGGCCGAAAGGCCCTGGCCATCAACCTCAGCGACATCGCCGCCATGGGCGGAGACCCAAAGTTCGCCCTCACGTCCCTCGCCGTTCCCGAGGACACGTCCGTCGAGTACATCGAGGCCGTCTATGACGGTCTTCGTGAAGAGGGCGAAGCGTTCGGGACAACAGTGATCGGGGGAAATGTGGCGCGCTCCCCCTCGGGGATCATCCTGGACGTCCACCTCCTGGGGGAATCGGACCCGGAGAGAACCCTCCGCCGATCCGGCGCTCGTCCCGGAGACGTCGTGATGGTCACGGGGACGCTCGGCGACGCCGCCGCAGGACTGCGCGTCCTTCTGGATTCCGAAATCTCCAGTCCAGGCGAGACGGCGGACCTCCCGGCCGGCGAGAGGTCCCTCGTGGACGCCCTCCTGGGGCCGAAACCCCGCGTGCCGGAGGGACGGGCCATCGCGAACGCCGGGGCCGCGACGGCGATGATCGACCTGAGCGACGGCCTCTCGGGCGACCTCTCGCACCTCTGCGAGGCGAGCCGGGCGGGCGCCGTCCTGGACGCCGAAAGAATTCCCGTCTCCGACGCCCTGCGGGCGATTTCCTCCGGGTGGGACCGGGACCCGGTGGACCTGGCCCTCCAGGGGGGCGAGGACTATGAGCTGCTCATGGCGGTCCGCCCGGAGGAAGCGGACGACCTAGCCGCGCGCGTGCTCCAGGAGACGGGAACAACGGTTACGGCCATCGGCCGTTTCACCGAAGAAGGGGGCGGGCTCAAGGTCCTCCGGGAAGGACGCGAAGAACCGATCGGGATCACCGGTTATGACCACTTGCGGAAGTGAGCCGTCCTTTGCGTTCTTGGCAAGGCTCGCCAGGGGGGCATTTTTGAAAAACCGCCCCCCTGGACCCCTCCCAAGGGTTGGGAACCCCCTGAAAAACTTTTTGCGGCCAAGCCTCAGGCTTGGCCTTTCTGGGTAGGGTGTTAGATTGGCTGAATATCTGTATGTGGCCCACCGTGGCTTCTCGCTTTGCCCGAATGCCCGCCTTCCTCCGGAAGGCTCCGGCATTCGGGCAAAGGGCCAGTTTTCTTTGCGATAGTGTGCGGCCCTAAAAGGCCGCACCTTATCGCAAGATGACAGCAGGCGGACATCGGCCCGATCGGGGAGGAGATGACGTGATGACGGATGACGCCGGTGCCGTGCGGGTGGGGCAGGTCGGACTCGGGAAGTGGGGGAGCCAGTTGGCGACGGCCGCCTTGGAGAGCGGGAAGATCCGGTTCGTCGCGGGTTTCAGCCGCTCGGAAGAGAAGCGCGAGGCGTACGCGGCGAAATTCGGGATGGAAACCGAGACCGCCTACCAGGATTTGCTCAAACGCGACGATATCGAAGGCGTGGTCGTCTCCGCCCCCAACAACGCCCATACGGAGTTGTGCGTCCGCGCGGCCGAGGCGGGAAAACACGTCTTCGTGGAAAAACCGATCACCAACTCCCTCTCCGAATCCCGGCAAGTTGTGGAGGCCTGTGAGAAGGTCGGCGTCACCCTCATGGTCGGCCACAGCTCGAGGCGCCTGGGGGGCCACCGTGTCCAGAAGGCGTGGATCGAAGACGGCAGGCTGGGCAATCTGGTCATGATCGAAGGGAACCTCTCGAACCCGATGGGGTTGGACCTCGAGGAAGGCGATTGGCTCTGGCATCAGTCCGAAAGCCCGGCCGGGGCCCTGAGCCAGCTCGGCGTCCATCACATGGACACCCTCATCTACCTGGCGGGTCCGGTGAAACGGGTCTCGTCGTTCATGAGCAAAAGATTCACCCCCGGGGAGATCCCGGACGTGACGGGGACGATGGTCGAATTCGAGTCGGGCGTTCAGGGCTACGTCGGCAGCAATTTCGCCAGTCCGCGCTGGACGTTCTTCATCCATGTGTACGGGACGAAGGGGAACCTCCACTACGACCGCTTCGAGGGACTCTACCACAAGGAGACCGACGAGGCCCGCGTCGCCGTTCCGTATGAGGGCGTGGACATCCTCAGGGATGAACTGGACCACTTCGCCGACTGCGTCCGAACCGGGGCGAAACCGGAAACGGGCGGACAGGAGGGCATCGACGCCCTGGCCGTCGTGGTCGCGGCCATCCGATCCGCCGCTGAGGGCCGGGCGGTCGAGATCGCGGAGGTCATGGAAGGATAATCAAGGTCCGGAGGGGCCGGCTTTTACCTTGGATTAGCCCGCATTTCTCACAACCCTTACGTTTCGGCACCGCATGCTGCCCTGGTGGGGACAAACCTCTGTATCCGGTGTAGGACGGCCCTATCGATAACGGCTCGACCGGTCGGTCATACCCTGGACGCCATGTAGGCATCGTAGGCGGTGACAAACCCGGGTGCCCTTTTCCGAAGGCTCTCGTGATCGAGTCTTCCGTTTCTCATCATGTATTCATAAGCAAATGGGATGGGGTCAAGATGGATAACGTCCCCGATGTTCTCATACCAGGCGAGGCTGTTGTCCGCAGCGGCCAACAACGGGTCCGCGACCGGCGTCCGGGGAAAGCTCGACGACGTGAAGAAGGTAAAAGGGGTCAACATCTTCCCCCCCGCCATCGAAGAGACCCTAGCCGGCGTCGAGACCCTGACCCACGACTGGGAGGCGGTGATCGAGCGAGTGAAGGAGGTGGACCGCATGACGGTCCGCGCAGAAGTCAACCCGGACATGGACAAGGCCCGTTGGCCCTCGATCCGGGAGGTGGTGGAGAAAGCCCTGGCCGCCTCGCTCCTCATCCGCTGTCCCGTGGAATTGGTGGAAGGCGGGGAGATCGCCCGGAAACTCGCCGAGGTGGAAGCCCTCCTGACGTCCCTGCTGGACTGCGGCCTGCCCTTCGTGGAGAACAACGCGGCGGGGGCCCTGCCCTTCGTCCGAGACTGCCTGGACGCTTTTGAAGCGGCCGAGACGGACGCGAGAGGGGCTTAAGACCTTGGGGGGCGTTTTACAAGAAGCCCTCCAGAGTTTTCTTCCTCCTAGCCTCGTCTCCCCTTCCGCGGCACACCGGCCTGTCTGATCGCCTCTTCCACCTCGTCCATCGTCTGCCGGCCCCAGATGAGCTGGCCGTCCACGACTAACGTCGGCACGCCGAACACCCCCGCCTTCGCGGCGTCGGCGCGGTGTTGGTCGATGAGGCCTTCGAATACGCCGGACTCCACCGCTTCGTCCATGTCGGCCGTGTTCAGGCCGACGCCTTCCGCCAGCCTCTCGGCGTACAGGAGATCGCTGACATCCTCGTGCCTGCCGTGCATGGCTTCCAGGAAGGTCTTGATGAATGCCGTCTCCTTCCCCCGGAGCCGGGCGTACTCGGTGCACATATGGAGATGACGGGTGTTGAACCGGTGGGGGGAGCGGGTCTTGGCCAGGGGAATGCCGAGTGCTTTGGCCACGGCGCGGCTTTCATCCCAACGCCGGGCCATCGCCTCCTTGGGCGCGGGCGTGGCCGCGAATGGCTTCCAGTCGGGCCGCTGCTGGAAGGCCCGCCACGAGAAAGCGACCTCGTATTTCGCGGAGAGCTGCTCGCACACGGGCACGGCCAGCCAGGAGTTCTGGGACTGATAATCGAAGTAGACCGGGACCGTCAACGGCAGGTCCGGCGGGGCGGACAGCACCTCGGCCAAGCGGGTCTCGAGCTCCTTTTTCTGCTTCTCGTCGATAAGGACCCATGTGCTTTTGTGCAGGGCGCCTACGGTCCGGACGGCCACCTTCTTTCGCAGGGCGTGGAGCTGCCGGGGGGTCAAAGCCCGGAACTTCGCCCGGACGACTCCCGTTCGGACCTTCTCATACTTGACCAGCCCTCTTGCGGCCATGGGGTTTTCTCCTTATTGGATCACCGTGCGGATTGCCCGAACGAAACGCGCCCCGCCTCACCTTGAACGAAAGGCGAAAAACGCAGGCCAAACGCTCAAGCGCGCCGAACTCGAATCGGCAGGGAAAGGGAGCGCTATTCCAACCGGCCGAGGAGCTGGAGGACGGCGCGGCGAATCGCCTCGCGGCTGGCTTGGCCGACAGTGGTCTCGTCAAAGGGCGTCCCGGACCCCGACGGGAAGAGCCGCCGGGTCGTGTGGACCGCCTCGCCGATTCCGGAGGCGGGGATGAATTCGTGCGTCTCCGGGTCCACGCGGCGGATTTGGATCCCAATCCGGGTCACCCGAGACGATTTCACGGAAACGCCGCGGATGCGCTCCCGCGTTCCCACGCCGAAATCGAACACTTCCCCGTAGATGACGGCCGAAGGCTGCTTCAGCCTTCCGATACGGAGGGCCGTCTCCGGGTCCACCAGGTCGCTCTGACCCAGATAGAGCTGGCGCATCAGCCGCTTGACGACCTCTCTTCGGATCTCGACGAACCGAAACCGGTTAGTCTCGGCCAAGGTGTTGACGATCATCTGGTGGAGACCCAATCCGACCTGCCGATCCACGAGCTTGGGGTATCGCCTAGCGGCCTGCTTGGACAAACCGAGGGGAAGGACCGCGATACGGGTCTTGGGGCCGCGATACTTCGGAAACGCCACGGGCGCCCCGCGCGAGACCGGCTCCGGCCCCCCCCCCCCCCTTTCGGGGTCGGCGGCGCCCGCGCCCCCGCCGGCCCCCCCGGCGGCGCCCACCGCCCCCCCCGCGAGGGCCCTGAGCACGCGCCCCGTTCCCGGATTCAACATCCCCTTGTCTCTCTTCCATAGTCGGCGAGGAGTCGTTTCACGGCCGATTCCAAAGCGGCCTTTGTGGCCCTGCCCACCGTCGTTTCGTCGAAGAGAATTTTTAGTCTCCGTATCGTGAAGCCGACCGCCTTGGCTTTGAACGATGAGGTTCCCCTGCCGGGGGCGGAAATCACCTTCCGGCCATCGGCGGACACCAACGACGCCTTCAGGTTGACGGTGACCGTCTCCTTGGCGGTGCTGAACAGGGAAATAAAGGACCGCGAGCGGGCGCGCTTGGCGGACAGGACCGTGCCGTAAGCCGTCCAGTCCGTCTTCCATCCGCGCGCCAACTGCGAGAGAGGCGGACCTTTGGGATTCGTCCCGGATTTCGCCCAAAGGCTTGATTGGATCGACTTCACCTTCACCAGGACCTCGCCTTTCTCCTCAATGGGTCGAAAGCACCCGGACTCATAGAGGAGCTGACCGAGAAGCGTTCTGAGACCGAACCCGATCCGGGCGTCCGTCCAAATCTCCCCCCGGACCTCATTCTCAAACCCGAGGACGAGCAGCGTGGGGCGCGACACCTGCCCCCACACCGTCTGCCCGGCAAGGGGAAGAAAGATGAAAGCGAGAAACGGAACGAATCGCCAAAGATTCCGCCGCACCTTTTGGAACCTCCCGAGCGAAAGGACGGGTTGACTCAGCGGGAATTTCCGGGTTCGCCCGCTAACCGGGGACATTGCCGGGGCGGAGAGCTTCGAGACTCTTCTGGTCCACCCCGAGGCCCTCCAGGGCGTCCGCCCCGCGGGCGTCGATGATCCGCTCAATCACCGGGTCTTCGGGCTCCAGCC
This sequence comes from uncultured bacterium, assembly GCA_964423875.1. Taxonomy (GTDB): domain Bacteria; phylum UBA8248; class UBA8248; order JACPRG01; genus CAYRGS01. The sequence goes on from CAYRGS010000096.1 coordinate 11,950, forward strand.
TGAGGTCGATGAAGTTGGACCAGACAAACTGGGTGAACGCGACAAAGTCCGCCTGGATCGCCTCGACCTCCTCGGCCGAGTGCTCGCGGGCAAGACGCCGATCCACCGCTTCCCACGTCCCGTCGTCCATCGAAATGAACAGGTTATAGAATTTCTGACAGGTTTCCCTGGACGGCTTCGCCAATTCCGCCTCCCCGTTTCGCCGGCGGGCTTTCGGCGCTCACACGTGAACCGCGCCGTAGTCCTCCTCGATGTCCTCGACGTTGCCCTCCGCTTGGCCCTTTGTCGCCACCCCCAGCCAGTAGGGCACGTCTTCGGGCGTCAGGCTGCCTTCCTCGACGGCCTTCCGGAAGATTTCCTTCCAGGACAGGGGCGGCTCCTCCCCCTCACCGAGCCTTCCGAGATCGGCGGCCTCGCGCTTGTAGATCTCAAGGTGCAGGGCGTTGGACACCCAAGCCTGTATGGACTCGATGGCGACAATCCGGGCCATCTCTTTCGACCTCCCCCCCCTGGGAATCAGGTGGTCACGGAATGCGTTTTTTCCATGGAGTTGATCTTCCGGTACACGCCCTCGGTGTAGTTCCAATGGGCGTCGAGGCCGACGCGGAAGTATTCTTCCAGCTTCTTCTGGCGCTCCTCGGTGGTGGCGTATTTCTCGACCACCTGCTCTCCCAACCGGACGTGGAACCTCTCCTCGGGGACGATCTTATCGGCCACGCGCGCCAAGCTGTGCATGCCCAGCTCCCGCGCAAAGGCGCCGACCTTCTCCAGCATCCGCAGGGCCGTCCGCTCGCCCGCCGCGTTGTGCGCCGCGAAGTACCCGGCCGGGTCGTCGATGCTGGGGTAATACTCGTAGAAGCAGGCCGTCATCTCCTCCACCGGGGTGTAGTCCTGAAGGGCGAAGTCCTCATCGAAGGCCTCCTTGAGCAGGGATTTGATGTCCTTGCAGTGGCGCGCCTCTTCCCACACCTGCCGGGCGACCTTGGTCTTGATGTCCAAGTCGAGGTCGGGAAACCGCTCGAGCAGCGTTGCGTGGACCCAGGAGCTGGCGTACTCGGCGCAGGCGAGCTGGCGGTAGGCCTCCCGCAGCCGGTCCCCGGATTCCTTGAACCATTCGGAGTAAACGAACGTCCGCTGCGAGATGATCTCATCGTACACTTTTCGAAGGTGCTGAATGAATTCCTTGGGGGTCATTGCGGCCATGACGGGTTCTCCTCAGCACTCACTTCTGATCCGCGCTCACTTCTGAAATCCTGGATTTGGATGATTGAGTCCAACCCCCGCTCGGGGGGGGATCATTTTAAACTTCGCAATCAGGCCGGCCCGTCCACCGCGGACCCGCTTCACGCTTCCATCGCGGTGATCTTCCGGTAGACGCCTTCGGTGTAGCTCCAGTGGGCCTCCAAGCCGTCCCGGAAGTATTTCTCCAGCTTCTTCTGGTCTTCCTCGGTGACGGCGCACTTGGCCAGGATCTCCTCGCCGAGCCGGACGTGGAGCCGTTCTTCGGGGATGATCCGCTCCGCGAACCGGGCGAGGCGGTTGTTCCCACCGGCCCGCGCAAACGCCGCGGCCTCCTCCAGCATGTGGAGCGCCGTCCGCTCTCCGGCCGCGTTGTGGGCCGCAAAGTAGCCGCCGGGGTCTTCGATGGCGCCGTAATAGGTGTAGAAACAGTCGGTCAGCTCGGGGACAGGCTCGTACTGATCCACCTCGAAGTTCTCCCGGAAGGCCTCTTTGAGAAGGACCTTGACGTCTTTGCAGTGGCGGGCCTCTTCCCAGACTTGCCGGGCGATCCTGATTTTGCTGTCGATGTCGAGAACCCACTCGAAGCGAGCCTGGGCCTTGGCGTGAACCTCCGTGCTGGCCCAGTAGGCGCACGCCAACTGCCGGTAAGCCTCCCGCAGCCGGCCGCCCTTTTCCTTGAACCACTCCGGGTAGACGAACCGGCGGTCGGAGACGGTCTCGGCGTACGTCTCCCGTAGATGCTGGACGAACGTCTTGGGGTCCATCACCGCCATCGAAATCGGTCTCCAAACCGCGAATCGTGAAAAGAGAATGAATTTTAGCAGAAGGGGCATGAGGAATGGAAGATCAGGGGGCAAAACGTTGAATCACCCTGGCCGGGCGCCGGTTGGCCCCGCCGGTTGGCTTTCTGTATAATCCCCGCGAAGAATCAGCCGGGGACGGTCAAGACGCATCCTCACCGGGCGTCTATGTTCCGCGCCCGGCTTCGCGCATGTCGGCAACCAGGGATAGGGAGAAGAACCATGACGAAGAGCGCGGTGAAGGAGGCCCCACTGAGAGAGGGGGCCCTGTGGCCGGCTTTGCGGGAGTACTGGCACGCGGTCGCCT
>CAYRGS010000097.1:0-6779 GCA_964423875.1 uncultured bacterium
CCCTTCTGGCGCTCGACCGTCAGCTCCGCGACATCGAGCGTGAGACATTGGGCGCGCGATACGAGCGTCACCGGCGGATGGCCGCGCACGTTCGCGAATGGGCCGGGTCCCGGTTCTCCCTCCGTGTCGAAGAAAGATGCGCCTCACCCACGGTGACGGTCGTCGAGGTACCCCCGGATTTCAACCTGCCCGGCCTCTATTCGAGCCTCGAAAATGAAGGCGTCCTCATCGCGGGCGGCTATGGGAAATTGCGCGAAAACACGTTCCGGATCGGACACATGGGAGATTGGACGGTGGCGGACGTGGTGGAGTTGACGGACATCATCGATCGAAAACTGGAAGACCTGAGGTGATCCGCCGGATCAGGGAAGAGAGCCTTTTCAGGGTTGAGATCCTCTTCCGCTCAAGGAAAAAAGGCATTTTCCGAAAAGGACCCATTCTTCTACCCGCGTCCGGTGTCGGAGCGAGCGGTATGGAGCGAGACGGTTCGTGTGCGCGTATTCCCCGAAACCTTTCCCGGAGGCCCCGTGAAGGCCCTGGCGAGTCTCACCCCTGAGGAATCCAAGGCCCTGATCGCAAAGGCGCTCTGGACCCTCCCGGAAATGAAGGAGGCCGTCCGCTCCGGGACGCTCGTCATCGCGGCGGACAGCACGTCGGTCCATGTGGTCCGGGAGTTCTGCGAGGGCAAGGCCCCGGAAGACCCCGGGCCGTCGTCGGACGTCAATGGCCTCCTGGGTCGCTACCTGCCCCTGGGAGCCGGGGATTCGTGGGTGATCCGCGAGGGGTCGATCCAGCGGGAATACGACCTCCTAAAGATCATCAACGGGTTCCAGGCCCGTGATGTTTTCATCAAGGGCGCAAACGCCATCGACCCGGAGGGGTTCGCCGGGACCTTTGTGGGGACGGAATCGGGGGGCGCGGTCCAGGTGGCCATGGGGACGGTCCTGGCGAATGTCGCGGCGACCCACATGGGCTCGGGCGGAGCGCTCGGCGCGGAGGGGACAATCTCCCTTCATTTCGAGGGCTCAGAAAAGGAAGTCCTGGCCGCCCTGGAGCTGGTCAACGCCCTCAAGGAGGCGTCGGGAAGCATTTAAGGTGGAGTCCCGTAACCGGTCTGCTTTTCAAGACCCGAATTTCCCCTTTGCCAGTCAGGCAGGATTCCCGGCCTGCCGGGTCGGTGGAAAACCGGGGTTTCCAAACGGTTGGGCGGGCATTTGGGTCGGCTGCCCGATTTTTTCGTCCCGTCCAGGTGAAAAGTCAATGGAGCTTCTCCTCAACGTCGAACCCCTCATCGGTCCGCGGTTGATCGCCAAGGCCGTGGCCTTGCTCCCCGAGGTTGGGCGGGCCTTTGAGTCCGAGACCGTCGTCGTCAACGCGGGAACCACGTCCGTCCTGGTTTTCTACGAGCTGACGGGAAAACTCCCGGGAGGGGCCATGGCGGCCGGATTGGTCGTTCGCAAAGGGCTCTGCTCGGACGCGGAGATGCGCGCCTTCCTGCTGAAGCACGGATACGGGGCCTCGTGGGTTTTCAAGAAGGGGGAGCTGCTCCGGGAGTACAAGCTCCAATCCGTGGTGCGCGGGTTCTCAGAGAAGGATGTTTTCATCAAAGGGGGCAACGCCGTCGATCCCACAGGTCTCGCGGGCGGGTTCATGGCCACTGAGAACTATGGGACGATTCAGATCGTCATGCCCGTTATCCTGGCCAAAGGGGCCCACCTGATCGTTCCGGTATCTCATCAGAAGGCCATCCTGGGGTCAGTCATGAGGAACTGTCCGAAGATGGGCATCCGGCGAATCGACTGGTCCATCGGTCTTCCCATCGGATATACGCCCATCGTGGGGCGGACGGTCACCGAGGTGGAGGCATTCCGAATCCTCTTAGACCTGGAGGCCTTTCCAGTGGGTTCGGAAGATTTGTTGGGCAAGGACGGCAGCGAGACTTTTTGCGTGAGCGGGAGCCGGAAGAAAATCGACCGTGCTTTGGAGATGGTCGAGGTTTGCCGGAATGAGCAAGACGAGCTTCCGGTTCAGAGGTCATCCCCTCCCTGCGGAGAATGCCGAAACAACACCTGTGTAGAGAAGAACTTCAACTTTGAGCGTTATGCCGAGGCGGGGATTTAAGCGAAGACGGCCAATGACCGGGGGACGGGTCAGCCCGGCGAATACCGGAAGACGACATCGGAATAGGGGATATCCTCGAGGGCGGCCCAGAAGTCCGATGTGCCGCCGAAGGGTTCGGGGGGAAGGCGGCGTCCTCGCACGGCGAACTCCAGGACGTCGGAGTCGAAAGGCCAGGGGTTTACATGAAGGTTCCAGTCGTCCACGAATTTGACCTGTATATCGCCGAATCCGTCACCCTCCGGGACATCTCGAAGCGTCTCGATATGGGGCCAGCGGCAGCACAGCAGGAGGGACAGCATGTCGAAGGTCCAGACGTATCGGGCGTTGCGGTGGAAGCGCTCGGGCGCAACCGCCTCTTCGAATTCCGGCCGTTCCCGAAGCCGCCCGCAAAGCTCGGCCTGCCTTTCCTCCTGGGCTGATTTGAAGGCCTCGATGTCGGACCTGAGCTCGGGTGTGATGGTTCGGATCTTGCGCACGCCCGTCAGGATGTCCGTGGCCCAGTTGACGTAGTGTTGGCTGACCAGGGCGGCCGCGTAGGGATGCCCCTGGTCGCAAAGCCGCCCGACCCCGCGATGGCCGATCTTGAAGACCTCGCCGATGGGGTTCTCGTACATGAACGCGGGCGCGCCGTCGGTGTTGAGACTCGGCCGGGCGTCCCATTCGCGCCAGCCGTTGTCGTGCGCGGCGGCGGCCAGGACCACCTCGTCCCGGGGTTCGGGACGAGGGAAGTCTTCGTCCCCCCACCAATGGCTGGCTAGAAAACCGGAGAGGCGGGCGTGCTCGGGTTGGGCGATGAGGAACCAATCTCCCTCCAAGTCTCTTCGTATCACTGGACCCTCTTCCGGTTCACGGCCCCCCTCTCCCTCATGCCAATCCTAGGATACGGCTTCTCGTAGGCTCATTGGATGACCTGAAAGAGCGTATCGATTATCCTCAAACATTGTCAATGTCGTCTAAATCCCGATTGTGTCCAAGAACCCCCTGGGATACGATGATTCGGCATTGCCGGTCTTCGCGAAGGGAGGTTGAAAATGACCGTTTATGAGTTTTGCGTTCGTCCTTTGCTGTTTCTTCTTCCGCCGGAGCCGGCCCACAAATTGGGCAGGTGGGCCCTTGCCGGAAAACAACCTTGGCAGGCCCTGTCCGACCGCTTTCAGGTCCGGGATTCACGCCTGGAAACCGAAGTGGCGGGGTTGCGTCTGCAAACCCCCATCGGTCTGAGCGCCGGATTCGACAAAGACGTGGAAACCCTTCCGGGGGTTTCCCGCCTTGGATTCGGCGTTGTGACCGTGGGAACCATTATGCCCAAACCCCGAGCCGGGAATCCCGGTCCCAGGTTGCTGCGTCGGACTCGGGAGATGGGATTGGTCAACAGCCTGGGGTTGCCCTCCAAAGGGCTCGAGTACGCCGTTCGCAACCTCTCCCGGCACCGCGAGTCCCACCCGGTCGGTGGGCCTCCGGTCATCGCCAACATAGGCGGGTTCTCGGTCGAGGAAATCCTGACGAGCCACAGGGCCGTGGAGCCCTGGGTGGATGCGGTGGAGATCGACTGGATTTGCCCCAACCAGAAGGAGCGGCCTGATTTGAACGAGATGGATCACACCGCTCGTCTCATGGAAGCGATTTCGGCCGAGCGCCGAAAGCCCCTTTTCCTGAAGCTGCCCCTGCGCGTGTCGGAGGAGAATTGGCGGAGGGCGCTGGCGATGGCGGACATCGCGGCGAGGTGCGGTCTGGAGGGCGTCAGCATGGGCGGGGGAATCATGCATGAGAACCCTCGTCTCGCGGTGGGAAGGGGAAACCTGACCGGCCGCCCCGTGTTCGACAACACCCTCCGGATTGTCCGGGACCTTCGAAGCCGGATTGACGAGCGCCTTGTCATCAAGACAGCCGGGGGCGTTTTCGACGGAAAGGGGGCCTTCCGTCTCCTGGAGGCGGGCGCCGGCATCGTAGACATCCTGACCTCTTTCGTCTACCTGGGTCCGTCGGCGCCGGCCCGGATATCCCGGAGGCTTCTGCAGAAAATGGATGAGGAAGGAATCGGCTCGGTGCGGGAGCTACGGTCCCGGTCTTCGGTGCCGCTCGCTCACTCATCCCAGCAAGGGGCCAATCTTGTTCATGATTCATTGTAGGATCGGGGGGCTGGAAGCCGGATGGACCGGGAGAGGTCGGAAGGCTAGGCAAGCGACAAGATTTGCAAGGAAAAAATCGGCCCGGCCGTCGAATCGAAAGGATTTTGAGAATAACGCGTTAAGCGGATTCGGTCAGCAGCTCGAGTCGTATTTCCGGCGGATTGTACCGGGGGTTCTTAGCCATCATTCTCGCGGCGATATTTATCGAGGCGTTGTTCCACCCAATTCTCAGCGGTTTCCCGGCTGATGGCGGGTCCGATGATGCGCACGTCGGAGACTTCCAGCCCGTCCGCTGAGTAATCCCGGACGACGCGGTGGGGGCTGTGGCTGGTTCCGACCGCGACCGTCTCGTCGCCGTTCAGAAGCTCATACCTGAAGATGTCTCTCTTCTCGGACAATTTTGATTTTCCTCAGCCGCGGTTCGCGGATTGACCCGTCCGGCGCTGATTCGGCCGCTTTACCCGCTTGAACTCGGCGCGTGGGAGGATTGAATGAACCCCCTCCGGCCCATCTGGACGAGATTGCCGAAACCAACTCGTATTCGGTATATTCGGGGTGGTCTGGTCACATGCTACCGTTGAGCTTCGGCTCCCCCCATTCCATGGATTGCTAAATAGTATAAGCGTTTTCAGGCAATCGAAAAGTAAAAAGGAAGATACAAACCAAAATACGTTGCGCGAAGCGGGGGGGAGGGGAGAGGGGGTGTTTTTCTCAAAAAGAATCAAGACAAGTCTTCTTTCATCATGGAAAATCGGCGTGGAAATGCCGATGGGAGGGATTCCGATGCTCGGAGTCGTGAAGACAGCGCGGGGGGTGGGCAACGTCGAAGTCCGGGAAGTCGCCGAGAAATCGCCCGGGCCGGGTGAGGTCAAAATCGCCGTCCGGAACGCCGGAGTCTGCGGGACGGACCTCCACATCTACCACGACCATTTCATGTCCAACCCGCCCGTGGTGATGGGGCACGAGTTCTGCGGCGAGGTTGCCGAAGTCGGACAGGGCGTGACGGCCTACGCTCCCGGGGATCGCGTGACGTGCGAAACGGCCGCCAAGACGTGCGGCCGGTGCCGGTTCTGCCGGCGCGGCGATTACAACCTCTGCAATGACCGCCTCGGCTTCGGCTACGGCGTGGACGGCGCCTTCACCAATTTTGTCATCGCGCGGCAAGCCCTCCTCCACCAACTGCCCGACAATGTGGATTTCATCGCGGGCGCGCTGGCCGAGCCTCTGGCCTGCGCCGTCCACGGCGTAATCCACCTGACCCGTGTCCAGGCGGGGGACGTTGTCGTCGTGACGGGGCCCGGCCCCATCGGCCTGATGGTGGCGCAGGTCGCGAAGGCCGAAGGGGGGTGTGTCATTCTGCTGGGGACGAGCCGCGACGCCGTTCGGTTGAAGGTTGCCCGAAACCTGGGGTTGGCTGGGGTTATGAATCTCGACGAAGAGGACGCCGTCTCTTTCGTCCGCGAGCTCACCGGCGGATTCGGGGCGGACGTCGTCTTCGAGTCGGCGGGCGCGCCCGCGGCGGCCAAGTTGCTGTTGGACCTGGTTCGGAAGGCGGGGAAGTTCACCCAGGTTGGCCTGATGGGCAGACCGTTCGAGATCGACTGGGAGCAAATCGCCTACAAAGAGGTTCAGGTGACGGGGATGTTCTCCCACAACTGGCGGGACTGGGAGCGCGCGTTGGACCTTCTCGGCCAGGGCAAGGTGGACCCGCGGGCCATCGTTTCCAGCCGGGTTCCGATCACCGAATGGGAAACGTCGTTCGAGAGGCTCGAAGCGGCGGAAGAGGTGAAGGTCCTCCTCCATCCAGTTGAGGATTGAGCCGAAGCCCCCGAAGGGACGCGTCCCGGTTCGGTCGGAGGCCTGCGGAACCGACGAGCGCTCGAACACGGATGTTCATGGCTCGGCCGCGGGTCATTCGTACCGGGGCATTTCCCCGTCCGGGGGGACGATGTGGAGGTTCTCGATGAGCTCCGGTGGCCTCATCATCGTGTTGTGCAGCGGACAGTTCTCCATCTCGTTCAGGAGCATTCCTTTCTGCTCTTCAGTCACATCCCCTTTGATGTAGACGTCCGACACGAGCCGGGCGATCATGTTTTTTCGCCGCTCGGGATCGCCGTGGTAATCCTTGTGAAACTTCGGCCTGAGGCTTCGCTTGAAGCTGAGGTGTATCTCGACGTCATCCAGCCGGATACCGCGGGCCTTCGCTACTCCCAGTAGCGTGAGGAGGCTTCAACCGCCGTATCCGGCGACGAAGAACTCGAACGGGGTCGCGCCCAAATCGTCTCCGCCCCGGACTTCGGGCTCATCGAGGATGTAGGCGTGCTTGCCCGTCGTCGTGAACATCTGCATCTGCGTCCCCCGGCCGACGGAGCGTACAATGACCTGGGGCTGATTGCGTTTTTCGGGCATCGGGAATCTCCTTTCAGAGGGTTCAGGCGAGGGCGAGGGGGCGGCGATTTCCCCGCCCGTCAGCGGGGCTTCGCGGCGACGCTGAGGAGGGGCAGGAGAGCTTGATCTGGCTTTTTGCCG
>CAYRGS010000097.1:6789-10311 GCA_964423875.1 uncultured bacterium
GGGCGGGCGTCAGCAGGTTCCTGGGAGCCAGGCGGTAAGCCTCCTCGGCTTCCCCGAGAAGGCCCAGCGCCCGGAGGGCCTCTCCGCGATAGAAGTGAACGATTCCTTTCCAGCGTCCCTCGAGAAATCCGCTCACCAAGGTATTGAGGGTGTTAAGCGCCGACCTCGGCTGTTCCGCTTCCAGCAGTGCCATGCCCGAGAAGAACAGGGCGTCCTCGCGGGCCGGGCCCTCGGCCGAGGCGAGGACCTCGCGAAAGAGGGGGAGCGCCTTGTGCCATCGGGTGTGTAGCGCGTATTGCCGGGCGCGCGCCAGCTTTTTTCGGGGGAGGTTTCTCTCGGGAAACCAGGAGCGGTTCCGGACGAAGTAGATGTCCTGCACATAGGACGAGAAGGCCCGGCCGAACACCTGATAATACAACGCTGTCAGCCGAATCACCCGGCGTTGCTTCGGCCGCTGACCCCAGACGAAGCTGATGCCCGGTCGGTCGGGCCCGACCGGACTGACGATGAACGACCGATACCACCCCACAAAATCGTCCCGGCGGCTGCCGTCGCTTGCCACCGCGGAGAGCCGGTGTTTCCCCCCCACAACGGGCAAATTCTCGATGGCTGAAAAGTCCGCGCCGAGTTCGCCGAGGGTGACGCCGCCCCGGTCGGCCCCGGGAAAAATGCCGTTGAGGGGATCGACCAGGACCCAGCGGCCGTCCAGAAGGACCTCGGTCACGGAATGGGGGGAGACGCCCTGTTTGTTCCGCAGCATCGCCAGCCGGCCTTGAATCCCCTTTTTCGAGAGGAGGTGGGCCAGGCCGACGGCGATCTGATTGCAGTACGCCGTCCCATCCACGGCCACGTCCAGGAAGGGCCGATCCTGCGCAGGGGTGTCGGCCGTTACGTTCATCCGCCAGTGGAGGAAGGTCATCAGGTCCGACACGACTTTCACCTCGGACGCCCGGCTGGGGGAGGCCCTGTGCGCCAGGACTTCGTAGGTCACGTGCTGGTAGGCCCGCTTCAGGGTTCCCCCCCCCGTCACGAGCAAATACGCGGGAAAGGCGGCGACCCCCAGCGCGAGCAGGAGGCCGGCGGCGATCCCCCACCGCTTCATTCGACGTCCGGTTTTGGAGGTGGTCCGGGACCTTTCAATCCATGTGGGGCCCGCGTATCGAATGGGATTCAATGGCTCAGTCTTGGTAAGGAATCGGCGTGAGGAGGGATTCGTTTTCTCGCATGTCCTGTTCCAGCGCTTCCCGCAAGCGCCGGACGACGGGTCCGGGCTCCCCCCCGCCGATTGGATGTCCGTCGAATTCTATGATCGGCAGCGCCTTGAGGGTGGTTGCCACAAATATGAATTCCGACGCCCCGTAGGCTTCCGCCCGGGGGATGTCGGCCTGCTTCAGCCCGCTCAACAACCCTTCCTCGACCAAACCCTCGGCGAGCTGCATCACGCGCCGGAGCGTGGTTCCTTGAAGGGCGTGTCGGAAGGTGGGCGTTTTGAGCTCCCCGGTCGGAGTGACGATGGCGACGTTCTTGTTGGACCCTTCGGCCAGGAAGCCGTTCGCGTCCAGGGCGATGGCGCTGTCCACCCCGGCCAGATGGGCCTCCCGCTCCATGAGGGCGTTGGGCATGTAGTTGCAGCATTTCAACTGGGCCATGTCTTCTGCCCGGGCGGGGATTTTGGTGGTGATGACCCTCATACCGCGCAATTGGTGAGAAGGCGCCGGGCCTTCCGGGGCGGTGATCATCAAATAGAGGTGACTCTGGTCGCATTCGCGCGGGTCCACGGAGAAACCGCCCGTTCCACGGGAGATGAAGATCCGGCAGATCGCCTCTCTCGCTTGTCCCACTGCGGCGGTTTCGAGGAGGATGTCCTGGATTTCGCTTTCCGGCATGGGAAACTCGATCGCCGCCATTTCGGCGGACCGACCCAGACGGTCCAGGTGGGCGGCCATCTGATAGAGCTTTCCCCGATGGATCTCCATGGTCTCGAAGACTCCGTCCCCCCGGTGGACCATGTGGTCCTCAAGAGGAATGGTCATGAGTCTCGGGTCCGTCACGATTCCACCCAAGACGCTGGAGTACATGGAGAAATATCTGCCCGAGCGGGGATCGTCCTGGGACAGCTTCCCTTTGAACAGCTTGTGGGCGCTCAAGCGGGGGAGATGAGTTCGGGTTTTCATTCCCTGCACCGCTCCTGTCTCCGGGCATCGCCGGGAAGAAGATGACCGGGGCCGATTATATCATGGGGAGAAGGCCAGCCGTGTCCGCTGCCGGGGCGGTTTCGCCGTGGGGATCAATCCTCCGCTTCATCGATCTTCGAGCGCCACAGAAAGACCAGGACGGAGCCGAACACGATGAGAAAGAAGATGGCCTCCAGGCGGCGCTCCTGAAGGGTCAGAAAGAACTTGGCGCGGATGTAGGCGAGCGTCCCCGTATGGCTTTTCTCCAGTCGGGCTCCCTCTCGCTCGGCGTGGCGGATGAGCGCCTTGAGCTTTTCGGCGTCCACCCCGTCCGACGGATTCGATTTGAGGTGGTGAGCCGCAAGGCCGTAGTGGCGGATGGCCGACCGCCATCCGTCCTCGACGTACCGGAGTGTATCGGCCAGGGAGGAATGGATGCCCCCGTCGTCGGGTGTCCATTCCAGCGCCTTCAGATAGGCTTGCACGGCCTCCTTCAGACGGCCTTGTTTGGTGACCCGCTCGGCCCGGGCCACTTCGCGCTGGGCGGAGCGCTTGCGGTAGATGGGATGATTGGGGTCGACGTGCGTCAGGCCTTCGGCGATGGCGAGGGTGAATTCGGCCCGATCCTCCTCCGAGGCCCGATGCGAGGACGACCGCATCAGCGCGCGCGCTTTCAGATAGACTTGTCGCGATTCCTCCCGCTTGCCGGGGATCTGCTGGAGCGCCTCGGCGATTCGGATTTGGGCGGCCACGCTGTCGGGGAGGATGTGGGCCGCTTCCCGATACCGCTTGAGCGCTTCCACGTGATTCTCTCCACGGAAATGGTAGTTCCCCCCCTCGATGATCCGCTCGACCATGGCTTCCCGCGCGGGGCGATAGCGGGGGGTCCTGCGGAGCACCCGGCCGATTAATGCTTCGGCCTGTTCGGTTTTTCCCGTTTCGACCAGGGCGCGCGCCTGGGCCAGCAGGTATCCGGCGAGCCTTCTTTGAGCCTCCTTATCCCGGGGGTTTTTTCGCAGCCGCTCCCTTGCGCGACGGCCCTCGAAAAACACCCTCAGCATCGGATCGTCGCCTTCCTCTCTTCGGACCGAGAGCGGCAGAAATTTGCGCAGGTCTTCAAAAAACGCGCGGATGCGCGGGTGATTCGGGCCGATGGCGCGCGCGACTGATAGGAGGCGGAAGGCCTCGAGATGGTTCTTGAGGGCCGCTTCCGCTTCGGACGCGCGGAGAAGGGTTTCGATGAGACCCGGTGTGCGGGCAAGTCCCGCGCGGAGCGCGCCGGCGGCCGCTTCGGGGTTGTTTCGTTCGAGGAGGAAAAATGTTAAAGCACCGAGTGTCCATAATACTA
>CAYRGS010000097.1:10321-14161 GCA_964423875.1 uncultured bacterium
CGATCGGGAGGTTTCCGGGGCACTCGGCGGCCGCCTTTCCGAGGAGGGAGATGAGCTTTGCGTCAGACTTGAGCCGGCGCGCCGCGGCCTCCCATCTCGAAGTGGACCGGCAAGCCGGGGCCTCCTCGGCGGAGGGCGCGACCGGAGGGGACACCCCCAAAATGGTGACCAGGAGGCACAGGGCAGCCAGGATTCGCATCGGCTTCGAACGCTTCCAAGAAATTCGATCCGTTTCGTACACGATGAAAATATTAGCTCCGGGCGACGTCCCGGCGCAAATCTTTCGGGAATGACCGTAGGGGCGCTCGAAAGTGTGCGTCAGGGGGTTAGCCGTCGTATTTGCCGGAAAGTGAATGAACAACAATCCGCAACAAGCCGAAAGAGGATCGAATTGTGTCCTTGACGATGTGGACTTTCGAGTCCCCAGCGTTGGCCCAGTGGACTGGGATTTCCTTAATGGGAATCCCGCGGCGCTTTGCGATGTGCAGGATCTCCGCGTCGAAGCTCCAATCGTTCAGTCTCTGGCGGGAGAACACCGTCCGGGCGGCCTCCCGGCTGAAGCACTTGAAACCGCAGGTAAAATCGCTCACCGAAGCCCTCAGAACGCCCCGCGAGAGCGCGGTGAAGACTTTTCCCATGGATTCCCGAACCCAGGATTGATGCCGCTCGATGGTCGCGTCCTTGGACCTGCGGGTGCCGATCAGAATCGAGTAACCCCGGTCGAACCAGTCCTTCATGTGATCGAACTCTTCCGGCGCCGTGGAAAGGTCGGCGTCCATAAACAGAATCCACTTTCCCCCGGCGGCGAGCATTCCTTGCCGGACGGCGAACCCCTTTCCGCGGTTCTGATCGTTGGTCAGCAGGCGGACGCGGCCGTTTTGGTCGGAATACCCCCGGGCGATCTCGCGGGTCTGGTCCGTGCTCCCGTCATCCACGATGAGGATTTCGTACATGATTTGCTTCGCCCGGAAATAGCCCTCCACCGCCTCTAGGCATTTGCGGATCACGCGCTCTTCGTTGAAGGCGGGAATGACGATGGATAATTCGGGCGAGATCACGCCGGCTGCGCTTTCCGTGTCTGGGGTGGGCTTGTGTCCGGGCGGATCCTCTATTTCTCGGAACGAAGAAATCGATACCCGAGCGTGGGCTCCAGCCGGCGTTTGAGGGGGCCGGCCAGAGCGCTGTTACCGGATCTCGGCGCGTCTCCCTCAAAATTCCGCCCGGTATCTTGACACAGCGGCGCGGTGGAATTCAATCGGAAGGCGGCGGACTTACAGATATTGATTCAAGCCTTCCGGGGTGTCGGGCGAATCCGGGAGGACCTAGACCGGCGCTCCGCCCAGTCCGGCGAAGGGGTGTGCGACGGATGTTTACGAGACGGCTGGGATGCCGCCTGGCAAGAGAGGGAAGAACCCCCCCCTCCCCCCCCCCCCCCCGGCGCGTCCGTGCCCGGATTCAATCGCGGGAAATCTCAGGCCTGGCCCGATGAGCGGTCAACTCAAAGCCTGCGCTTCCTCGGGGGCCTCAACCTCCAGGTTGCGGACGACGAGCACGAGGGTGCGGATGAGTTTTTTCCGCTGCTCATCGAATCGGACGTTCTCGAACAGCGGCCGGACGCCGGGATATCGCTCGAAGAGGATCTCGTAAAACGTTTTGGCCAGATCGTCGGCCCTGTGCGTGAGCGCCGAGAAGGTGTCGCGAAGCAGTTGAACGTTCAGGTCCATGACCGTCTTTCTCCTCATCGGTCCCGCCGGGACCGGGTCCAATGGGTGGAAGAGCGCCTCGAGCCCTGCCGCCGAAGGGGGGTCTGAACGCGGGTCCGATTTCAAAGCGCCGGCCGGGTCGACCTTCATCGCCCGAACGGTATGGGCCGCCCGAGGGGTGGTTGCTGTATCGGGTTCGCGGCAATCCGCATGCCGGTCAACGGGTTGTATGCGGAGGACATTGGCCCGATTTCCGGCCGGAGAATTTCGGAAATTCCGGTTGACGTAGAGGAGGTGCGCCCGCACGATGCAAAGCTGGTTTGCGGTGCGACCGAGGGAGTGATCCAATTTGACGCTTGAAACCGGAGATGCCGCATTCGGCCGCCGGGCATGGACCGCGGTGGCGGTCGTCTTTCTCACCGTCGGCTTTGCCGGCGGGATCTGGCACATGTTCGGCATCTTCGTCAAACCCATCGAGGCCGAATTTCAGGCCACGCGCACGTCCGTTTCCCTGATCGTCTCGAGCTCCCAATTCGTCTACTTCCTCATGATGATGGTCATGGGGAGGATTATCGACCGGTTTGGCCCGCGGGGGGTGATCGTGACCGGGACGGCCGTGTTGGGCGTCGGGGCGCTTCTTTGTTCTATCGTGCAGTCCATCTGGCAAATGGACCTGACTTACGGGGTCGTCCTCGCCCTCGGCTATTCCATGTCCACGATCAATGTTTCGAGTGTCGCCGTCACCCAGTGGTTCGCCCGGCGCCGGGGGCTCGCCGTCGGCGTGGCCCTGGCCGGATTCAACGCGGGCCAGCTGGTCCTCCTCCCCTTGACGCAGTACTGGGTCCTGCTCCACGGCTGGCGGAACGCGTTTGCGGGCCTCGGGCTGCTCACCCTACTTCTGCCGCTGCCCCTGGCGTTTGTTTTCCTGCGAAACGGCCCCTACCGGTCGTCGAGGGAGGAGGCCCCGGAGTCCCCGGAAGGAAGTCGAAACGCGGCGGCAGGGATCCTGAATAGTCGGTCCTTCTGGTGTTTGGCGATCAGTTTTTTCGCTTGCGGGTTCAGCGATTTCGTTCTCGCGGCGCACCTGCCGCCCTTCGCCGTGGACGCCGGCATTGCCCCGTGGCTGAGCGGCTCGGCCAACGGGTTTATGGGCGGGATCAGCATTGCCGGCGTGATTCTCCTGGGGGCGCTCTCCGATCGGATCGGGCGCCGCCGTCCGCTGACGTTCATCTATTTTGTCCGGGCGGTTTGTTTCGTTTTTCTCCCGTGGATGCGGGGCGAGGCGGGGCTTTGGGCCATCATCGGGGTGTATGGTTTCTTCTATTTCGCCACCACGCCGATGACGTCGACGGCGGCGGCCGACATCTTCGGCCCCGAGCGTTTGGGGAAGGTGTTCGGATACATTGTCGCCGCCCACGGCCTGGGGGCCCTCTGCGGACCTTTCGTGGCCGGCGTGCTGTTCGACGCCTTGGGGACGTACACGGCGGCGTTTCTGGCGACGGCCGTCATCCTCCTGATGGCGGCCGCATGCTGCGCTTTCATCGAGGACCCCATCGGGGATGCCTATCGAAGGAAAAAATGCCCCGCTTAACGGGGGGAGGGGGATAGCCTGGATTTCTCACCAGCTTTTGGGCTGGAGGGGTCAGGCCCAATCAGCGCAGCCCGTCCTCCCCTGTAATCTCTTCCAGCTTCAGTCCGCCGACTCTTGGGAAGGGGCGGCCGCCGTTGGTAACGACAATCGCGCAGAGGATCTCGTCGGGGAAGGGTGCGTCGGGGACACAGACGGTCATGGCGTCATAGTGGGATCGGACGTAGAGGGCGTCTTTGTAGTGCAGGGGGACGTCGATGGCCGCGCCCGCCGCGCCGCGCTTTTTCGAGGAGGGGATGACGGCCTTTCCCCCGCCCACAATCTCGCGAAGGGGCTTTCCCAGCTTGGGGTGAAGAATGGCCGCGGCGTGCTCGAGCTCGCCGCCGGTCCCGACGACGGCCCCCTTGCCGTAACCGTGAAAGGCGTCTCCGCCCAGGGCCTCTACGGCCAACCGCCCCAGGAGGCCGCCGGCCGCTTCGCCGATGGCAATGAGGACGTCCAGGTCTTCCTGATACCGGCCGGCAATGGGGTTCTCGAAGACGGCGATCG
>CAYRGS010000098.1:0-13717 GCA_964423875.1 uncultured bacterium
ACATCATCCAGGATGACCGGCCCTTCCTCCTGATAGCGGAAAATGACATTGTTGATGTCGATTTGTCCGCTGAGTTCCCCGGGGTTGGACTTGACCTCGTCCACCTCTGGAACGGCCTCGAGGATGGGCGTGAGCCGGTCATACAGCGGGAATAGGATAATCGACCCTGTGAGGGCCGCGTTCATTCCCAACGCCGCAGCCAAGAATTGGCCAAAGGCGGCGTTAAAAGCCAGAAAATTGGCGATCGGGAGGCCGGCGGATCGATAGGCGATGGAGGAGAGAACAGGGAGCACCGAGTTAATCACCACCACGGAATTTGCGAGCTGCCTACCACGGAACATGAAGGTTCGTTGTTGTGAGAACTCATCCGTCCAAACCTTGAAAGCCCGCGCATCCGCTTGTTCATCTCGGCCAGGCCCCGTTGCAAGTAGTCCTCCACAACGGCGACGACCAGACCGGCCTTCTCTTCGGGGGCGGCGAAAATCTCCAGGCCTTTCAATGCGCCCGAGAGGGCGTCGGCGTCGCGCTTCGCGTCACCAAGTGAAATCACGGCCACGGAGGTCTCTGCGAGACGTTCCGCCGCTTCCTTCGCGTCCGCATCCAGGCCATGCCAGAAGGCGGCTTGTGCCAGGGGCAGTCCATCCGGCGCCGGAGCGATGTAGCCCTTTTTCTCCAGCGTCATCAGGGCGTAGTAGGCCTTCTCGGAGCGGACCTCGGGCCCCAGCGCCTCGACGATCTCGTCCATCGTCCGGGTTCCGTCCAGCAGGGGGGCGATTTGGGCGTAGAGGTTCCCCCTGAGCAGATACTTCCCCGCCGCCTCGGAGAGGAGCAAGACCAGTTCCTCATCCAGAACGTGAGGCAGGAAATGCGCCTTGAAGCCCAGGCGCCTGGATTCACCCATCCTCAAACTCCAGGGTGTTAATTCAACGGATGCAAAAGGGCTTTAACACGACGGGTTATCGGATAATCAGTTACCTCAAGCCCCTGCCACCTTAGCCAGGTCTTCCCCAGAGAGCTCACCGACGGACTTGGAGTGACCCTTCCAGGTGTTCATTCCTACGCGGCCTTGGCTACACCCTGAATTTCATCTGCCTTGCCCGGCATTTTTCTGGTACAAATTCGGGCGGAATCACCAGACGCTGAGGGTCACGCCCGGCACATCCTCTTCCAGTTGGCCGAGGTCGGCGTATCCAGGGAGGTGTTCGCTCTCATCCTGGACAGGATAGGCCGATTGCGGCCAGTACCTGTCTAACCGCTCTCAGCGCAGTCCACCCGAGGACAAAATGGGAAATTCCGGTCTAGACTTCTTAAGGTGCGAAACAACTGCACTCCCAAATACAAGCCCCCCCTTCGCAGGTAAGTCGGTATCCCCCGACAGGTTGCAAGGAATGTTGTTGGGGTTGGCTATCGGTGACGCCGGCGCCGGAGACCATCGAACCACTGCCTCCAGGCTCCCCTGAACTTTTGGACATCGGGGAGCAGAGCACTAACTCAAAAAATGGTACAACTTAAGGGGGTAGGTCACCCGAGGAGATGTCGAAGGGCCGCCTCCAATTCCGGGTTGCGGAACACATAACCCGTGCCCAACAACCGGGCGGGCTCGACGCGCGTGCTCGCCAGGAGAAGGGCGTCCGCCATCTCACCCAGCGCAAGCCGAGCCGCAAAGGCGGGAAGCGGAAAGATCGTCGGACGGCAGATAACGCGCCCGAGCGTTTTGGTGAATTCCAGATTGACGACCGGTGATGGTCCAACAGCGTTCACCGGCCCCCGAAGCGCCTCGGTGATCATCGCGTGGTGGATCGCCCCAACGACGTCGTTCAGCGCAATCCAGCTCATGTACTGGCCGCCGCTCCCGATCTTGCCGCCCAGGCCCAACCTGAAGGGGAGCAGCATCTTCGCGAGCGCCCCGCCTCGATTGCTCAGGGCAATCCCCATCCTGAGCCTCACGACGCGCATCCCCGCTTGGTCCGCCGGCCCGCTCGCCGCTTCCCATTCCTGGCAAACCTCGGACAGGAATCCCGCGCCGGGGGGGCTTTCCTCGTTCAGAACCTCATTTCCCCGGTCCCCGTAATAGCCGATCGCGGAAGCGCTCACCAGAACCTTGGGCGGCCGTTCAAGACCGGCCAGGGCTTCGCAAAGCAGCCGTGTACCCTCCACCCTGCTGCTTCGTATCTTCGCTTTCCGGTCAACCGTCCATCGCCCACCGGCGATGTTCTCGCCCGCCAGATGGACCACGGCATCCAGCCCCTCCAATCCGTCCCGATCCACCTCACTCTTCTCAGGATCCCATCTCACCTCATCACCGTCCGGCTTCGGCCGGGCCCGCACCAGGCGGGTCACATGGTGGCCGCCCTTGGCCAGAAAAGGGATCAGAGACGAGCCGATGAGGCCACTTGAACCCGTGATGAGAACCTTCATGTCTGAGCCGCCTCACACCTTTGCGTAGAGCGGAAGACCCATGACCGCAATCCCGCGCGAGCGGGCGGCAACCGAAACCGCCGGGGAGCAGGTTGTCGTAAGATTCGGCCGGGAAACGCCCATCCCGCCATTCCCAACCCGGTCTTGCTTTGCGGTCTAAATGAGGATCGGCGTGCTCGGAGCCCCGCCGGACCCGGATCTTCACGCGCGGTCCCCCCGCGACAGCAAGGTCCGTTTACCAAACCTCGTACATGAAGTCGCGGATGCCTGTGTAGGTCTCCGCGTTCCGGAGGCCCTGCTCGCCGAGGTAAGCGGCCATGACGCGGTTGAAGAAACCGTCAGCGGCCTGACAGACGTTCATCCCCTTCCCGTTCAAGGTCCGGTGGCCACTCAACCGGCCGTGGCGCAGGAACACCGTTTCCAGCGGCGCGTAAACGGCATCGTAGAACCGGACATTCGTCGGGATCCGGGCGGACAACTCCGCCGAGAGCTTCTGGTTCTCCGACACATCCTGGCACGAATCCTTCCACCAAGACGCGTAGAACTCGTTCTCCCGGCCTTCGGCCGGCCCGGGCGCGGAAGCCGGACGGGCGGGGAAGAGGGCGGAATACGGCTCCAGGCAAGTGGCTTGCCCGTCCGGAAGCTGCCGGGCGCCCCCCTGTCCTTTAACCGTCGCGTTCGCGATCAGGTCCACCTCCTGTGCGGCCTTCCCCAGATCCTTCTCCGCGATCCCCTCGGCCCGGCCTCCCGCCTCATTGACCGAGTCGGCCAGGGCCTGGGCGGTCTCCTCCGTCCGGTTGGCGATATAGAGCGTCTGCCCCTCGGTTGCCTCGTTCAAATAATGGGCAAGCGCCGCCGCCGCGCCTCCCGCGCCGATCAGGAGCACACTTGCGCCTTTGAGATCAGGCAGGAAGGCCTCATTCTCACCCGGCTGGATCTGGGTGATGCTGTCGATTCCTCCCTGACCGTCGGTGTTGCACCCGACCAAGCGGCCGTCCGCATTGCGCACAACGGTATTCACCGCCCCGATGCGACCGGCCTTGGGCTCCACCTCGTCCAGCAGGGGGATGATCTTCACCTTGTAAGGGACGGTGACGTTGAATCCCAGCAATTGGGGGTGAGCGCTCAGGGCCTTGAGCAACGCGCCGAGTCGCGACTCCTCCACGTCGAAGGCGACATAGAAGGCGTCGAAATCAAACTTTTTCAGCGTGGGGTTCCAGATGACCGGGCTCTTGGCATATTGGGAAGGACGGTCCCCCACAATGCCCACAAACCACGAAACCCCCTCGACCTCTTTCGGAAGCCGGTTGGAAATACAGTCCTGAACCGCATCAAGCTCGGTGACCATCGCTCTCCTTCCGCGTCCGCGTTCTCGTGCAATGTCTCCAAAATAAATTGACACTTCACACATTGCAGAGACGGCGGGCAAGATGCCCGGCCTACCCGGTTTGAAAACACCGGTTTTCCACCGTTCGGTAGGCCGGGCATCTTGCCCGGCCGGAAAGGGGCAATTCGGGTCTCGATATGAAAAAACCATTTTCGAGACACTACACTAAAGGGTCTTCCCCACCACCCGTGCGATGCCCCGAATGTCACCCATGAGGCCGTCGAACACCTCATAGCTCAGCGCCTGGAGCGGGTCCACCGCGGCCTTTTCCGGCGTCGGGTGAACTTCCAGGATCAGACCGTCCGCGCCCGCCGCGATTGCGGCCCGGGAGATGGACGGCACGAACCTCCGGTTGAAGGTCGCGTGACTCGGATCGATGACGATGGGCAGATGCGAGTAGCTCTGCACAGCTGGGATGGCCTGAATGTCCACGATGAACCGGGCCGTCGGCTCATGCGTATGCGCGGCCGAAACCCCCCGCTCGCACAGGACGACCTGATCGTTCCCGTGATGGTAGAGATATTCCGCCGCCCCCAGCCAATCCCGGATGCCGCATCCGAAATGCCGCTTGAGAAGGACAGGCTTTCCGCACCGGCCAAGCTCTTCCAACAAGGGAAAGTTCTGCATATTTCTCGCCCCAACCTGGATCATGTCGGCCGTTTCGGCCACCTGATCGACGAGGCGGACGTCGACCACTTCGGTCACGAGGGGCAGACCGGTTTCGTCCCGAACCCGCCGCATGAACGCGAGCCCTTCCTCGCCCAACTCGAAGGCGGTCTCGCTCCGGTACGGGAAGGTCATGGGCTTGTAGGCCCCGCCCCGTAGGAGGACGGCCCCGCTGTCTTTGACGTGGCTCGCGATGTCCCGAAGCTGGTCCAGGTTCTCGATCGTGCAGGGACCGGCCATGACACAGAGCCTCTCCCCGCCGATCTCGACATCCCCGACGCGGACAACGCTCGTCTCCTGCCCGTCGTGCCGCGAGACCAGAGGGAAATTGTTCTCGATATCCTTCGGTCCGATGTCCTTCACAGTCCAACCTCTCTTCCCAAGAATCGACTCGCGTCTACAGGGGAACGGCCCGACGCTCGCGGCTGGATTCGTAGACGGCGTCCATGGTCCTGGCCAGATCCACGCCGCTGTTCACCACGCCCGCGGCGGGCGGCTTGCGGGTCTTGACCGAATCCAGGAAGGCCTCCAGCTCCATGACAACCTGATCCACGGGACTGGCCGTCCCGACCACAGGGGTGTGCCCTCCCCCGCGTACGGCCGTCCACGTGCCGTCGATCAATTCGTGCCGGACCTCGTGAACCGTCAGCTCTTCCACCTCGAAATCGGCGACAATGGTGGCCTGGGTCCCCATGACCCAGAGGTCCTTGGTGGTCATGGCGTTGGGGACGACCTTTTCGATCCACCGGCCCGGCTGGATGTAGCCCGACTCCACCCTCCCGATGGCCCCGCCCGGGTATTCGAGCACGACCAGGGAGGTGTCCTCGAGGCCGCGGCCGAAGTGGTCCCGGACGACCGAGGCCAAGACGGTTTCCGCCGGACCGAGAAACCAGTTGTAGAGGTCGAAGAAATGGATGGCGTCCGTGTGGGTGACGCCCACGTCGTTTCGGGCCCGCTTGAACCCCAGGAAGTTTCCGGCGATGTAGCGGATCTCGCCCAGGGCGCCCGAGTCGATCTGCTCCTTGATGAACCGGGAGATGGGATGAAACCGGTAGTAATACCCCACCTGGAGAATCTTCCCGGTCTTCTCCACCAGGGAGGCGAGCGCCTCGGCTTCCTTCGTCGCGACAGTGATGGGCTTTTCGACAAAGACGTCCTTGCCCGCTTCGATGGCCTCGCGGCAGAGGGAGAAGTGGCTGTCGGATGGAGTCACCACGTCCACGACATCAGCCCCGTCCAGGAATTCCCTGAAGTCGGCCGAGAAGTGATCGGGCGAAATCCCGTACCGTTTGAGCAGCTCGAAGGCCCCGGGCCTCAGGTCCGCCACGTACAGGGAATCCGCCAAACCCATCCGGGCCCAAGCCTCGACGTGGTTCTTGCCGAACCCGCCAAGGCCGCTCTGCAATACTTTCAAAGAGATGTCCCTATTTCATGGACAGGTGAGCCGATTGATAGGAAACGTCCGAAATTCTATGGAAGGGACGAAGGACTGTCAACCCGACGGACCTAAGGCTCAAAATGCCTAATCGGGCATTCGGGTCGTTTGACCCTTCCCGGCGTCCCCGGCGTGGGCGGTGAGATGCTGGACGGTTTTCGAACAAAAGAAAAGGGCGGCCCCTTGCCACCCCTTTCCACTCAACCATTATTTTTCTGGCGGGGTTGACGGGACTTGAACCCGCGACCTCTGGCTTGACAGGCCAGCGTTCTAACCAACTGAACTACAACCCCGTCGGAGTCATTTTCCATTTTGGGTGGGCGGAACAGGGCTCGAACCTGTGACCTTCGGCTTGTAAGGCCGACGCTCTTCCAACTGAGCTATCCGCCCCGTCCCCGCAGCCCTCACAATATATGACCACGGCGGAAATCCCGTCAAGCTGATTTGTCCTCTCTTCCGTCCCCGGACACCCGGCGGCAGGGGTCATCGCGCATGATCCATGAATGGACGCCGAGGGTTCAACCCATTAAAATTGGCCCTCTGTGATTCGATCCGCTCGCTCTTCGCTCCGGACGCCCAATTGATGACAAAAAAATCACTTCCATTCAGTCCGCGCGGATCCGCCGTCTTCATTTTGATTGCCGTATTCAGCCTCGTCGCGTATTTCCCGGCGGCCTCCCGGGCGGGCGGACGGGTTCAGGTCGCCCTGGGGCCGTCCGTAACGACGGACATGATCGCCCGGTACATGCGCAATTCGGGAATCCTGAAGAAATGGGGAGAGGAAGTCGGTGTGGACTTTGAGATGAAGACCACCCTCAGCGCCAACCTCCGCATTGCTCAAAACCAAGCGCAGATCGTCCTGCTGAGCACCATTGATATCGCCCGCCTGGCGGTGGATGACGGGTTGGAGTTGGTGATCTGGGGAAAAGATTCCACGTCGTATGAGGGCTTGTACGCGAAGGCCGGCCGGCCGGGAGAGTCGCCGGGCGATTTCAAGGGCAAGAGACTCGTCCATCCGGGCTGGAATACGCGCGCGACGAGGATTGGAAAGGTCATTCTGGCTGCGCTCTCGGGGGTGGAGGCCGAAACCGATTTCGAGATCGTGACGGCCCCCTGGCGCATCGGCCCCGAGAAGCTCATCGAGGACGAGGCCGATGTTGCCATCAATGCCATGCCGTTCGTTTTGAAATCCCTGCTCAAGAAGAAGCTTCGGAGCGTGGGCAAGAGTTTTGCGCGTGAATGGGCCGACAAGCGGGGAGGCGGCCGGCGGCTCGGCGGGTTGTTCTGGTGCGCCTGGCAGGGCTGGCTCGATCGGGAAACACCCAAGGCCCGCGCCCTGTTGGACGCCTGGGCAGAGGGAATGTCGTACGCCCATCAACAAACACAGAAATGGGTGCAAAAATATCTACCCGGGTCCCTGCGCGGCGCGACGCCGGAGGACATCGGATACTTCGTCCGCTGGTTCCAGGAAGAGCAACCCGTCTACAAGACCCCTTACCTTTCCGCCCGGGATGTCGAGGACGAAACGGCCTTTCTGAAACTCGCGGTGCAGCAGAAACTCGTACGAGCGCTGCCGAAAAATTCCCTTTGGCGGGTAATCCGTCCTCGATAACGCCGGGGCTCAAGCTGATGAGGATTGCGCGCGGGGATGACCCGTCCTTCAGGAGCAGGGCCTCCAATTGACCTCTCGCGGGCCATCTGGTAGGGTCCGAAATTCGAAATCTCGACTATCCTTTTTTGCCTGAAATCCCGGTCTCCCGCATGGGTCCTTGAGCCGCCGGGAGTTGATTTCATCGAATGTCTTCGGTCTCGATAGAGGAACGGCGCCCATGAAGGATGTGGTCATCGTCGGGGGGGTGAGAACCCCCGGAGGGAAATTCGGCGGAACGCTCAAGGACGTGCCCGTCCCCGAGCTCGGAGCCCTCGCGGTCCATGAAGTGGTCCGCCGGACCGGGATTGACCCGAACGCCGTGGACGAGGTGATCTTCGGAAACGGCTGGCAAGCGGGCGTCGGCCCGAACACCGCCCGGCTCGTGACGGTCAAGGGCGGGCTTCCCGAGAAAGTCCCGGCCTTTACGGTCAACAAGCGGTGCGGCTCGAGCCTGAAGACCATCATCCTCGGGGTGCAGGCCATTCGGGCGGGCGATGCCAACACCGTCCTGGTCGGCGGCGTCGAAAACACCAGCCGGGTACCGTATGTCCTTCAGGACGCCCGGTGGGGGATGCGGCAAGGCCACGGTGAGGTGGTGGACCTCACCCACAAGGACGGGTACGTCTGCGGCCTGATCGGCGAGATCATGGGCACAACGGCCGAAACCCTGGCCGTCCAATTCGCCATCAGCCGGGATGAGCAGGACGAATTCGCGCTTCAAAGCCACCAGAAGGCCCTTGCCGCCATCGACGGCTCGGTCTTCGACGACGAGGTGGTCTCCATTCCGCTCAACGGCGGCCGAAAAGGCCCGGACAGCCTGGACGTGGACGAGATTCCCCGCCGAGACATCTCGTTGGAGAAGCTGGGGAGGCTCAGGCCCATCTTCAAAAAAGACGGGACGGTCACCGCCGGCAACGCCTGCGCCCAATGCGACGCGGCCTCAGCCTTGATCCTCATGTCGGCCGAGCGCGCGGCCGAGCTCGAGATGACGCCCATGGCCCGTATTGTCAGCTACGCAAGCGCGGGCGTAGACCCAAAAGTCATGGGAATCGGGCCGGTCCCGGCGGTCCGAACGGCCTTGGAAAAGGCGGGGATGACGCTCGATTCGATCGACCTCATTGAGTTGAACGAGGCCTTTGCGGCCCAGGCCATCGCCGTGGAGCGCGAGCTGAAGTGGGAACGCGACAAGGTGAACGTCCACGGCGGCGCCATCGCCCTCGGCCACCCGGTGGGCGCTACCGGAGCCAAAATCACGGTGACCCTCCTTCACGCCCTCCAGCGAGAAGACAAGACGATCGGGTTGGCGACGCTTTGCATCGGAGGCGGTCTGGGGGTGGCGATCCTCTTCGAGCGGCTGAACTGATTGCGAGTCAATCCGGATGATTCCTGACGGAGGAAGCGCCCGATGCCGGTAAAACACTTGTTCGTCGTCGGGGCGGGCCGGATGGGCACCGGCATCGCCCAGCTCGCGGCCCAGCGGGGGATTCAGGTCACGCTCATGGACGTGACCGAAGACCTTGTCCGGGCGGGCGTGGAGCGGACAGCCAAGTCCCTACAGGGACGGGTGGACAAGGGCAAGCTCACGGCCGAAGACCGGGAGGCCGCGCTTTCCCGGATCTCCGCCGCAACCCGGCTGTCGGACGCGTCGCCGTGTGATTTCGCTCTCGAAGCGATTGTCGAAGACATCGGAGTCAAAAGGAAAGTCTTCGGGGAGTTGGAGGAAGCGGTCACGGACGGGGCCGTCCTAGCCAGCAACACGACGGCGCTTTCGATCAGCGAGATCGCCGCTTCGACCCGGTGTCCGGAGAGGGTCATCGGGATGCACTTTTTCAATCCGCCGGTCGTCATGAAACTGGTGGAGATCATCCCCGGCATGGCGACGTCCTCCCGGACGGTCGAGACCACGCGGGAATTGGCGGCCGATTTGGGAAAAGACCCGGTGGTGACGAACTTCGAATCCCCCGCCGGCATCGTCAGCCGGGTCCTGTCCGGCCTGCTCAATGAAGCGGTCCTGGTCTACGAGGCGGGCGTGGCTTCCGCGGAGGACGTGGACAAGGCCATGAAACTGGGGACCAACATGCCCATGGGGCCCCTCGCCCTTTTGGACCTGATCGGCCTGGATGTCCACATGGCCAAGATGGAGACCCTCCACCGGGAACTCGGGGACGCCCGGTACAGGACTCCCTACCTGGTCCGAAAGATGGTCAAGGCCGGACACCTGGGCGTGAAATCGGGCAAGGGGTTTTACGATTATCCGGGTCCCGCCGGAAGCCCATGAAAGGCCAATTAACTAATTAATAACTTAAATAATATCAATTGGTTATAATATGAATATTAATCTTACAGATGAACAACAATCCATTCACGAAGAGATCCGCGCCTTCGTCGATGATATGATCGCCCCATCGGCGGCGGAAAACGCCCGCCTTCACCGCTTTCCCCGTGAGATTGTCCGGGAGCTGGCCGCCCGCGGCTTCATGGGTGGGCCGATTCCCCGCGAGTGGGGCGGGCGCGGATATGATTACATCTCGCACGCGTTGGTCGCCGAGGAGATCGGCCGCGGCTGCTCTTCAATGCGAAGCACCTTTTCCGCTCATCTCTCCCTTTGCACGCTTCCGATCTATACTTGGGGGACAGAAGCTCAAAAGGAGCGCTATCTAAAGAAGATGGCCCGCGGCGAGTGGCTTGGCTGCATGGGCCTGACCGAAGCCGACGCGGGAAGCGACGTGGGCGCGATGCTCTCCGCCGCCGAGGATCGGGGGGACCACTATCTCCTCACCGGCCGGAAGATGTGGATCAGCAACGGCTGCGAGGCGGACCTGGCGCTCGTCTACGCCAAGACCGACAAGACCCAGGGGACGCGGGGAATCACCGCGTTCCTGGTCGAGATGGCCTGGGCGGGCTGCTCCGCGGAAGAGATACACGGGAAACTGGGCCTGTGGTCATCCAATACGGCCGAATTGATCTTCGATCAGGCCAGGGTCCCGGCGGAAAACGTCATGGGCGAAGTCGGGTCGGGATTCAAGGTGGCCATGTCCACGCTGGATTACGGCCGTTACACCGTAGCGGCCGGTTGCGTGGGGTTGGCCCAGGCGTGTCTGGACGCCGTCCGGGATTTCGTGAAGGAGAGCGGACCGGCGCTTCTCCGGGCCCGGCCGGAGGTCTGCGAGACGATAGGCGAGATGGCTCGGGATATCGACGCGGGCCGCCTTCTCGTGATGCGCGTGGGACACCTGAAAAACCGAGGGGCGCGCACCACGCGGGAGACGAGCGTCGCGAAGTATTTCACGAGCGAGCTGGCCAATCGGGCGGCGACCCAGGCCATGCGCGTGATCGGCATGGAGGCCAATTCGGAAAGATACCCCGTCGAGCGGTATCTGCGGGACGCGAAGGTGAACACCTTGTTCGAGGGGACGTCGCAAATTCAGAACCTGATCATCGGAAACCTGGAGCTTGGGATTCGAGCTATCCATTAAGCCGCCGCGGCTTCCCCGCCGTTCGATTCGGACCCCCCGTCTGAAACCGGCCGGCCCGACCGAGAACCCCGCGAGAAAGCCATGATGATGGAAGCGAGCCGAAAGTGAAAAAGACCGTCACCCTGACACTATGGAGCTTATGGCTGTTGGCCGGTTGCGGCTATTCCAAGGGAATCACATCGCAGAAGGGCTCCCCCGCGAGGGAATCGGATTCCCTTTTGCGGACCCGAAAGAAGACCGGTCCCTGCCCGTCCTTTCTGGTGATCAGCAAGAACCCTTCCCGGATTGAAGGAATCTGGCTGACGAGCCGCGCCCTTCCGTATAAAATGCGCATTGGCGGTCAGCAGCGCGTCCTCCCGGGGCTTCGCGACGTATCGGAGATCCTGCTGGTCCTGGACGATTGGCAGACGGGTGCATGTAAATCCAAGCTGAAATCCAACTCGCGGGAACAGGTCAAACTCGATCGAAAACTTACCCGGGTGAATGATTACCTGCGAGCCTTCACCCTGGTGCTGAGCACCCCTTACACTACGTCGGCCGAGGGGGAGGAGGAGATTCGGAAATGGGTGAAAGAGGTCCGGGACCGCCTCTTGAGAGAGTTGATGCGCGGCGCCCGCTGAACTCCAGGGAAGTTGAAATCAACCCGGAAGCCTCCAGCGAGACCGGTCCGCGGCCGAGCGCACGACACAACTGGCTGAAAGCCTTGCCGGCCCTTCTTCTGATGTCGGGCCTCAGTGGGATCTCGGTGCCTTCGGTGGCGTCGGCCCAGTCCGAGGCGCTCCAGAAAGGGTTTCTCCCCATCGTCCAATTGTGGAAGCGTGGAAAGACGGTCTGCGCTAGCAAGGAGCTGCCGGCCTGCGTGGACATCACCAAAGAAGTAATGAGGCGGCTCGGGATTCTACAAAAGAACCTCAAGCACGTGGCGGAAAAGGTACTGGTGATCGGAGCGCGAGCAAGCATGGCGGCCGGCATCAACGAAGCAAGGTCCGTCGTGGCCTATAAGGAATCGGGGGCGGACACCGCGTGTATCCTCCTGGGGAATGCCCAAATAAATATAGCCATTGCTGACGACGCGTTTTCCCTTCTCCCTTTAAAAAGCTGGCGCGCGGACGTTAAGAAGTACGTCAACCAGATGAGGAGCATCTCCAACATCGACCGGAGGCGATTGGGGCGCATCGTCCCACGCGTCTGCCCTAGCGACAAGATATTCTGAATTTCCTCCAGCGAAGCGTCGGTGTTAAACGCTGTCCGTCTGACACGAACGGGTCGCACAAGAATCGTTGGCGTGTCGTGGATCAGGTTGAAAGCGCAATGTGTTACAGTAGCTCGCACCGGATTCGACAAAAAATTTCTTCCATGACTTCCCCGAATTTAACCTTTCGGGGGTCCGGGTGAAAATCCTTCTCAGCAATGACGATGGCGTCCATTCTGCCGGCCTGAAAGCTCTGCACAACGCATTAAGCGACGACCATGAAGTCGTGGTCGTCGCCCCCGATCGAGAACGAAGCGCCGCCAGCCATTCCCTCACCTTACATCATCCGTTGCGAGTCCTCGAGGTCTCCCAGAGCTGGTTCTCTGTGGACGGAACGCCCACCGATTGCGTCCACCTTGCGCTAAACGGACTGCTCTCCGGATCGAAACCGGAGCTGGTGGTGGCTGGCATCAACATGGGGGCAAACCTTGGGAGCGACATTACCTATTCCGGGACGGTAGCAGCGGCTTTTGAAGGGACGCTTTCAGGTGTTCCCTCGATAGCCGTCTCTCTGGTTTCAAGGGGCCCATTCGAGTTTGGCCCAGCGGCCGCATTCTCAGCGCGCCTCGTCGGCGAAGTCGTCCGCCGCGGCCTGCCCAATGACACGTTGCTCAACGTCAACGTTCCCGACCTGCCCGGGGAACGGATTCGTGGCGTCCGCGTCACCCGCCAAGGGAAAAGCTTTTACGGAGAGGCAATCGTCGAGAAGGTGGACCCAAGGGGTCGGAAGTATTTCTGGATCGGCGGTGGCGACGCTGAATGGGCCCGGGAGGGCGACACCGATCTCGACGCTGCTCACGAAGGGTTCATCTCCGTCACGCCCTTGCATCTCGATCTGACCAACGAAGCGGCCCATCAAGCCATGAGCCAATGGTCTTTCTAGGCCCGTTCACCCCGTGCGGGAACCTCCGGAGGGCGGAGGCCGAATCTTGAAACTTCCTTTTTTGTCCTACGGCCGCCGCCGCGGAAACGGGCGGGAGGACCCCCAAACCTACGCCAAAGAGCGCGAGCGGATGGTTCGGGACCAGCTGGCTGAACGCGGGATTACGGACATCCGCGTCCTGGACGCGATGCGCCGCGTTCCGCGCCACCTGATGGTGGAGGAGGCCCTGCGGTTTCGCGCGTATAAAGATCACCCGCTCCCCATCGGCGAGGGGCAGACGATCTCCCAACCGTTCATCGTGGCGCTCACCTGCCAAGCGCTCTCTCTTCAGGGCGCCGAGCGGGTCTTGGAAATCGGAACGGGTTCGGGCTACCAGACGGCGATCCTAGCGGAGCTGGTCGAGAAGGTCTACACCATCGAAAGGCTGAAATCGCTGGGAACGCGCGCCCGCGAACGGCTGGAAGCCCTGGGTCACCACAACGTGGCCGGGCGAATTGCCGATGGCAGTCTCGGATGGCCGGAAGAAAGCCCTTTCGACGCCATAGTCGT
>CAYRGS010000098.1:13727-14154 GCA_964423875.1 uncultured bacterium
GGAGCTGATCGGCATGGGCAGCGGCACCACGATCTCAGGCCGCGGCTCGGGGTCGACGGTCAGACCATAGCGGCGGTCGACAGAATCCAGATCAAGGCTGATCCGCGCTTCCCCGGCTTCGACGCCATAGTCGTCGCGGCGTGCTCACCGCGGGTCCCGGCCCCCCTGAAGGAGCAGCTTGCGGAGGGGGGGCGAATGGTGATCCCGATCGGCGAGACCCATGAGCAGGATCTGATCCGGGTCACAAAGGAGCGCGACGAGACGAGGCTCGAAAAGTTGAGCGACTGTGTATTTGTGAAGCTCGTGGGAAAACACGGCTGGAAGGCCTGAGGCCGCCGGTCGGGCTGGCAAACCGCGGGAAGATTCATTACATTGTAAGCTTGCGGGGTAAGAGCAACGGATCGGGGCGTAGCGCAGCTTGGTAGCG
>CAYRGS010000099.1:0-13760 GCA_964423875.1 uncultured bacterium
TGCCCTTTGTAGCGCGGCGTCATGGAGATATAGCAGGAATACTCGCAGCAACCGGAGGCCGGAAAGGTGACGGCCTTCACCTCCGGAAACTTGGCGCTCAGCTCCCGGTAGAGCGTGACCTCGTTGGGAAGCTGCTTGAGGAAGTGGTTCTCGGTCATCGGCGGGCCGGTGAGCCCCGCGTGGAAGATGGGAGAGTTCCGGTGGGTGATGGCGGTCACTTCCACAACGGGCATCTCGGATTCCGGGCCGTAGTATCCTGAAAACTCACCGAAGGGTCCCTCCGCCTCCCGGTAATTGGGGATCACCCGCCCCTCGATAACGATCTCGCTGGTGGCCGGGACCTCCAAGTCCACCGTCCTGCATCGCACAACCTCGACGGGCTTGCCCCGAAGCCCGCCCGCCAGGGTCAGCTCATCGACGCCGTAATTCGCCTTGACCTGCGTGGCCAGCATGATGACCGGGTCCACGCCCAGGGCAACGGCCACTTCCAGCGCCTCCCCCCTCCGCTCCGCTTTGAGAATTTGGAGGCAACCATCCTGATGTTTTCCGACCCACATCCCCAGGCGGTCAGGGCCCTTGAGCTGCATCCGGTAGATCCCGGCGTTCTTGCCCCCGGTCTCGGTGTCCTTGGAGATCTGGACGCCGTGGGTGATGAAAACCCCGCCGTCATCAAGAGAATACTTCGGGATCGGGAACCGGGTCAGATCGACCTCGTCTCCCTCAAAAACAACCTCCTGGCAAGGACCCGCGTCCACCACCACCGGGTCAATCGGGGAGCGGATTCCTTCATAGAACCGTTCAAGAGCTTCCCCGGGCGCATATTCCAGCGCCCGAAGGACCCGTCGCCGCGCGGCGAAAAGCCCCCCGACGACCGGCATGTCAAACCCTTCGACCCGCTCGAAAAGCAGCGCCGGGCCCTGCTCGTCGGATGTCTTGCGGATGTAGGCGGAGATCTCGTACAGGACGTCCACCGGGGACGTCACCCGGACCAAGTCGCCTTCCTCCTCCAGACAGGCCAGAAAATCCTTTGGGTCATCGAAGGGCATCACACCTCCAAATCATCCGGCCTCCAGCCCGTTCGGGACCGGATCCGAAAGGACCGGAGACCCTCTCTGAAGACTTTTCCGGGAGTCTCACATACCCGGTTTCACGGGAACGCATGGGTTCAATATATCGGAGACCCAAGGGCCGCATTTTATAACCTCTCCAACCCCTGGGGAAGACAAAGGGGTCAAATCTTTTGTTGACTAATTTCCCTTTTGAAGATTCAAGACGCGGATGAAGATCATTGGGTCTCCTTTCCATCAACCAAAGACTTGACCCCTTTCAGTTCTTTCAGGTGAGGACGACGATCTTGCCGCCGGCTGCGTTGTCTTCCATGCAGCGGTGCGCTTCAACGATCCCATCCAGGTGAAACACACGCCCGAACATGGGCGTCATACGTCCTTCCTCTACTTCGTTCACTACCATCTGAAGGGGCGTTTCGATGAAATCGGTCGAACCACCAGCGTAGGTGGTGAGATTAACCGTGGACGGTATCGCACCCATCGGACTGAACCGATTAAACTCCTAGGCGTTGCCGACCATGCCGGTCATGCACACCGAGCCGAAGCGCGCGGCGCACTGCAGTGAGTCGAGTAACGTGGTGGTCCCGACCAGTTCCAGCACTTTGTCGACGCCTTCGGGAAACACCCGACGGACGTCGCCCGAGATCTCGCCGGTGTTGATAAAGACGTGATCCGCGCCGTTGTCTTGCAGCATGGCTTCGCGATCGGCTTTCCGTGTGGTGGCGGCGACTGTGGCGCCCTGCTTCTTGGCAAGCACCGCGGCCGCCAAGCCCACCGAGGTGGTCCCGCCCCCAATCAGCAATGATTGCCCGCGCTCAAGCTTCAGCGAACTGTTGAGTGAGCCCCACGCGGTTTGGATCATCTCGGGCAGGCCACCGAAGGTTTGCCAATTCAGCGTTGTGTCAATGGCCTGCACTTGGCCGGCGGGCACACAGGTGTACTCGGCGTAGCCGCCATCGAACGCCCGGCCCATGCCGCCCATGGCGGTTGCTACGGTCTGCCCCGGCTCGAACACGCCGCCCGGCGCCTCCTCAACAGTCCCGACCGCCCCAATACCGAGTATACGGGGAAACTCGACCCCGGGCGAGTGTCCTTGTCGTGTGAAGAGCTCGGAGCGATTCAGGCCAAACGCTTTCACGCGGATGAGGACCCACCCGGGCGCCGGTTGCGGAACGGGAAGTTCCTCGATCATCAGCACCTCAGGTGCGCCCGGTTCACGAATGACAGCGGCTTTCATGGTCATCAGGGTCATGGCTCTGCCCTGGTTGTCTTCCTGGGTGGGTCGTGGTGTCAGATCTTGAATTTATACTTTAGGGTTTGACAATGAAAATACTACGAAAGTTCGGGGGGGAGGTAAACAAGAAAATGTAGGCCGTGTGAGGGGAGTGAGACGGGCCGGGACGGCCGGCTCAAGACCGGCCCTTGTATCTTGACCTGTGTGCAGAATGGTTGTCGTGTTCTTCCTCTGCGTGTGAGAATGGGGAGTCATTTCCCGTGGGTGCGGGGAAGACTACGGACGGTAGACCGTACCGGCCCCTGGTCCTGAGAGACCGTTACGACGAAAATGGCCGTGCGAGCATCGATGTCCCTAGCTCAGAATGACGAACAGCGAAGACGATCAGTCGCGAAAAGGGGCGGCCCTGAAAGGCCGCCCCTTTTCGCCCAATGAAAGTTTTTGAGGGGAGGGACAGTTTTCAAATTGCCCCCCCCTCCGGGATCTTCAAAGGCTCGTAACCTCCTCATGCTCGCCAAAGACGTTGCGCAGGGCGTCGGCGATCTCCCCGACCGTCGCGTACGCCCGGACCGCGTCCAGGATGGGGGGCATCAGGTTGACGCTCGCGCGGGCCGCTTCCTCGACGGCGGAGAGAGATTTCTTGACCCGGGCATTGTCCCGGTCTTTTCGGAGGGCGGCGAGTCTTTCCTTTTGGGCCGACTCGATGGCCGGGTCGATCCAGAGGCGGCTCGCGGACCCGCCGTCCCCCCCTCCCCCCCCGCCGTCCTCGGCCTCTTGCATATAGGCGTTGACGCCGACAACGACGCTCTCCTCTCGCTCGACCGCCCGCTGGCGGCGGTAGGCCGATTCGTGGATCTCCCGCTGGACCCAGCCCCGCTCGATGGCCCGGAGCATCCCGCCCATCCCATCGATGTGGGCGATGTAGTCCCGGGCACGGGCCTCGATCTCGCGGGTGAGGGACTCGACCGCGTAGCTCCCGCCCAGCGGGTCCACCGTCTCCGTGACGCCCGATTCGTGGGCGAGAACCTGCTGGGTGCGCAGGGCCAGGCGGACGGCCTCTTCCGTGGGCAGGCCGATGGCCTCGTCGAAGGAGTTGGTGTGCAGGGACTGTGTCCCGCCCAGGACCGCCGCCAGGGCCTGGACCGTCACGCGGACCACGTTATTGAGCGGCTGTTGGGCCGTGAGCGTCACGCCCGCCGTCTGGGTGTGGAACCGAAGCATCCGGGCGCGGTCGGATTTCACGCCGAAGCGATCCTCCATGATCCGCGCCCAGAGACGCCGGGCCGCCCGGAACTTAGCCACCTCCTCCAGCAGGTCGTTGTGGGCGGCGAAGAAGAACGAGAGGCGGCTTCCCAGGTCCTCCGCGTCCTGTCCGGCACGCAGGGCCGCTTCCACGTACGTGATCCCGTCGGCCAGGGTGAAGGCCACCTCCTGGACGGCCGTGCATCCGGCCTCGCGCATGTGGTAGCCGCTGACGCTGATGGGGCTCCACCGGGGAAGGTGCTCGCCACAAAAGGCGAACATGTCCGTGATGATCCGCAGGGAAGGCTCGGGCGGATAGATGTATGTCCCCCGGGCGATGTATTCCTTGAGGATGTCGTTCTGGACCGTGCCCCGGAGATTGGCGGGCGGGACGCCCTGCTTCTCGGCCACGGCGACGTAGAGGGCCATCAGGACGGCGGCCGTGGCGTTGATCGTCATGGACGTGCTGACGCGGTCCAGGGGGATTCCGTCGAACAGCGTCTCCATGTCCCGGAGGCTGTCGATGGCCACGCCGACGCGCCCGACCTCGCCCTCGGCCATGGGGTGGTCGGAGTCGTAGCCGATCTGCGTGGGGAGGTCGAAGGCGACGCTCAGCCCCGCGCCCCCCTGATCGAGCAGGTACTTGTAGCGGCGGTTGGACTCCTCCGCCGTGGCGTAGCCGGCGTACTGGCGCATCGTCCAGTGGCGGCCGCGGTACATCGTCGGATGGATGCCGCGCGCGAAGGGCGGCCGGCCGGGGAACCCCGATTCCTCGACGTAGTCCAGGTCGGGAACGCTCTCGGGGGTGTACAGGCGCTCGACGGGAATATGAGATTCCGTCCGGAACGCCTCGCGCCTCTCCGGGCGCCGCTCCAGGGTCTCGCGGAGGACCTGGTCCTCCCAATCCCGGCGCGCAGCTTCGATGTCCGTCTTGGTCTTCCTCGTCGGTCCCATGCCTCCGTCCTTCAACCGCCGTCCAAGGGCGCGCAACCGATGAGATCCATCCGGTCCGGCGGGGGCCCCCGCGGGGCGCTCCCTACAGCCCGAAGCGCGACTTCAAGGTCTCGTTCCACTTCCCCTGGGCGTGCAGGATAAACTCGACAGCCTCCCGGACAGCGCCGTGTCCGCCCGGGCGGATCGTCACGCGGGTCGCGGCGGCCAGGACCTCTACCGCCGCGTCCGCCACGGCGACGGGCAGTCCGACGCGCCGCATCACGGGCAGGTCGATCACATCGTCCGCCACGTAGGCGATCTCCTCATCGGCCAGATCGTGCTTGGCCTTGAGCTCCTCGTAAGCCGGGGTCTTGTCTCGCAGATTTTCGTAAACGTCTTCCACCCCCAGCTCCTCAGCGCGGGCGCGGATGGAGGGCGATCCCTTCCCGCTGATGAAGGCGACATGGAACCCGGCGTTGAGGGCGACGGTGACGCCGGTGCCGTCGCGGATGTCGTATCGGCGCATCGACGTGCCGTCCGACGCGACGTAAATGCCCCGATCCGTCTGAACCCCGTCCACGTCGAGGATGATGAGTCTGATCTTGCGCGCCGCTTCCTGGGGATGAATCGCCATGTCAGAGTATCCCTGCCTTCAGAATGTCGTGCAGATGGATGATCCCGGTGGTCCGGCCATCGCCGTCGGTCGTGAGAACCGAGGTGATGCTGCACATCTCCATCAGGCGCAGGGCCTCGGCCGCCAGGACGTTCTCATCAATGACCTTGGGGTCCCGCGTCATGATGTCCTCCGCCCGCGTCAGCAAGACGTCTTCGTGCCGCTCGACGGCGCGGCGCACGTCGCCGTCCGTAACGATCCCAGCGAGGCATCCCGCTTCATCCGCCACGGTGGTGACCCCGAGACGCTTGGAGGAGATCTCGTAAATCACGTCCTTGAACGGCGCGTCCAGCTTCACGGCGGGGATCTCCTCCCCCGCGTGCGACAGGTCCTTCACCTGGAGGAGGAGCCGCTTGCCCAGACTTCCGCCTGGGTGGTAGACGGCGAAATCCTTGGGGCGGAGGCCCTTCTTTTCCAGCAGGGCCATGACCAGAGCGTCGCCCATCGCCATCGCCGCCGCCGTGCTCGAGGTCGGGACCAGGTCCAGCGGGCAGGCCTCCTCGGCCACGCCCACGTCCAGGACGACTTCGCTCCAGCGCGCGATGGAGGAGCGGACGTTCCCCGTCAGACTGATGAGGGGGATGCCCAGTCGGCGGACGGCGGACAGGAGGTTCAAAAGCTCCTCGGTCTCGCCGCTTTTGGACAAGGCGATGACGACATCGCCCCGCGTCATCATCCCCGCGTCCCCGTGGGCCCCCTCGGCGGGGTGAAGGAACAGGGACGGAACGCCGATGCTCGCCAGGCTCGAGACGAGCTTCCGCCCGATGATGCCGGACTTCCCCATCCCGCTCACCACGATGCGGCCCCGGCACGCCAGGACGAGATTGACGGCGCGGCTGAAATCCTCCCCGAGCCGGGGGATCAGGTCCATGATGGCCCGGGCCTCCGTCTCGAGCACCTTCCTCGCGCGCTCCAACACCATACTCAACACCCCATCGCGGAAATGCCGCTCCAGGCGAAATTACCAGTCAATCAAAGGGTTGTCCATGTCACGGAAGGGAAGGTTCCGGACATCCCCCGGCCGGATTCCCGGGACACCGGGGGACGAGACGGGACAAGGGCCGCCTCCAGACCGCCCGGCCCTTCACCCCGCCGGGCCGTGCGGGAAGGGGCGCTCAGTCTTTGGCGGCTCCGCCGCCCTGACGGGTCGCTCGCTTGCCGGGAAAGGGGATCACTTCGCCGGTTGTCCCCTCCCTGTATTCGGTTTCCATGTCGGCCGTCCACTCGGACACTTCGAACGGGAGGATCCCCTTCCCCTCCAGGTTTCTCTTGCGCTGATCGTAAAAGCCTCCAAAGGTCTCCAACAGGGAATTCTGAAACCCGTCCAGCTCGCGCTGGACCGCGGTCAGCTTGCCGGTGAATCCCTCGAATCGCTCCTGAAGGACCTTGCCGCATTTTTGTTGAGCGGCTTGGACGGTTGCGGACTCCTCATCGAGGAGCCGGGCCCACGCCCGCTTGTTCCGCGCGGCGACCTCGTCGGAGAAGGCGCGGAATTTGTCCTTCATCGCCGCGAGCTCGCCCGCCGCCGCGCGCAGGGCGGTGTCCTTTTCTTCGAGAAGGCGTCGCTGCGCCTCCAGACGGCTTCGCTGCGTCCGGAACAGGTGAACCGCGGCGCCCGGCAGAACGACCAGGATCACGACGGCCTCGAGAATGCTCTTAAACAGGGACCAATCCATGGCTTGGGACTCCGAAAACGATGGTATGGATTGGCAGGGGGGGGGGTGGGTCTTCAGACAAAGGTCATGTTACGCCAGAGCGGGCGGGGTTTCAAGTCGAAACCGGACGGACGGCGGAGCCGCGCGCGCGACCTAAAGTTCGGTCCCTGCAAAATCCGGGGATCAGGTCCGCTCGACGACCGTGGAGATCCCCTGGCCGCCCCCGATGCACATTGTCGCCAAGCCCAGGTTCTCGCCCCGGCGCTTCATTTCGTGGAGGAGGGTGGTCATCATCCGCGCGCCGGTGCACCCCAGCGGATGGCCGAGGCCGATGGCCCCGCCGTTGACGTTCATCCGGTCCAGGTCGATCTCCAAGACCTGTGCGCACGCCAAGGCCTGCGAGGCGAAGGCCTCGTTCAGCTCGATCAAGCCGATGTCGCCCATCTCGGCGCCCGCTGTCCGCAGGGCCTTCGGGGTGGAGTGGATGGGGCCGATGCCCATCACGTCCGGCTCGGTGCCGGCCACGCCGGTTCCCCGGATCCGTCCCAAGGGGGTGTAGCCCTCGGCCTCGGCCCGGTCCGCGCTCATCATCAGGACCGCCGCCGCGCCGTCGTTGATCCCCGAGCAATTCCCGGCCGTCACAGTGCCGCCCTCCTGAAAGGCGGGGCGCAGCGACGCAAGCTTCTCGAAGGTGGTGTCGTAGCGGACGTGCTCATCCGTATCGAACAGGACCGGGTCCGCTCCCTTTTTCCCCGCGGGGACTTCGACGGGAACAATCTCCTCTTTGAAGCGTCCTTCCTCGATGGCGGCCTTGGCCCGCATGTGGGAATGGTAAGCGAACCGGTCCTGGTCCTCCCGGGAGACACCGTACCGGCGGGCCACGTTCTCGGCGGTGACGCCGTTGGGGACGTGCATGCCGTCGGGCGCGGCGAGGGTTCCGGAGAAGGCATCGATCAATGTCCGGTCTCCCCGGGCGTAAGGCGACGGGATCTTTTCGAGGATGAAGGGGGTGCGGGTCATGCTCTCGGCCCCGCCCGCGACGACAACCTCCGCCTGGCCGGTCTCGATGGCCATGGCGGCGAAGTTGATGGCCTGGAGGCCGGAGCCGCAAAGACGCGTCAGTGTCGTCCCCGGGATCGAAACGGGATACCCGGCGCGCAGCAGGGCGACGCGGGCGATGTTCTTGGCCGTGGCGACCTGATTGGAGACGCCGAAGATTACGTCGTCCAAGGCTGAGGGATCGAAATCCGCGCGCCTCACCACCTCCGCCAGGACCAGGGCGGCCAGCAC
The DNA here is from genome assembly GCA_964423875.1 of uncultured bacterium. Classification (GTDB taxonomy): domain Bacteria; phylum UBA8248; class UBA8248; order JACPRG01; genus CAYRGS01. Next base: position 8,095 of record CAYRGS010000099.1, read on the forward strand.
GTCAACGTCGAAATCCTTAAGGGCGCCCCGGTCCCGTCCGATGGGCGTACGGACGGCTTCAACGATGACGGCCTTTTCCATTGCAAGTCTCCCTTCCCCGGACGGACCCCCTAGGCCGGCAAGTCCTTCCGATTCGGTTGCCGTAAGAATGGCACGCCGCGATGGGCGCGGGGATTGACGGTGGGGGCGAATCGTCCGGCGCCGTCCCACCTAAGTGATGAGACCGGCCGATCGGCGTCAGGAAGAAAAGAGGCTGTGCTCCGGGCCGATGCAGAGCGCCTCGCGAACGGCGGCCAGCAGCTCGCCCTTGCGAAGGGGGGTGCTGAGCACGACCTTCACCTGATCGGGCAGGGGATCGGGCTCGTTGCCGCGGTCCTGTGCACCGACGATCGCAACGACCGGCAGATCGGCCGCCTCCGGGGGGCCGCTGTGAAGCCAGCCGGACCTTCCCATGGAAGACAAAGGCAGATCGGTCACCAAAACGTCGAACTGACGGGACGCGATGAGATCCAGTCCCTCCTCGGCGGACTCCGCCGTTTCCGTTTCATACTCATCCTGAAGTAGAATATCCCGAATGGCTTCGCGGGATTTCACCGATTGGTCCAATATGAGAATCTTAGGTTTTCCATTCATGCGCACGGGCAGTGTCCCCGGGGGTCAGTTGTTCATCAAGGGCGAATGATAGGCTCCGTTGGATCGATTGGTTGTTTCTTTTAAGTAATACAAGCGGAGCGGACTGACAAGCATTTTTTATGAAGGGAAAGCGAATATTTTATGTTAAAGCCAATAAATCAGTTACTTATATAACATCTTCCAATTTGAATCTCAAAAGCGCACGCACCTCCTCATACGGGCGGAACCCCCTCGCGCCGCCTCAATCCGGGGCCGCGCGACAGGCTTTCCGGCGATGAGCGCTCATTGCAGCCGTCCACATTTACGGGAGGGCTCAGTCCCCTTCATCAGCGCAATCCGGATAGCGAACCGCTTGCAGGGAGGCGCGGCCAGGAGTCCGGTCCGGCTGTCCACCTCGACCAGCCGGATGTCGCGCGGAATGGGGAACTTTTCGGCGGGGTGATTCCGGATCCAGCCCCCCATGGTCTCGACCCAAATGGGGAGCGCAGCCCGCGCCCCCGTCTCTCCCCGGCCCAAGGACTCGTTGGTGTCCAAGCCCACCCATATGCCCAAGGCGAGGCCGGGTGAGAATCCGATGAACCAGGCGTCTTTGAACTCGTCCGTGGTGCCCGTCTTCCCCGCGAGGGGGCGGTCGAGGACCTTGGCCTTGCGGCCCGTGCCCCGCTCGATGACGCCGCGCAGCATGTGGGTCATGAGATAGGCGGTCTCGGGGTCCAGGGCTCGGGTGATGCGGGGCTCCCGCTCGAACAGGTTTCTGCCGTCGGCCGTCTCAACCCGTTGAATCGTATAGGGGGCGGTCCGAAGCCCGCCGTTGGCAATCGTCGCGTAGGCCGAGGTCATCTCGAGCAGGTTCACCACCGACGTCCCCAACGCCATGGAAAGATAAGGCTCGATGGGGCTCAGGACGCCGAGCCGCTTCACCAGCCCGCTGACCCGCCGCGTCCCCACCTTTTCCAGGAGCCGGATCGTCGCCACATTGATCGAGTGCTCCAGCGAGCGTTGAAGGGTCACCCGGCCGAAGAAGCGTTTCTCGTAGTTGGTGGGTTTCCACATCTTCTTGCTGGACGAGTCCCTGTACGAGACGGGCGCGTCCACGATGATGTCGTTGGGCTTGAACCCTCTTTTCAGGGCCGCCGCGTAGATGAAGGGCTTGAAGGAGGACCCCGGCTGGCGCAACGCCTGGATGGCCCGGTTGAACTGGCTCTTCTCGAAATCCCGGCCGCCCACCATCGCCCGAATGGCGCCCGTGCGGTTGTCCAGCGCAATCAGGGACCCCTCGGCCGGGGCGATCGGCTTCACGCTCAGGCGCCGAGCGGCGATGTCGGACGACTCGACCTCCACGAGGAGGGGGATCCCAGCGGAAAGGTGTTTCCACGTTCCCGCATCCACCAGGACGAAGCTCGCCGGATACCCGCCGAAGAGACCAAAAATCCGGTTGCCGGCCCTGCGGGTCACCCGACCCATCAACCGGGCTCCGGGAGCGGGCCACGGGGCCTTTCCGTTCGGCGACGCCGCGCCGGGCGGCTTCCGGAAACCCCTGCGGCGGTCCACCGCCTCCAGACCCTTTATCACGGCGTCGCGGGCCCTTCGTTGAAGCCCCAGGTCAAGCGTCGTATAAACCCGCAGGCCCTTGCGGTAGAGGTCCCGGTTGCCGAACATCTCCTGAAGCTCGCGCCGGACGCGCTCGACGAAGTGAGGGGCCGAAGCCTCGACCGTTTTTCCGCCCGCAACGCCGAGGGGCGACATCCGCGCCTCGCGGGCCGTGCCCGCCGAGACGAAACCCAGCCGCTGCATCCGGCTGAGAACCAGGTTCCTGCGCTTGCGAGCGCGTTCCGGATAGCGGAGCGGGGAAAGAAAGGAGGGCGCCTTGGGCAAAGCGGCCAGCAGGGCGGCCTCCGCCAGGGTGAGATTTGCCACCCCTTTGTCGAAATACGTCTGTGCGGCCGCCTCGACACCGTAAGCCCCGCTCCCCAGATAGATCTGGTTAAAGTACAGGGCGAGGATCTCCTCCTTGCTGTACGTCCGCTCGATGCGCAGGGCCAGCAGGGCCTCCTTCATCTTCCGGCTGAGGCTGCGCTCCGAGGTGAGAAACAGGACCTTGGCGAGCTGCTGGGTGATCGTGCTCCCCCCCTGAACCACCCGCCCGGCCCGCACGTTCTGGTACAGGGCGCGGAGGAGGCCCTTGAAGTCGATCCCAAAGTGGTTGTAAAAATTGTTATCCTCAATGGCGAGGGTGGCCTGAATCAGGTTTTTGGGGATGCGGTGGAACGGAACCAGGATGCGCCGCTCGATGTAGAATTCGGCCAGCAGGGCGTCCCGGCGGTCATAGATCCTGGTGATCGTGCTGGGGCGGTAGCGTTCGAGGTCGTGAACCTCGGGGAGGCCCTCGAACTGGGCGAACAACAGGCCCACGGCCGTCCCCACACCGACCGCGATGACAAGGGGGAAAAACAGAAGGAGCTTGATCTTCGGCATCAGAAAGCTTTCCTTGCGGCTCCGCCGGCGGGCGAGAATTCCGGTGAGGAGATTCTATCACAAGGGTTTGGACCGCTTCGCGCATCCGTCACCGGCTGCGCCATCGGTGACAGCGAGGGCGCCCGGACCGCATTGTCAAAAAGGTAATTTGCATCGGATTCATGGGCGTGACAACACTGGATTTTAATTCTCTTTGGGTCCTCGTGCTGAACCGGAGCTATGAGCCCCTGCACATCTGCTCGGGCCGCCGGGCCATTACGATGATCCTGTGCGGCCGGGCTGAGGCGGTGGAGGAAAACGGCCTCCGGGTTCGCTCCTACACCCTGTCGCTGCTGTTGCCCAGCGTCATCCGCCTTCAGCGATACATCCACCTCCCCCGGCGGGGGAAGGTTGCGTTCAGCAAACGGAACGTCTCGCGCCGGGACAACCACACCTGCCAATACTGCGGCCGCCAGGGCAAGGGGCTGACCATCGACCACGTCATTCCCCGCTCCCGGGGGGGCGACACCTCGTGGGAAAACGTGGTGGCGGCCTGTCAATCCTGCAACTCGCGAAAGGGGAACCGCACGCCGGCAGAGAGTGGATTCCGATTGATCCGGCGGCCTCACCGGCCTTACTTCCTGTTCCACCAATACGTGGCCAGCACCGTCCAAGCGTCCACCCTGGAATCCTGGGAAAAGTACATCGAACTCTACCGGCCCCGACGGGGCTGACGAATGGCGTTCGCACGGACCGGGCGGAAGGCCCGGCCCGCGGAATTCTTCCACCCTCACCCTCGAACCAGCCATGAGCGCGTTCCAGCTTACATCCGACTTCAAGCCCACCGGAGACCAGCCCGAGGCCATCGACTGCCTCCTCGGGAACCTCCGGGACGACTGCCGCCACCAAGTTCTTCTCGGCGTTACGGGATCGGGCAAGACGTTCACCATGGCGAACGTCATCGCCGATTTGGGGAAACCGACCCTCGTGGCGGCCCCCAACAAGACCCTGGCCGCCCAGCTCTATAACGAGTTCCGGACCTTCTTCCCGGAAAACGCCGTCGAATATTTCGTCAGCTATTACGATTACTATCAGCCTGAGGCCTACCTGCCGAGCACGGACACCTACATCGAGAAAGACGCCTCGGTCAACGAAGAGCTGGACAGGCTCCGCCACTCGGCCACCTTCTCCCTGCTGACGCGCCGGGACGTGATCATCGTCGCCAGCGTTTCATGCATCTACGGCCTAGGCTCGCCCGAGACCTACCACGGCATGCACATTTATCTGGAGACCGGACAGCGCATCGACCGGGACGAGGTCCTCACCCGAATGGTGCAGATCCAATACCAACGCAACGACATCGACTTCAAGCGCGGGACATTCCGCGTCCGGGGGGACGTGGTCGAGGTCATTCCCGCCTACGAGACGGAGACGGGGCTACGAATCGAGTTCTTCGGCGACGAGATCGAGTCCATCAGCGAGATCGACCCCCTGCGCGGGACGGTCATACACAAGCGGCAGTCGGTGGACCTCTACCCGAGGAGCCATTACGTCACGCCGGAGGACCGCCTGCGCCGCGCCCTGATAGCCATCGAAGCCGAGATGGACGAACGCCTGATTGAGCTCAAGCGGGAGAAAAAGTACCTGGAGGCCCAGCGCCTGGAGCAGCGGACCAAGTTCGATCTCGAGATGTTCCGGGAGGTGGGCTACTGCAACGGCGTCGAGAACTATTCCCGCCACCTGGAAGGCCGGACGGCGGGCGAGGCCCCGCACACGCTCCTGGACTTCTTTCCGCCGGATTCGCTCTACATCATCGACGAGAGCCACGTGGCGATTCCGCAGTTTCACGGCATGTACGCCGGCGACCGCTCCCGCAAGATGACCCTCGTGGAGCACGGTTTCCGCCTCCCCTCGGCCCTAGACAACCGGCCGCTGAGCTATCCGGAATTCGAGGCGCGGATCCCCGCGGCCATTTACGTCTCGGCCACGCCGGGGCCCTACGAGCTGAACATCAGCGGCGGCCTCATGGCCGAGCAGATCATCCGCCCCACCGGGCTGACCGACCCGGAGGTGGAGGTCCGGCCCGTCCGGGGCCAGGTGGACGACCTGCTGACCGCCATTCGGCAGCGCGTCGAGGCCGGCGAGCGCGTCCTCGTCACCACCCTCACCAAGCGCTTCGCCGAAGAGCTGGCCGAGTTCTACCAGGAGGCGGGGGTGCGGGTGCGCTACCTGCATTCCGACATCGACGCCCTCGAGCGCGTGGCCATAATCCGCGAGCTTCGCCTGGGCGAGTTCGACGTCCTCATCGGGATCAACCTGCTGCGGGAAGGCCTGGACCTCCCCGAGGTCTCGATGGTGGCCATCCTGGACGCCGACAAGGAGGGCTACCTGCGCTCGGCGACCTCCCTCATCCAGACCACCGGACGCGCGGCGCGGAACATCAACGGAACGGTCCTGATGTACGCCGACCGGATGACGAAATCCATGGAGACGGCCATCTCCGAGACCCGGCGGAGGCGGGAGATCCAGGAGACCTTCAATGAAGAGAACGGGATCACGCCCCGGTCCATCGTCCGGAA
>CAYRGS010000099.1:13770-14150 GCA_964423875.1 uncultured bacterium
GTCCTCGGCGACGTGTCGCAGCGGGACTACACGTCGGTCTCCAAGGCGGCCGAAGAGGACGCCCCGTACTTCACGGCGGACTCGCCCGGCGACGTGTCCAAACGGATCGAACAACTCCGCACGGAGATGATCGAGGCGGCCGAGCGCCTGGAGTTCGAGGCCGCCGCCGAGTTCCGAGACCGAATCGCCGCCCTGGAAAAACGCGAGCTGGGAGTCAGCGTGTAATGACCACCATCCAAACAAATCCCAGGGGGGACATTTTGAAAGCTGTCTCCCCTGGACCCCTCCCAGGGGTTGGGAACCCCCCTCGAAAACTGATATGGCAGGTCGGTCCTTACATAAGGTCTTTCATGCGGCGTAAGCGTGCGGCCCTGAAGGGC